>JBHYFA010000017.1:0-40729 GCA_051859825.1 Schleiferiaceae bacterium
CCAATATACGTCCATGATTCATCAGTGCCCTCATTTCCAGCAGCATTTACTACCAAAATCCCTTTTCCAGCAGCCATGTTAGCCGCTCTCGTAACCAAGGCAGTTCTGCCATCCATCTGTTCTGGAAAGTAGCGTGCATCGGTGTAACCTAGTGAACTGTTGATGATTTGCGCTCCGTTTTTGTCGGCCCATTCTGCGGCTGCTAGCCACCACTGCTCTTCCTTAAAGATTTCTCTGCGGATTTCCGTTAAAGCCAATAAAAATGTGGCGTCTGGAGCCAAACCCATGAGTTGCTTGCTTTGATTTTTTCCGGCAATATTGGAAAGTACCATGAGTCCATGCGCATTTGATCGGAAAACATCTTTTTTCGGCCGAGCAAAGTTGAAAGTAGCGGCAATACGCTTGGCTTCTTTGATGTGGTATAGTGAAAAATGGGTTGTTACTTCTGGGAAACCCGCGTCAAACACCGCAATGCGTACGTTCTTACCGGTGTATTCATGGTCGCCAAATTCTTGTCCGTTCATCGAACGAATCTGGTGCAGGTAATCGGGAGTGGAAATCGGACGCATATCATCATCAGGCATTTCAAACTGCGCTACATCGAGTTTTACTCTGCTGATTTCAATATCCCTTACGAACGATAGTTGTCGTACTGCTTCAATCTGTAATTCGTCCGCTGTAACGAATAAGGCGTTGAACCACCTGCTTGCGTAACCACATTCATTGACCATGTTGCAAACGATATCTACGTAATCTTCCCTAACAGGGTAGTCACTGATATGATCACGTGGAACCTTGTGCTTGTCACGTCTTTCCAGCGCGGCTTCGTGGAAATAGGCTTCGGGATCGAATTCAACCCCATCTTTGTCGGTAAAGAATACCCAAAACGAATGTTGGGCGTGTACCAAAGTACCGCCCAACATTGCAATTACGATTAATATGTGCTTCATGTTTTAAAGATCAAAGTCCAAGCTGACTGATAATTTTCTAGCAATCAACCTGTTTAGTTTGCTTTTTAATTCTGGAATACCGATGTTTTGTAAAGCATCGGTTGTAAATGCAAACATAAGCAATGCTTGGGCTTCTTTCAAAGGAATTCCTCTTTGTCGTAAATAAAACATGGCATCTTCATCTAATTGGCCAATGGTACAGCCGTGTGAACACTTCACATCGTCGGCGTAAATTTCCAATTGAGGCTTGGTATCAACCGAAGCGGTGTCGGCCAAAAGAAGGTTGTTGTTTTCCTGAAACGCATTGGTTTTCTGCGCGTGGGGATATACGTGCACTTTTCCGTTGAACACTCCGCGGGCATTATCGTCGTAGATACCCTTGTAGAGCTCGTTGCTTTGGCAATGCGGAGAAATGTGATTCACTACGGTATGGTTGTCAACCAACTGACGGTTGTTGAGAATGGATATTCCGTAAAGATTTGCCGTTGCGTTGGGCTCAGTGAGGTCAAATTCGAGGTTATTCCGTGTGAGTTTACCTCCAAATGAGAAGGTATGCACCGTTACGGTACTATCGCGCAATTGCTTAACCGTGGTGGAATCAATCAGCGATGCTGTATCCTGGTCGTTTTGGATTTTGTGGTAGGTGATGTTTGCGCCTTCATCGGCAAAAACCTCAGTTACGCTATTGGACACGCTGAGCTGACTACCCAATGATTGGTGTCTTTCCACAATACAAGCCGAAGCATTTTTGCCTACAACCACCAAATTTCTGGGTTGCGAGAAGGTGTTTTTCTCATTGTCGGTAGTGAGAAAAATAATCTCAATAGGCTTGTCCACCGCACGTCCGTCGGGTACGTGAACAAAGGCGCCTTCGCGAGCAAAGGAGGTATTCAGCGCGGTAATGCTTTCTTCTTTACGTGCAATGGTTCCGGCGTATTTATCCACAATATCTCGGTGTCTTTCTAGCGCTGCGGAGAAGGTGCACACATCGAATTTCTGATGCGTGGTAGAGCTCAGCCACGAAGCGAAGAATCCGTTGATGAACACAATTTTATACGTATCGGATTCACTGAGGAAAAAACGTCGAACATCGCGAAATTCCAGTGATTCTTCGGAGGATAGAAAAACGCTATAGTCTTTATTGAAAATGGGCTTGAGGTTGGTGTACTTCCACTCTTCATTTTTTACCGTGGGAAAACCTTTTTCCTCAAATACGTCAATTGAATTGCGACGAAGTTGATGAAAAGGGGTGTTTTTGGCTCCGTTTAATTGGTTTTCAAAAACGATGAATGAAGAAAGGAGTTTGTCCTTAAATAGTTCCATTTGGAGTTCGTTTTTGTAAATTAAACTGTAGCTTCCTGCTTGATCCAGTCGTAGCCTTTGCTTTCGAGTTCGAGGGCGAGTTCTTTGCCGCCAGATTTAACGATTCTACCGTTGTACAATACATGTACAAAATCGGGTACGATGTATTCTAATAGTCTTTGGTAGTGGGTAATCACTAAGAAGCTGTTGTTTTCACTGCGCAGTTTGTTTACACCGTTGGCCACAATGCGCAGGGCGTCGATATCTAATCCTGAATCGGTTTCGTCGAGGATGGCTAATTTGGGTTCCAACATCGCCATTTGGAAGATTTCGTTGCGTTTTTTCTCCCCACCCGAAAAGCCTTCGTTGATGGAACGGCTCATGAAGCTTTTGTCCATTTCCAACAACGCCATTTTCTCGCGCATTTGCTTGAGCATGTCTTTTGCCGGCATGGGCTCTTGTCCACGACCCTTGCGCGATTCATTGATGGCGGTTTTCAAGAAGTTGGTAACACTTACTCCGGGAATCTCAACCGGGTATTGGAAGCTCAGGAAAAGCCCCATGTGTGAACGCTCTTCAGGCGACAATTCCATGATGTCTTCTCCGGCAAACTCGATGCTGCCCTCGGTGATTTCGTAGTCTTCCCTTCCAGCAATTACGGCACTCAAAGTACTTTTACCTGAACCGTTTGGTCCCATGATAGCGTGAACTTCTCCGGGTTTTACTTCTAAATTTATTCCACGAAGAATTTCGTTGTCTTCAATATTCGCGTGGAGATTTTTTATCTTTAACATGATATGATTTTTGTGGGGGATAATTTTTATTTCAAATTTGTATAAACGATTTAACCAACGCTGCCTTCCAAACTCACTTCAAGAAGCTTTTGCGCTTCAACGGCGAATTCCATTGGCAGTTGGTTTAGCACGTCTTTGCAGTAACCATTGACAATCAAAGCGATGGCCTCCTCGGTGGGAATGCCTCGTTGGTTGCAGTAAAATAGTTGATCTTCACCAATTTTTGAAGTGGTAGCCTCGTGTTCTACTTTGGCTGATTTGTTTTTAATCTCGATGTAAGGGAAGGTGTGACTCCCGCAGGCATCGCCCATAAGCAGGGAGTCGCATTGCGAGAAGTTGCGAGCGTTTTGTGCTCGCGGCCCAATTTTTACCAGACCCCTATATGAGCCTTCAGATTTTCCGGCGCAAATACCTTTGGAAATAATGGTACTCTTGGTGTTTCTACCCAAGTGAATCATCTTGGTTCCGGTATCGGCTTGCTGGAAGTTGTTGGTTACGGCTACGCTGTAAAACTCCCCGATGCTATTATCCCCTTTGAGAATGCAAGAAGGGTATTTCCAGGTAACGGCTGAGCCGGTTTCTACCTGTGTCCAAGAGATTTTTGCATTGCGCTCGCAGATGCCTCTTTTAGTTACAAAGTTGAATACGCCACCTTTACCTTCCTTATCTCCGGGGTACCAGTTTTGTACGGTGGAGTATTTGATTTCGGCGTTGTCGAGGGCTACGAGCTCAACCACTGCTGCGTGCAACTGATTTTCGTCGCGCATCGGAGCAGTACAACCTTCGAGGTAAGAAACGTAGCTATCTTCGTCGGCAATGAGTAGCGTGCGCTCAAACTGACCCGTGCCTGCTTCGTTGATGCGGAAATAGGTAGAGAGCTCCATCGGGCAACGCACTCCCTTGGGGATGTAACAGAAGGAACCGTCAGTGAAAACAGCGGAATTTAAAGCTGCGAAGAAGTTATCGCTTTTGGGCACTACCGTGCCTAAGTATTTCTTGACCAACTCCGGATATTCACGAATGGCGTCGCTGATTGAACAGAAAATAATGCCCATTTCCTGAAGTTTTTCACGGAAGGTGGTTTTTACCGATACACTATCCACAACAATGTCAACAGCTACTCCGGAAAGACGTTTTTGTTCATCGATAGAAATGCCGAGTTTCTCAAAGGTTTTGAGCAATTCAGGGTCTACTTCGTCAAGACTGTCGAGTGTTTTTTTCGGCTTGGGAGCAGAATAATAGGTGATGTCTTGATAATTCGGCTTTTCGTATTTTACATGCGCCCACTCCGGCTCGGTCATTTTTTGCCAAGTACGGAAGGCATCTAGACGCCATTCAAGCATCCATTCGGGCTCTTGTTTTTTTGCAGAAATAAAGCGAATGATATCCTCATTCAATCCCGGAGGCGCTTTATCTGATTCGATATTGGTGTAAAATCCGTATTTATAGTCGGAGTTCGTTACTTTTTCTAAGATATCCATGGCATTAATTTTTTAGATTGCGAAACTTTCGCCGCACCCGCAGGTTCGCGCCGCGTTAGGGTTGTTAAAGGCAAATCCCTTCCCGTTTAACCCGCCGGAATACTCTAGGGTGGTGCCCGCCAAATACAATAAACTCTTTTTTTCTACCGCAATGGTTACCCCATTATCGGCAAAAAGCTTGTCGCCTTCTTCGGGCTTGGAAACAAAATCCATTTTATATGATAGACCGGAGCAACCGCCACTGGTGACTTGTACGCGAAGACAAGCTTCCTCGCCAAGACCTTCTTCTTCCAGCAAATGGCTGATTTTTTTCCGAGCACTTTCGCTTACTTGAATCATTTTTATTTAGATTAATTCTAATTGCAAAGGTAAAAAACATGACCGATTAGACAATTGTTTTTCGGGATTTAATTTTTCTTATTTTTTTGAAAAAAAAATCAATGGTCAAAAGGCTACAAATTCTCAATGTGATTACCTTGCGAGCACAAAAATTTCGTTATGCAAAAGTACGTAATTATACTGTCTTTTTTTCTTATTTCTTTCGTTGCCTGTCAGTCGGCAACCTCGGGAGCAGAAGTTGAATCTGGGGAGCGTTTGGCCAGTAAATATTGTATTAGTTGTCACCACCCCACAGCGGGAGAAAATTCGAGAATGGCTCCGCCTTTAGTGCAAGTTAGAGATACCTATTTGGCAATTTATCCCGAGCGGGAAGATTTTGTGCAAGCCATGACGGATTTTGTTAATCATCCTACTGCCGAGAAAGCTTTGATGCCGGCAGCAGTGAAGAAGTATGGATTAATGCCGCGTTTATCCTATAGCAAGGAAAGGCTAGAGGCCATCGCCGTTTATATGTTGGAAACTGAACTTGCTGCTCCAGATTGGTATGTAAAAGAGTGAGTGAAAATCATTTTTGCCAACAATTAAATTCATTTGCCGACGTTGAGGATTTACATGTAATTTTGACTCATGCAAAAAAGTTTATTATCTCCGCTCTATGCTCTTATTTTTTCTTTGTCAACTTCCTTGCTTTTTGCTCAAGGAAATTGGGTTGAGCATAACTTTTTCAATCATATTCGCGATGTAGCGCAGATAGAAGATTTGGTTTATGGTGCCACTGCTCAGGCCTTGATGATTTACGACAAGTCTTCCGGCGAAATCGAGCGTTTTGGAAAACAGGCCGGTTTGAGCGACGTGGGCATTGTGGCGCTCGATGTGTATCGCCCTACCAGACAATTGATTATTGGCTATGAAAATGGAAACATTGATTTATACCGCAATGGACGAATCATCAATATTCCGGATATAGCTCGCTCCACGCTTTTCTTAGGTAATCGCAGGATGAACCACCTTCGCGTGCACGGCGACCGCTTATATATCTCAATGGGCTTTGGTATTGTAGTGGTGGATTTAAAAGAAAGATTGGTGCGAGAAACCTACGTTATTGGTCCGCAAGGAAGTGTTTTGGAAGTTTATCAAGTTGCCGTTGACGAGGCGAATAACTTCATCTACGCCGGAACCCCCGACGGGCTCTACCGCGCATCTCTTAGTAGTCCATTGAGTTTCTTTCAAAGCTGGAGTCGTCTTCCACGTTTTGGCCTGAACGAGATTCCCTTGGTAACCGTTTTCAACGATGAACCGGTTGTTTGTCAGCGCATCGAAGGAACCTTTGATTCCATCTTCCGCTTGCAAGACAGTCTGTGGTTGCATATCGATGATTTTGTTCCTCAAACGTACACCGATGTTCGCGCTTCGGAAGATTTGCTTATTGGAGCGCATTCGTTTGGTGTTCGTGCGTTCAACAAAAACTTCGGTATGATTTATAATATCACCAGCGATAACGTTAATAGACCAGACTTTCATCCGCTGAAGGCCGTGCGTGATACCGAATTAAACCGCCTTTGGATGGCAACACTTTTTGAAGGACTAGCCGAACTGAATCCCTTTCAAAATTTTATCGGGATTCTTCCTAATGGTCCAAAAAATTCCCGTGCCTACAGTTTGTTTCACAATGGAGAAAAGCTCTACGTCGCAACGGCAGCTCTTACTTCCACCTTTACCGAGACTTTTGATCGCTCGGGTATTTTTACCTACAAAGATTTTCAATGGGGAGGAATTACGCCCGATCAGCTTAATAATGTAAACGATATTGTAGCTGTCCGCACCCATCCCGATAATCCCAATCACGTTTTTGCTTCTTCTTGGGGTGGTGGTCTGCTTGAATTTAAAGATGGTGTGCTAATCAATGAATTTAATGCTTCCAATAATGCCGAGCACGGACTTACGAATGTGAACAATACGGGAAGCACCATTCGTGCAGGTTGGATGGACTTTGATTCTAAGGGAAACCTCTGGGTAGTGACATCCCAAAATGATAATCCGCTAAGTGTACGAAGAGTGGATGGTACTTGGGAAACCTTTTCACTGGGAAGTGCGGTAACTACCACCACCATTGTACAACGTATGATGGTGACTTCGCGAGACCAAATTTGGGTGCAAATGCGTACCGGGGGAGTTATTGTTGCTCAGGAAAACGCTGCGGGAAATTTGCAAATTCGCCGTTTGACCGAAACTGAAGGTCAAGGCAATTTACCTTCAAATATCGTCAATGCTTTTGATGAAGATCGCAATGGCTCAATATGGTTGGGGACCGGAGCCGGAGTGGCGGTAATCTTTAATCCCGATAACATTTTTGATTCAGGAGAAAATTTTGATGCCGTGCGCATTACATTCGAAGAAGATGGGGTGGTGCAGGCGCTGCTTTCGCAAGAAAACGTTACCTGTGTGAAGGTCGATGGTGCCAATCAAAAATGGTTTGGTACAAGTTTTCGCGGAGCTTTTTATACTTCCTCTGATGGCAGACAGGAAATCCACGCCTTTAACCAGAATAACTCTCCCCTGCCTTCAAATACCATTTTTGACATTGATGTAAACCGCAGAACCGGGGAAGTCTTTTTTGCCACACCCGGAGGAGTTACCACTTTTATTGGTTCCGCCACCGAGGGTAGTGATTTCTTCGAAGAGCCTTACGTTTTTCCTAATCCTGTTCGTCCGGATTACCAAGGTCTCATCTACATCAGAAATTTGCTTACCGACGCCCAAGTGAAAATTACCGATTTGAGTGGGAATTTGGTTTACGAAACCATTGCTCAGGGTGGTCAAGCTGTTTGGGACGGTAAGGGTTTTCACGGTCAAGACGTAGCAACTGGTGTTTATATGGCCTTTATGAATGATCGAGACGGCTTTCAAACCGCCGTGGTGAAGATTCTCATCGTGCGCCAATGATTGAAAAATCGTCTTTTATTATTCTGCGCAAATATCCTTTCGGGGAAAATGGTGTGGTCTTACACGTGTTTGCAGAATCTTTGGGGCGCATTCCCATTTTAGTAAAAAACGCCAAGAGCAAACGCAGTTCTTTTCCCGCCGCCATGCATCGTCCTCTGGCAATGGTGGAGGCCGTGTTGCGCCGAAGTGGTGATTTTTACACGGTGAATGAGGCCCGTTTATCCCAGCATTCGGAGGCGCTGCAAAAAGATCCTTTGAAAACTTCGGTGTCTTTTTTTCTGGCTGATGTGTGGTCGCAAATACTCAAGGAAGAAGGATCGCAGCCGCAGATGTACCATTTTTTGCAAACCTGCATTCAAGATCTCTGTACGCGCGAAAAAGGTTTAGGGTATTTCCACCTTTGGGCTTTGCTTCGCACCTCTCATTTTTTAGGATTTTCGCCGGGGAAATCACCCCACGAAACCACCGGTTTTTTTGATTTGATGGAGGGGGTATATCTCCGTCATGAGCCGCTGCACCCTCATTTTCTCGATGCGCCGCAGACTAAGGTTTTTTCGTGGTTTAGTAGTGAAGAGGTATGTCCGGGGAGTCCGCCACCCGGTTGGAATAATCAGCAAAAGCGTGAGGCTCTGCAGTCGGTAATTCGCTTTTTTCGGATTCACGTTGAGTCCTTTCGCACACCGGTAAGCCTAGAGGTATTGGGAGAGATTGTGTGAGGGGGCATAAACCCAAGGTAATTCCATCTTTTTAATGGATATTTGCAACCTAAAATTGCATTCATGCCCGGAAAGAAAAATTTGGTCACAGCAGCCCTTCCATACGCGAATGGGCCTTTACATATTGGACATATTGCAGGATGTTACCTGCCAGCAGATATTTACGTGCGCTTCCTGCGATTGGCGGGAGAAGATGTGAAATTCGTTTGCGGCAGCGATGAACACGGTGTGCCTATCACCATCAAGGCGCGCAACGAGCAAACCACCCCCCAGGAAATTGTCAATCGCTATCACGGTATCATGTCGAAGGCGTTTGAAGAACTGGGCATTTCGTTCGATATTTACAGCCGCACTTCTTCCGAAGATCACCACCAAACGGCCTCGGAATTTTTCAAGCACTTGCACCAAGCCGGGGTGTTTACCGAAAAGGAGACTGAACAGTATTACGATCCGGTGGCTAAGCAGTTTTTGGCCGACCGATATATCATCGGTACCTGTCCGAAATGTGGGCACGACTCGGCTTACGGCGATCAGTGTGAGTCTTGTGGCGCCTCGCTGAGTCCTACGGATCTCATAAATCCTACCAGTACGCTGAGTGGATCCAAACCAGAACTGCGCAGTACGCTCAACTGGTTTTTACCCCTCGACGCCTATCAAGATCGACTGCAGGAATTCATTGCCTCGAAGAAGAGTTATTGGAAGTCGAACGTGTATGGGCAATGCATGTCGTGGTTGCAGCAAGGACTACAGCCTCGCGCCATGACCCGCGATTTGGATTGGGGTGTGCCCGTGCCGGTACAAGGTGCCGAATCGAAAGTCTTATACGTGTGGTTCGATGCGCCCATTGGCTACATCACTGCCACCAAGCAACTACTAGGCGAAGCTTGGAAAGACTACTGGCAGGGGGAGGATAGCAGAATTGTGCATTTTATTGGGAAAGACAATATCGTTTTTCACTGTATCATCTTCCCGGCTATGCTTATGGCGCACGGTGATTATCAGTTGCCCGAAAATGTGCCGGCCAACGAATTTCTCAATCTCGAAGGCAAAAAGATTTCCACCTCGCGCAATTGGGCGGTGTGGGTACACGAATATTTAGAAGAATTCCCCGGGAAAATGGATGAGCTGCGTTACGTGCTCACCTCCATTGCTCCGGAAACAGGCGATAGCGAATTTACTTGGAGTGATTTTCAGGCGCGGGTAAACAACGAACTCGTGGCTATCTTAGGGAATTTGGTCAACCGTGTGATGGTGCTTTACCAAAAGTATTTCGATGGCGTAGTTGCGCATAAGCTTGAAGCCTTTAGCGAAGCTAGGCATCAGGAAGTGGTAGATAGCACGTATGCTAATGTAGAAGCCGGCGTACGACAGTACCGCTTCAAGCAGGCGCTTACTGCCGCTATGGATTTGGCGCGCCACGGAAACCGTTACCTCACCGAAACTGAGCCGTGGAAATTGGCTAAAGACGATATGAATGCCGCCCGTGTGGTGCTAGATGATTGCCTGTTGCTAATAGCTCATTTGCGCAATGTATTGCAGCCCTTCTTGCCCTTCACTTCCGAAAAACTTCACACGCTTTTAGGCGAAACTGCGCCGATGCAAAGCGGTTGGAATACCGCTGTTCAGGTGCAAGAAGGAACCAAGCTGCCGAAGCCCTTTTTGTTATTTTCCAAAATTGAAGACGAGGATATGGAAAAGCAGCGACAAAAATTAGTGCAATCCGCCGTAACGGAGGAAGCACAGGGTATGGCGCCGGTAAAAGAAACAGTACAGTTTCCCGACTTCCAGAAGATGGACATGCGCGTTGGGAAAATCGTATCTGCCGAAAAAGTAAAAAAGGCCGATAAGCTGCTTCACCTTAAGGTAGATGTAGGGGTAAAAACCGTAGAGTTGGTTTCCGGTATTGCTGAGCATTATCAGCCGGAAGATTTACCAGGAACCACAGTTACCGTCTTGCTCAACCTTGAGCCTCGCAAAATCCGCGGTATTATGTCGGAAGGCATGATTTTGATGGTTGAAGGCGTTGATGGCAAACTCCGCTTTTTGCAAGCAGCCGAGGGTGCAATGCCAGGGGAGGTAATAGGGTAGGGCTAAGGCTTGTCTTTATTTAGCTGTTAAGCGCCTCTTTAAACCTCGCTAACACCCTCTCTCTAGCAAATTTGTGCTCCACAATAGGCTCCGGATATGCTTTGGTGCCATATTCCTTGACGAAGGTTTTGATGTACTTGTTTTCGGGATCGAATTTTTCAGCTTGTGTCGTGGGATTGAATACGCGGAAGTAAGGTGCTGCATCGTTGCCACAACCCGCTGCCCACTGCCAGCCTCCCACATTGGCCGATAAATCAAAATCGAGGAGCTTGGCAGCAAAATAGCGCTCGCCCCAACGCCAGTCGATGAGTAAATGCTTTGTGAGAAAGCTCGCAACCACCATGCGCACGCGGTTGTGCATGTACCCGGTGGTGTTGAGTTCGCGCATGCCGGCATCTACCAATGGGTAGCCGGTTTTCCCCTCACACCACGCCTGAAAATGCGCTTCGTTGTTTTCCCATTCTATGCGATCATACTTGGGCTTGATGGCCTTATTTACCGATTCGGGAAAGTGATAGAGGGTCATCTGGTAGAAGTCGCGCCAGATGAGCTCACTGAGGAAAGTATCGTTTAATTTCACCGCACGACGCACCAACTCCCTAATGCTGATGGTGCCAAAACGCAAGTGAACACTTAGTCTGCTCGTTCCTTTGACGTATGGAAGGTTGCGGGTGTCGTGGTAGTTTTTGATTAAATTGTCGGTCAAATTTTTCCCCGGAAAATGCTCCGTGGAGGTTTGCTCAAAGCCCATGCTCGACAAACTAGGCATAGCTTGCGCCGGCATTTTATGAAAGGATTCTAAATCCACCGAAAAATCTTGGTAATCCTCAGGGCGCAATTTGGCCTCCCAGGTTTTTCGATAGGGCGTGAAAACGGTGTACACCCCTCCATCTTGCTTTACTACCTCCGATTTTTCAAATATCACTTGGTCTTTGTAGCCCGCAAATTTGATGTTCTTTGTTTGCAAAAAATCATACACCTGCTTGTCACGCTCTTTTGCATAAGGCTCATAATCGCGAACTGCCGAAACGCTTTGCACGTCATATTCACTCAGCAAATCTTTCCACACTTGCAAGGGCGTTCCGTATTTTACAATCAATGAACTCCCTTTTTCTTCCAGCTGAGATTTCATGCTCGACAACGCATCGTGGATAAATTGTACCCTCATATCTTTAGGGTCGTCGAGCTTATCCAAAATTTCTTTGTCGAAGATGAAAAGTCCAACTATGGGCAAGCCTTGTTTGGCAGCCTCATATAGTGCTCGATGGTCGTGTAAACGTAAATCGCGGCGAAACCAGTGGATGTGAACGTTCATATTAAGGGAGAATTATTGCGGACGAGCATAGGGCATTTCTGCCACTTTTTTCACGGAATAATAGGCGTCGAGTCCGCTTACAACCGAGGTTTTGAGTTTTTCATGGAGAATTTCACCTCTGGCTGATACGGCTTCTGAGGAAACAAAAACATCTAGTACTTCGCCTACCACAAATAGGGTGTCATTGGCTTTGATATGGTGTTCCTCACGAAAGGATAAAGCCATTTGCAGGGGCGATTCTGCTACGAAGGGAGCAGGGAAGTCATTGCGGTAACGCTCGGCAAAACCACAGGCTTCAAATTCCGAAACACCTTCGGGGTATTTGGCGGAGGTCATGTGCGCGGCGGCAATCATTTCTTCACTTACCAAATTGAGGGTGTACACACCAGTGGCCTTGAGGTTTTCTAGTGTATGGCGTGGAACGGTACTTGGCCGAAACACCATCCCTAAAAGCATAGGGTTAGCGCCGATGTGTACAATGGAATTGAAAATGGCTAGGTTGCTGCCTTTATTTCCTTTCGTGCCAACGAGGAATGGCGTGCGCATGCCCGAAAGGGTGTTGCCGAAATTAACGCGGGTAAAGCGTTCCATTTCGGCAACATCCTGGGCGGTATAGTGCGTAAGACTCATATTTAGATTTTGAGGTTCGACATACCTCCGTCAACGTGGAGTGTTTGTCCGGTAATCCAACTACCTTCTTCCATGAGAAGGAATTTTGCCATGGCGGCGAGTTGGTTTGCTTCACCCACTTTTTTCAAAGGATGTCTTTCCGATGCGGCTTCTTTCTTGCGCTCATTTCCCAAAAGTCCTGATGCCAGAGGTGTATCGGTGAGGGATGGAGCAATTACGTTAAAGCGGATTTTCGGCGCATATTCGGCTGCTAAAGAACGCATTAGTCCTTCAACCGCCCCCTTAGCCGCAGCTACAGAAGCGTGGAAGGGCATGCCGGTTTGCACGGCCACGGTAGAAAACGCCACCACCGATGCATTACCCGTTTTTCTCAATGCGGGCAGTGCTTGTTTCAACACCTTAATGAGTCCAAAAAGGTTGATGTCGAGATCGCTTTGAAAGCTTTCCATGGGCAAGCGTTCGAAGGGTTTTAGATTGATGCTTCCCGGACAATACACTAGTCCATGAAGTTCATCGGGTAAGTCTAAGCTAAAATCATCTTGCGTAACATCTACTTCCTGAATGTGGAGGCCGGAAGGCAGACTGGAGAATCCGTTGCGATTGGCGGCGTAGAGATTCAGGTTGGGCACGCTGCTCAATTGCTCAAGCAGGGCAGCTCCAATTCCCGAATTTCCACCTATGATGAGTATGTTCATTTTTTTCTAGTTTTTATAGACAGACATTATTTTGCATCAACATGGCGGAAAAACTCCTCTCTATTCTTTACCTCTTCAAACGCACCGCTAAAATGCGTGGTTACGGTAGATGATTGAGAATCTTCAATGCCGCGGGTAACCACGCAAAAGTGTTCGGCTTCTACTACTACGGCTACGTCGTTGGTTTGCAAAACCTTCTTTAGTTCATCGGCGATTTGTTCGGTAAGACGCTCTTGTACTTGGGGTCTTTTCGCAAAGTAGCGCACGATACGGTTGATTTTACTCAAGCCAATAACGCTTCCGTTGCTGATGTAGCCAACGTGTACTTTACCGATAATGGGTACGAGATGGTGTTCGCAGTAGGAGTGCAGCGTGATGTTGCGCTCTACCAACATGCGATTGTAGCCGTAGGTGTTGTTAAACATCTGTACTTTGGGCTTATTAGCCGGATTTAGTCCGGAAAACACCTCTTTAACGTACATTTTTGCCACCCGGTAGGGCGTATTGCGTAAGCTATCATCGGTTAGGTCTAATCCGAGAATAGTGAGAATGTCGGCCATTTTATCGGCAATTTGATCGATTTTTTCTTCATCAGAAAGATCAAATGCATTGGGCAACATAGGGGTTTCTATTTTGCCGTTGAATATATGGTCGTCGATCACGTCCATTAGGGACGAATGGCCGTTTGCTCCATTTACTCCGTTTTTACTCACCAACTTCGACGAAATTTCTTGGGGTCTCATATAGGGTTACTTTAAGTGTTAATGATGAAGGTACATGCTCACGCAATCTGCGCCAGATGACCAGGGCGATATATTCGGCGGTTGGGTTAAGATCTTTAAAATCTTCGGTTTGAAGGTTGAGGTTTTTGTGGTCATAGCGATCTTCAACTTCGCTTTTGATGAGGTCTTTGAGCCATTTCATGTCCACTACGTATCCGGTTTTGGGGTCGATATCGCCCTTCACACTTACGATGAGTTCGTAATTGTGGCCGTGGTAGTATTCATTATTGCAGAGTCCGAAAATTTCGGCATTTTCTGCATCAGAAAGCTCTGGGTTGTGCAGCCTGTGCGCAGCATTGAAGTGCGCACGGCGACTAACGGTTACTTGCATTTCAATACGTTTTTTATTAGGCGATTGTCTTTAAGGAGATAATCGCACGAGGTTTTTTATTGAAATCGGGAAGAAAACTTTTGTTTCTTATGACTCTATTTCTCCCACGGTTTCACGAACAAACTGTTCAAATACGATTTTGAACCAGGCGGTGTACTGATCTGGGTTTTGGTTGATGTCTGCCTCAATTTCGGGAATACTCATCCACTTCCACGAGGCAGCCTCATCGGGATTGAGTTGGGGGGCGATGTTCTCTTTCACGTATCCTACAAATACATGGTCGAGTTCATGTTCAATAAGGTCATTATCGAATTCGGCTCGGTAGATAAAAGAAAATAGCGGGCGAAGTTCGCAGCTTATGCCCATTTCTTCTTTGAGTCGGCGGTTGGCAGCGTCGATGGTACTTTCACCATCTCTTGGATGCGTGCAGCAGGTGTTGGTCCAGAGGCCACCGCTGTGATATTTCTCGAATGCTCGCTGCTGGAGCATGATTTCATTTTTCTCGTTGAGGATGAAAACACTGATTGCGCGGTGTAATAAGCCTTTTTCGTGGGCTTCCATTTTCTCCATCAGTCCGAGAGGCTTGTCGCTCTCATCGACCAGGATAACATATTCGGACATATTTTAGATTATAGGGCGTTAAAACTATGGCGAAGGTAAGAACTTAAAAGTAAACGGTATTTTTTTCTGTTGGGAATGCGAACTCTTTCGGAGAGGATTACACTGGGTTCAAGACCTTTAATTCTTTGGAAAAGAGCGTAATAGTAAACATAAGCTACATACACTCCGAAGCGCACACCTTTAGGGAGTTTCTTTATTCCCTCAAAACCAGCTTTAAAATCAATTTCGATGTCTTGCTCAATTTCTTTTTTGGTAGCCTCATCAAACGATTTCATGTCTATTCCGGGGAAATATACTCTACCAAGTTGGAAATAATCTGCATGAAGGTCGCGAAGGAAGTTGATTTTCTGGAATGCGCTGCCGAGTTTCATGGCGGGCTCACGAAGATTTTGATACTTTTCCTCGTTTCCTTCAACAAATACGCGTAAACACATCAGCCCTACAACTTCTGCTGAACCAAGAATATAATCTTCATACCCGTCTAAGTCATACGAGCGCTCGGATAGATCCATACGCATGGAGCGAAGAAAGGTGCGGATATTTTCGTGGTCAATATTGTAGGTATTCACCGCCCACTGAAACGAATGTAAAATGGGGTTCAAACTTATACCGCGCTCAATAGCAATGAAGGTATCTTTTTCAAATTCATCGAGCAATGCTTCTTTAGGCGAATCGTGAAAGGTATCTACAATTTCGTCGGCTAAGCGAACAAAACCGTAAATGGCATATATAGCTTCGTGGTATTTTTTATCTAAACAATAGATTCCCAACGAAAAGGAAGTCGAATAGTTGTTGGTCACCATTTTAGAGGCGGTACGCGATACCTTATCATACAAATGTAGCATAGCTGTAGTGTTATGGTGAAGATTACAATTTAAACGCTTTGGGCAACTTTTTGTTTGACTTTCCAACCAAAATCTTTTACGATTTCGTCGCCAACTACTAATCCGGAAATGAGTGAAGGAGGAACTCCTGGACCCGGCACGGTAAGTTGACCCGCGTAATAAAGATTTTTAAGATGCTTATTTTTCAGACTGGGTTTCAAAATAGCGGTTTGATCGAGGGTGTTAGCTAGACCGTATGCATTACCTTTAAACGCATGATAGTCTTTTTTGAAATCAGCCATCGCGTAAGATCTTTTAACCACGATGTGATCTCTAATTTTTTGACCCATCGTTGCTTCAAATCTATCCATGATTTTATGGAAGTATTCCTCGCGCATTTCCTCGGTGTCTTCCAAATCCGGGGCTAATGGCACTAAGAAAGTAAGTGCCTCGCAGCCTTCTGGTGCAGCGTGTGGATCAGTTTTCGATGTGTTGGAAACGTAGTAAAGGGGCGTTTCTGGCCAGCGTGGATTAGTATAAATCGCATCGGCATGCTCGTCAAATGGGGCGTCGAAGTACAAGGAATGATGTTCCATGTTTTCCACTTTCTTATTTAGCCCGATGTAGAACAGCAGACTTGAAGGAGCCATTTTTCTTCTATCCCAGTAGGAGGGGGAATAGTTTGCAAACTTTTTTGGTAAGAGTTTCTGATCTACGTGGTTGTAGTCGGCAGACGCTACTACTACATTGGTTTCCCAACGCTTTTCACCAGCTACCACAGCTGAAATATTTTTACCCTCGAACTCAAAACCGGTAACTTCGGTATCCACTTCGATATTTACTCCTAATTCGATTGCCAATTTTTCCATACCACGAACCACGCTGTACATACCACCCTCTGGATACCATGTGCCGAGTTTGAGATCGGCGTAGTTCATAAGGGAATATAACGCAGGGGTATTTCCTGGAACTGCGCCCAAGAATAAAATGGGAAATTCCATTAGCTGACGGATGAAAGGATCTTTGAAAAAACTATTTACGTGGTTACGCATAGAGCGCAGTACGTGCATTTTCAAGAGACCTTTGAGCAGGCGAATATCAACAAATTCAGTTAGTGATCGTGAAGGTTTATAAACCAAGTCATTGATTCCAACCTCGTATTTATATTCGGCTTCTGAGAGGAATTGCTGGAGCTTAGCAAAACTTCCGGGTTCGCGTTTTTCCATCCATTCTCCGAGTTTATTGAGAGGGGCATCTACTGCCACTTTTTCGTTTCCCGGAAAAAACACCTCATAACCTGGGTCTAATCTATGTAGCGTATAGTAGTCTGTAACTTTACGTCCAAAGCGCTCAAAGAAATTTTCAAACACGTCGGGCATCCAGTACCAACTCGGTCCCATGTCAAAAGTGAAACCTTGATCTTGGTAGAGGCGTGCGCGACCGCCTACTTGACTGTTTTTTTCAAGTAGGGTAACTTGCACTCCTTTATGAGCGAGGTTGATTGCTGTGGCGAGTCCTGAGAACCCACCTCCGATTACGATGGCTTGTGGTGTTTGCATGGCGTGAATGTACGAAAATTTTGTTTACGAACGATAATCTTGCAGTCGATCCATCATTTTTCTTCTAGCGAGGAAAATACGACTTTTTACAGTGCCTAATGGGATATCGAGAATTTCGGCAATTTCTTCGTATTTATATCCGTTGTAGTGCATCATGAATGTATCGAGATAGGTTCTTTCTACAGTGTCGAGCTGACGCATGAGGTATTCTTGATCGACCAATCTGTCGGTACGAACTTCTTCTTCGGCCTGACGAGAGTTGATGAAATATTTATTATCGGTTTCATCAACAAATGTATTTTGGTGCTTCTTTTTGCGATAATTATTGATGAATGTATTTTTCATGATGGTGTACAACCAACCTTTAATGTTAGTTCCATCCTGATATTTTTCTTTATTCTTGATGGCTTTGAAAAAGGTTTCTTGCATCAAATCGTCAGCGTCGTCCATACTTTTCGTAAGCTTCATAGCAAGCTGGTGCAAAAACTGTTGATGCGTGCTGATCATGTTCCCAAATTCTGCTGTTGACATAACGATAGGTTTTTGTTTAATTATTTCTTGGCAAAGGTAAACAAGAAATCAATACAAAAACACATTTTGTTTAATTTTTTCCTTTTTCGATTAAACAAAAATCGCTTTATTGGCTCAATAATTTATTTAAAGTGTTCAAAAACAGGCTTTTATTATTTTATGACTATTGGGAATGTTTAACAGATTTTATGTATTGTTAAACTAGATTAAGTTTAATGATCATGTTT
The DNA here is from genome assembly GCA_051859825.1 of Schleiferiaceae bacterium. Classification (GTDB taxonomy): domain Bacteria; phylum Bacteroidota; class Bacteroidia; order Flavobacteriales; family Schleiferiaceae; genus CSBr16-58. The sequence continues at coordinate 18,129 of JBHYFA010000017.1, forward strand.
TTGAAGGGAGGTTAGTGTCTTATGGGATAGAGTTTAACTTTTTTAACTACATTTGAATTTGAATTAATACCATTTAGCTATGCGTACTTGTATTATCTTTTTTGTGTTCGTTTTTATTTCTCCATTGCATGCTCAGGTTTATGATATTGACTCTAATGCATATACCATTGTTACAATCGGTTCACAAGATTGGTTTGGGGAAAATTTGCGCACTTCACGTTTTAATGACGGTACGCAGATAACTGAGCTTACGGACTCTGTTGCCTGGCGCACGGCAACTGATCCTGCCATGTGTTGGTACGATAATGATTCGAGTAATTCTATTCCTTATGGTCGTTTGTATAACGGGTTTGCAGCTCTTAGTGATCATATATGTCCTCAAGGTTGGCGGGTGCCTTCTGAGGCTGATTGGTTGCAATTGATGAATCACCTAGGAGGAGCTTCTGTAGCCGGAGGGAAACTCAAGCATTCTGGTACACAATATTGGGAACCTCCTAATACTGGCGCTACTAATTCAAGTGGATTTACGGCTGTGCCAAGTGGTTTTCGCAGTAATGTATCGGGTTCTTTTGACTTCAAAGGTTTTAGAGCAGGATGGTTTTCTCTGGCTGGTCGCGACTTACAATTTCGATGGGTTTCTTGGACGCTTGAGTCTGCTGGTGGCGGAAGTATAGCGGAAAACACAGGACTTGCCATTCGATGTATGCGACCTGCTCGTGTTTCGGTAGATGAATTTGACGATCGTTCGAGCATCAAGATTTGGCCTAACCCGAGTAATGAGGTTTTCAATTTCGAGTTTCCCGTTGAAAATAATCAAGCATGGAGCATTAGGATATATGATTTAACAGGAAGACTAGTTTTGGAAACGCCAGAGGTTTTGAATACGATTCAACTGAATCTCGGCCATCTTCCAAAGGGTTCTTACTTTGTAAACTGTAAAAGTGGAGAGCACTCCGTGATTCAAAAGTTGATTATTCAGTAGGTTTTTTCCTGAGAGCGTTGTTTTTGGTGCCGGGTGTTTTTTTGATGAGCAAATAGATTGTAATTAACTCGTCATTCATCTTTCATTAAAAAAAAAGCGGTTGAGAATTCAACCGCTTTTTTTGCTTAAGTTATCAATTACTGCAACAATACTCGCCTATGAATAACGCCGTAATCACTACTCATTCTAAGTGTGTAATGACCTTTTGGTAGAGGTTCTAGATTGAGAGAGTGTACATTTGGAGCGAAAAACTCCGATGAGCGTACGGTTTGTCCAAGCGAATTAATTACTTCTACATTCCAGTTTCCCTTTAAGGCAGACGGCATATTTATTTGCACAATACCGTTTGAAGGGTTTGGATAAACACGAACGCGTTTTTCTAGTGCTTCCCAATCAATGGTGGAAACAGTGTTGGCATATACCCATTTACAGAGATTCCCTCCACCGCAAGAACTTACGACTTCCATGCAAACTTGGAAGCTATCTACAGCAGGGAAAGTATATACGACCGAATCACCCGAAGCTGTTCCTAAGCCTCCAAAGTCCCAATTAATGGTGTCGTGTTTACGATTGGCAACAAAACCCACTTCCAGATTTCCGAATCCGATAATTTGAAAATCGATTGGCTCAGAACTTCGAATGATTCTGGTTACCCTCAAAGTGTCATTGTCTCTAAACTGGTCTCCCGGGAGAATGGCTCTTGCCTCAATATTTACAACGCCTCCGGGGATGGTATTGATTGTCCCTAAGTTTACTTGAGCAAAATCACCAGGCTGAATAGATGGTCCGGTGAATGAAAAGTTTTGTGTGTAATCGCCCGTAACAAAAACTTGAACCGGATGAATCGGTACCGGATCGATACCATTATTGCGAACTTCAATAATCACCGGCATGTTGGATGCTCCGCAAATGTAGTCGAATGGAGAAAGCACAGCCCGCATTTCTAAATCGAGGGTGTAGGGATTGCAAATCTCCAAGGAGTCGCTCCAATTACTATTGGTAGTGTCGCACACTTCTTTTACAAACATGCATCCGCAAGTCCCTAATGTAACGCCCGGAATCATGTAAGAGGTGTTAATCGTGGCATTCGTATCCACGTATGTTGCTTGTCCTGCCCCTGGGGTAAATCCGCATGGTCCATACTCAACAATCCAGCGATCGCCGGGGCTCGTCCAGCTTACATAGGCATTACCGGCGGCATTTACAGAATCTAAAGCGAGGTTTTGCGGATCAGATTCACAGGGTTCTGAGATAATAGCAAAGCGCGCGTTAGGACGGTTGGTGGGGTTTAAATTACTGGTTCCAGCATTTGAACAAACAGTAAGGTTATCAGCTCTGTATGTCCTTGAAGTACCCATTGGTAAATTTTCAGTCCATTCAACAGAAGCATTTCCATTAGAAAGCCAACCCGGATTTTGGCTACATATTTCAATTATGATATTAGAAGTTCCATCCCAAAGAAAGGGGGTAGAAAACGTATGCGTATTCCATCCCATCGTAGGAGTGTACGATGCGCTCGTGAAAACTGTGGTTAAACCGGTTTCAAAGGCAGGGTCTAAGTTGTTGGTGGTGGAATTCTTGATTTTTATTTCAAAATCATCTAAACCGGGAACTGAATTTAGGTTGACCACATTAAATGCAATAGAATTTATTACCCCTGCACTTGCTCCGGCAGCAGTTAATTCACTTGCCCGATAAATCATTTGCAAACGATTCCCCATGAACCAATTTCCGTAAGGTGTAGGGTAGGTAGAGCCCGTGTTGCTTCCTGTTCCAGATCCAATGGTATAAAGAATTTGACCGTGAATTGGTAGATAACTCAGGCAAAACAGCAATATTACTATGCTGTAACAGATTGCAGAATGGTAATGGTTTTTCATGGTGTTGGATTTTTAACATTAACGTAACACAAATGTAATGAAAAATTCCAAACGACAATAATTGATTCTTATTTATTTTAATATCAATCAAATACTGTTGAAGCTTACCTCCAGCCCTTCTTTGCAAAAGATGTTGCGAGATTTTAATCTAATATGCTCTCTTCGTAACCGGTAAGGTAATAGGAAACGTAATATCCGAAGTTTTCATCAAAACGGAGGTGTCTTCTCCCCATTTTGCTAGAAGCTTCGCCCAATCGTCACGGTCGTTTAAACAAGGAATGTAAGTGAACGAACCACCACCAGCTTCTTCGAAGATCTCCTTACCTTCCTCTTCAATTTCTTCGAGGGTTTCTAGGCAGTCAGAAACAAAGGCCGGACAAAGCACTAGGAGTTTTTCTACTTTTTCTTCGCCTAACTTCTCGAGTGTTTTATCTGTATATGGCTGAATCCAAGGGTCTCTACCCAAACGTGACTGATAGGTGTGTACGGCTTTTTCTTCAGGAATATCCAGGGCTTCGCAAACGGCTTTGGTTACGCTGTAGCATTGAGCACTGTAGCACCAAGCGTGCGCTTCGGAGGGTGTTCTACAACAATCGGTGCATTTCATGCAATGTTCCCCCGTAATATCGCCGCGCTTTAAATGTCGCTCGGGTACGCCGTGGTAGCTGAAGAGAATTTTATCGTAGTCACCTTTTTCCACTGCCGGACGAATGCTGTTGGTGAGGACTTCCAAGTAGTCGGCGCGTTTGTAAAAAGGCGGCATCCAAAGAAGCTTGAAATTCAACTGGCGCTCTTCCATTTGTTCTTTCACCTTTTCCACCACCGTTTCGTAGGTTGACATGGCGTACTGCGGATAGAGCGGAATAATATGTACTTGTTCCAAGTGTGGATGGTCTTTCTTCAACTGCTCTAGGGTGTCGCCAATAGACGGGTTTCCGTAGCGCATCGCCAAAGCAACGGGGAGTTCGGTATGTTCTTGAACCTTTTTCTGTAAGCGTTCACTGAGTACGATAAGCGGACTCCCTTCTTCCCACCAAATGCTCTTGTAAGCCGCCGCAGATTTTTTCGGACGGAAGTTTAAAATGATGCCTCGCACCAGCAACCAGCGCTTCCAATAATCAAAATCAATAACTCGCTCATCCATCAAAAATTCGTCGAGGTAACGGCGAACATCTTTCACTTCAGTAGAATCCGGTGATCCTAGATTGATTAACAAAATGGCTTTTTTGTGATTTGAGGGCATAGAGAGTATTATTAAAAAAATTATTAGCTTACGAAAATCAGTAATAAAAACTATGATACTTCAAATTACATTAATTCACTGAAAAAGTTTTCATGTATTTTATTTTCTTCGAGCATCATGCTGGAAAGCATTTTCGCGAGCAAAAGTATAGTGTAATCGTTAAAAATTATCGTTATCTTTGCAGTACTTAGATTAACTCGGAAGTTATGAATGCAATTATAGTAAAAGCAGATAATAAACTTACCAAAGCATTGATAGCAATTTACAACGCTTTGAATCTTTCATATGAAATAAAGAAAGGTGAAAATGAAGATGCAAATAATAAGTTGAATAGTCCATACGATCCCGATTTTGTAAAAATGATTCTTCAAGCTAAAAATTCTAAAGGCAGGAGAGTGTTAGATGATGATTACAAAAAAGAATTATTTGGCGAATTATGACGTCTTTAATTGTTTTTGAGGATCTTGCTCAAAATCATGTGGAGAAGTTGAAAAAATCTGGTGATAAATCAAGTTTGAAAAAATTAGCCAAGATTTTAAATGAACTTGAAATACACCCAAGAATTGGATTAGGTAACCCCGAACAGTTAAAATATCAATTATCGGGATACTGGAGTTGGCGAATCAATAAAAAGGATCGTTTAATATATGAAATTATTGAAAATCCAGAAAAACAGGTTGTAATAGTTTCTGCTTTAGGACATTATTAATTTATAGCTACTAAACACGCATTTATCAATTTGAAATTCAGGTATTTATTAGTCTAAACGATACAAACAAACGATTTATTCAACGCCTTCTTTGGTATATTGTTTAGGCGTAATCCCGTACTTCTTTTTGAAGGCCGAAATAAAATGACTCGGATTGGAATACCCCATAGCAAAGGCAATTTCGTTGATTTTGTGTTGCCTACTTTCGAGCATTCCTCGGGCCGTTTCGAGTTTATAGTCGAGTACAAAGCCGTAAACCGTACTGTTGTACAAATCCTTAAAACCGTTTTTCAGTTTGAGTTCATTGATGCCCACCGCACGGGAAAGTTCGGCTAATGACGGCGGGTTGGTGAAGTTTTCTAAAAGAATATCCTTGGCTCGCTTTACCCGCTTTACCGAATCTTCATCTTGCAAAAATGGACAAGCCTCCGAATCAACATTTTCTTCGTGATGAAAGTAGAGCGCTAAAATTTCAAAGATTTTTCCCCGAAGAAATAATCGTTGAGCCTGGGCACTCAATCGGGCAGCGAAGAGTTGCTGAAGTGGTGCAAACATTGAAGCCGGTAAAGGTCGCTCCTCGAAATACCTCTTTTGTGTTGCCGATTGTAAAAACGCCATTTCCGGTGCCTCAGAAACAAAAAGTTCGTGCAAGTACTCAATGGTCGTTTGCACATGAACCAATCGGCAATCCTTATCAGCTTTGATTACTAAAGGCAAATCTTTCGAAGGCTCGTAAATAAAAAAACTGCGGTTCACACCCAAGGCTCGAGCGTACTGCGGACTAAACGAAAATACCGCCTCGGATTGTAGGCAAAAGAAAAAATGAACGTCGGGTGATTTCAAATTCAGCATTACACCATCTTGATCTTCAGCGCTCTTTTCGGCAAATAAATCTAAATTCACCTCGCCTTCAAACGAAATAGTGAATATTTTACCGATAGCGTTATTTTTGCTGCTTTCGACACCGAAGTTCATCATGTGAAAATTATTTAGAATCGTTCAAAACAATTGTAAATACAAGCTGTTTTATGACTTATATCAGTTTGCAAAGATACATTTCACCGCAATAAAAAATACGTTTAGCGTTATTTTTCACCTTTAGCATAGATTAATTTTGCCCACGAGAAAAAACGGCATGAAGAAGATCGATCAGAATAAAATTCAAAATTTCCAGGTTATTGGTGTGAGTTTTCAAACCGCAGATGTTGCGGTGCGAGAACAGTTCAGTATCACATCCGACAGAGAAGAAGACTTCTACAATGCTCTACGCGCTCACGGCTTAAAGGACGTGATGTGCATTTCAACTTGCAACCGTACCGAAATTTATTTTTTCTCCGAAACCATCCATCCCCTAGTGAATGTTTGGCTAGAATTTACTGGTGGCGATACCCAGATTTTGATGGATTCGCATTTTCACCACCGAGGCATTGCAGCCTTGGAACACCTTATTCGAGTGGGCTGTGGATTAGAGTCGCAAATTCCTGGAGACTTTGAAATCATCATGCAAGTTCGTCGTTCATTCCGCCGAGCTAAAGAATTGAAACTCGCCAATGGACTCTTCGAGCGAATGCTGAATACAGCCATTCACACGAGCAAGCAAGTAAAAACCCAAACCTCGTTTTCCACCGGAGCTTCTTCCGTTTCTTACGCAACGGTTCGCTACTTGAGAGATAACCTCAAAGTAGAAAGTCCCCAAATTTTGATTTTTGGACTAGGAGAAATTGGACGTGTAACCCTCGAAAATGTTCTCAAGCATTTCCCTTCTCAGAACGTAAGCATAGCCAATCGCACCTTTGATAAGGCATTGGATTTTGCTCGTGCGTATGAGGTACAGGCGCTTCCATTTGAAAACGCATTAGAGAATATTGGAAACTACCAAGCAGTAATTGTTGCCACTGGTGCAGCCACCCCTATTCTGCATCCTATTCACATTCCTGCTGGATACGAAGGCACCTTAATCGACCTTGGGGTTCCCGGAAATATCCACCGCAACTGTGGTGATGTAGCCAAATTGATAAACGTTGACGACCTATCGCAAATCACCAAAGCTGCCCTCGACGCACGTCTGGAATTGGTGCCCATCGTGGAGTCGTTCATCGAAGAAAATGTTCAAGAATTCTTGATGTGGTATCGCAAGCGCGAGCTTTTGCCATTGATTGAGGATATGAAAACACGTCTTCGCAACGAACTCATCAACGAATTCAGTCTTCAGCCACTAAGCGATGTTGAAGCACAAAGCAGATTCATCGAAAACGTAGTTCGCCGTTTTGAAGCCGGACTTTTCCGCAAGATAGAAGATGATGTGCGCAAGGGCGAACGCAGCATCCCTAAAGTTTTATCTTTCTAGCATGAAGCTTCGTGTAGGTACGCGCGATTCTAAACTCGCGCTTTGGCAGGCAGAAGCCGTTGCTAACGAATTACGCCGAGTTGGCATTGAAAGCGAAATTGTTCCATTGAAAAGTCAAGGCGACCTCGACCTCAAAACTCCTTTACACCTGATGGGTGGAACTGGACTCTTTACAAAAGTCCTCGACGAAGTTTTACTCAATAACTCCGTTGACATCGCCGTTCACTCCCTCAAAGATTACCCTACAGTAGCGCCCGAAGGCATTCGTATTGCCGCCGTAATGGAACGCGAGGAATACCAAGATATTCTCGTTTACAAGGACTCACTCGATTTTCTGGAAAACACCCAAGCTATTATCGCCACGGGAAGCATCCGTAGAAAAGCACAGTGGCTGCATCGCTACCCCAAGCACGAGCTCACCAATCTACGGGGTAACGTAATTACGCGCTTGGAAAAATTGCATAACAATAATTGGCACGGAGCAGTATTCGCCAAAGCCGGTCTGAAGCGATTGAACCTCATTCCTGAAAATCACCTTCAGCTCGACTGGATGATACCTGCACCGGCTCAAGGCGTTGTGGGTATTACCTGTAGGACCAATGACCACCAAACCTTCGATATTTTACAAAAAATCAACCACACCGAAAGTTGGGAAACCAGCATAATAGAGCGTAAATTCCTCAATACACTGGAAGGAGGATGTTCAGCCCCTATTGGTGCTTTGGCGAAAAAAACAAGCAGCGGATTTGAATTCACCGGTGGAGTATTTCGACTGGATGGTTCACAAGCCGCTCGCATTGAAACTACTTTCAATTATGGCAATCCCGAAGACCTCGGACGCGAAGCCGCCGAAAAAGTATTAGAAATGGGTGGTAGAGAAATCATGAAGGAAATCCGTGAAAAAGCTTAGGGTTCTCATAACAAAAGAGTTGCAAACTCAGCAAAAAGAAGTGGCTGATGCATTGCACTGGGACATGGAAATTGCTCCGGCGCTCAAGGCTCGTGCACTGAGTTTACCCGCCTACGAAGGGCCTTGGAAACACATGTGGTGGATGATTACTTCGGCCAAGGCTATTCCCGCTTTTCAGCATTACAACAACGGCGAAGAAGTCGAAAAACTCGCCTGCACCGCCCCGGCAGTACGCGCGGAACTCATGCAAAAAGGTGTGCGTCCTAAAATTGCCGGACACAGTGCTGAAGACATTGCTCAGAAAATTCTGCGGCAAAAGCCCCACGGCGTGGTACATCTTTGTGCCAAGCACAGTCGTGAAGAAGCCGCCAACGTATTTCGCCAAGCCGGTATTGCCTACCACAAAATACCCGTGTACGAAACCATCCCAGAAAACTACTGCATTACTTGGTCACAACTGGATGCTTGGATTGTACTAAGTCCACGTTCGATTGAAGCTTTTGACTGTTCATTACCACCCAAAGATTTTCCCGTTGCCGCCATTGGAAATACTACTGCTAACGCATTGAAAGAGGCCGGTTTTACCCGTATTTTTGTCGCCTCAAAACCCGAAATAGAAACCTTAATAACAGAATTTGATGCCTACCTCAGAGATAAAGAATGACATTTTTCTTCGCGCCCTAAGAGGCGAAGTTACCGAACGTCCACCCGTGTGGATGATGCGCCAAGCAGGGAGATACCTTCCTGACTTTATGAAGCTCAAAGAAAAGTATCCCTTCTTCGAGCGCGTGCAAAATCCCGAACTCGCCACGGAAATAACCGTTATGCCCATCCACCAGGTAGGCGTTGATACCGCTATTCTCTTCTCCGACATCCTAGTGATTCCTCAAGCCATGGATTGTGAGGTGCAAATGATTCCCGGCAGAGGACCAGTTATCCCCAACCCCATTCGCAGTATGGCTGATGTGGATAAGCTGATTACACCTCCCGCTGCCGATGCGCTCGATTACGTAATGGCAGCCGTACGCACGACCAAGCAAGAACTCAACGGAAGCGTTCCGCTTATTGGCTTTGCCGGTTCGCCCTGGACCATCTTGTGCTACATGGTGGAAGGCAACGGATCGAAAGATTTTAGTATAGCTAAAGGTTTTTGCTATTCGCAACCCGAAGCAGCGCACAAGCTCCTGCAAAAAATTACCGATATCACCATCGACTACCTCAAAGCCAAAGTAGAAGCCGGCTGCGACGTGATTCAAGTATTTGATTCTTGGGGCGGACTCCTTAGTCCGGATGATTACCAAATCTGGTCGATGCCGTATATCCGTCAGATTGCCGAAGCTGTTCGTCCGCAGGCTCCGGTTATTCTCTTCGGAAAAGGCTGTTGGTACGCTTTGGATTCGTACAAAGACGCCGGCGCTTCTGCCATTGGTGTTGACTGGACGCTTTCGCCACAAAAAGCCCGTGAACTGGTAGGCAACGAAACTGTGTTGCAAGGAAACTTCGATCCATCCAAATTGCTTTCACCGATTCCGGTGATTGAGAGCGAGGTGAAGAAAATGATTGACGGCTTTGGTGGCCGCCATTATATCGCCAATCTTGGTCATGGTATTTTACCCAACATTCCCGTAGATCACGCCAAAGCATTTGTCAATGCTGTGAAAAACTATCGTTCATGAGCATCCGAGAAAATTTTACCCAGTACATCCATGAGCTGCAAGACCAAATCTGCGCGGCACTCGAAAGCGTGGGAGGTGGGGGAAAATTTCGGGAAGATAGTTGGGAGCGTCCAGGAGGAGGTGGGGGAAAAACCCGCATCATCCGTGGCGATGAAGTTTTTGATAAAGGAGGGGTAAATACCTCCGTCGTACACGGCAAACTCCCGAAGAGCATGCAGGAGCGACTCGGTGTAAACCACGAAGATTTTTTTGCTTGCGGCATATCCTTGGTTATTCACCCAACCAATCCGCACGTGCCTACCGTACACGCCAACTTCCGCTTTTTCGAGCTCTACAACGAAGAGGGAGAAGCCGTTGACCGTTGGTTTGGGGGCGGTGCCGACCTCACGCCGTATTACTACCAAAGAGAAGACGTGGTTCATTTCCACCAAACGCTTAAAAACGCCGCCGATCCCTTCGGTGGAGAATGGTATCCGCAGTTTAAAAAAGAGTGCGATCACTACTTCTTCAACACCCACCGAAACGAAAATCGCGGCGTGGGAGGAATGTTTTTCGACTACCGCAAGGCTGATAATCTGCGCGATGACCTCTTTTGGATGGATTTCACCACCTCCATAGGCAACGCCTTTATTCCCGCCTACATTCCCATTGTAGAACGACGCAAATCCGACGCGTTTACTCCTGAACAGGTCGAATGGCAACAAATTCGTCGGGGTCGGTACGTGGAATTCAACCTTATTCACGACCGTGGCACCCTCTTTGGCCTCAAAACCAACGGACGCATTGAATCCATCTTGATGAGTTTGCCCTCTTTAGCCCGTTGGGAATACGATCATCACCCCAAGACGGGCAGTGCAGAAGCCGAATTACTCGAAGCTTTACAGCACCGCGATTGGATCAACGACCCACTTTAAATTATTGAACATGGAATTTCCCTACACCCGCAACCGCATTCTTCGTCAATCATCGGCCATTCGTGACTTGGTTGCCGAAAACAGGCTGCATACCGACGACTTCATCGTGCCCCTATTCATCATTGAAGGTGAAAACAAACAGGAAGAAATCCCTTCCATGCCGGGGTATTACCGCATGACTTTGGATAAGATTGAAGCCGAAGTGAAGTTGCTCTGGTCGATGGGATTAAAGAGCATTTTGCTTTTTGTAAAAGTTCCGGACAATCTCAAAGACAACTCCGGTACTGAGGCACTCAACGACGATGGATTGATGCAGCGAAGCATCCGAGTCATCCGCAAGGCTACGCCCGGAATGCTAATTATGACCGACGTTGCGCTTGATCCCTACTCGTCTTACGGCCACGACGGAATAGTGATTGATGGTGAAATTGTGAATGACGCTACCAACGAGGTCTTGGCAGAAATGGCCGTTTCCCATGCTCGTGCCGGCGCGCAGTTTGTGGCTCCTTCCGACATGATGGACGGCAGAATCGCCATGATTCGCGAGGCCTTGGAAGCCGAGCAGTATCAGCAAACGGGTATTATGGCCTACAGTGCGAAGTACGCTTCAACTTGTTACGGGCCCTTCCGCGATGCCCTCGATTCGGCACCCGGTTTTGGCGATAAGAAAACCTACCAGATGAATCCGGCCAATGGACGCGAGGCAGAAAGAGAAGCTCTAATGGACGTGGCTGAAGGTGCCGACATCATTATGGTGAAGCCCGCTTTGATGTATTTAGATATCATCCAGCGACTGCGCTCAAAAATCACCCACCCCATATCTGCCTATCAAGTAAGTGGCGAGTACGCTATGATCAAAGCAGCAGCGGCCAAAGGTTGGCTTAATGAAGAAGCGGCTATGCTCGAGTCCTTGTTGGCTATCAAACGCGCAGGGGCAGATTTAATCGCGACCTATTTCGCGAAGGAAGTAGCGGAGAGATTGTAGTCTCACGGAATTATTTTTCCTTCATCTTTAGAAACGCGCTAATCGCATCCGCTGTCTTTTTCGGTATTTCCCAAGGTGCCATGTGAGCGGTGTTGAGCCATATCCCGTGGGTATTATTAGCTTCCATTTGTTCGGCAGATTGTTCGGCAGGAATCACGCTGTCCGTTTTCCCCGCAATTAAGCTAATGGGGTAGGGGGCAAAGTGAAGTAGTACTTCTCTATCGGCGCGAATCTTCATGCCCTCCAATGCGGCGGCGATGGAACCGGCAGACATCTCAGCAGCCGATTTTTGCAATTTTGCAATGGCGCCGTGCGGCTTTTGTCGAGCCTTTTCCGAGAAAAGCATAGGAATAGCGTGACGCGTAAATTCCTTGTGGTTTTGTTTCACTAGTGCAATTGCCCGGTTGCGGTCAGCTTGCTTAGCTTCCGAATCTGCGCGCGAGGTGCTATTTAGAAGTGTAAGACTGCGCACCATATCCGGATTTCTTTCGCCAAAAGCCAGAGCCACGTATCCGCCCATCGAGTGTCCTACTAGGTTGACTTTGCGTATTTTCAAATGTTTAACCACGGCTAGCACGGCGTCAGCCATCTCCTCCATTTGGTAAATATATCCTAAACCATCCGATTTTCCGTGCCCCATCAGGTCGATACACAAGACGCGATATCGCTTGGGCATGTAGCGGATAATGCCCTTCCACATACTGCTATCTTCCAAAAATCCGTGCAAAAAAACCACAGTTTCCCCACTTCCCTTATGCGCAAAGTGCACCCTCGCTCCCTTGTAAAAAATACTTTCCGACTGCATGAAATAAATTTCCGCAAAGGTCATAATTCCATAGCATTTTCGCCTAGTCTGAGCAGAATATTTATCGACAATTTTTTGGTGATGATAATGGAGGTTCCGCGCATGGCTTGCTACTGAACTTTATAGACAGACTCTATTTAGTTCATAGTTTGTGCTTCTTCCACCACTATCTTCTTTTCGTAATATATTCTTCTTCATTAAATCTTGAATATCTCGAAGCGCAGTATCCTGTGAACACTTGTTGATTTTCGCCCATTTTGAAGTTGTCAACTTACCGTCAAATCCGTCAAGTAGTTTGTGTATTACTTTTTGTTGTCTGTCGTTTAAAATTGTTGTGGAATGGTTTTTCCAAAATTCTGCTTTGTGAAGTACTTTCGATAGTATAACTTCGCTAGAGTCAATTGCATTTATTAAGCATTGCAAAAACCACAAAATCCATTCTGTAATGTCTGAATTTCCTTTTTGCGTTTTTTCAAGTTTTTCATAATACTGTTTTCTTTCAACTCTAATTTGCGCGGACATACTGTAGAACCGCCTCACACTTTTGTCGGAACGTGCCAAAATCATGTCCGTAATTGCTCTGGTTATTCTTCCGTTTCCATCGTCGAATGGATGAATGCTCACGAACCACAAATGAGCAATAGCTGCCTTAAGAACCAGGTCTATTTCATGTTCGTTTTCCAGCCAGTCTAAGAATTTGTTCATTTCTGTTTCTATCCTATCTGAACTCGGAGCTTGATAGTGTACTTTTTCTTTTCCCATAGGCCCCGACACAACCTGCATCGGACCAGTAGTGTCTTTTCTCCAGTCGGCAACTGTAATTTTATATAGATTGCTCCATCCAGAATGGAACAGTGCTGCATGCCATCCAAATAATCTGTCTTTGCTCAAAGGAACGTGATATCGTTGGGTTGCGTCAAGCATCATTTCAACGATCCCGTCAATATGTCTTTCTGATTCCACTGCTCCGGCAATGTCAATTCCTAACCTACGTGCAATGGAAGATCGCACTTGGTTGATATCTAAAAATTCACCTTCAATTTCTGATGACTTTACAACGTCCAAAGTGAGGGTATTTAGTACCGCTTCATTTTGTAAACCAAAACCAAGCGATTCCATTTTACCCAGAAGTCTTCCTTGGAGATTTCGAACTTCACCAAGTTTCAACATCACTTTTTTATTGTCCCAAGTGAAGTGGGTCCAGTTTTCTTTCTCGTGGATATACATTTTTCTCCGCAGATTATGCGACAAATATACTGCTTATTCTCCGCAAAAAAACTATCTCCGCAAAAAATGCGCTGATTGCAGTGCTTATTCTCCGCACTGTCACCCTCAAAAGTCTATAAAAATTTGATAGCTTCGTAATGCTGATTTTCTCTCGGTAACTATCGGTGCCGCACGCCTTGCTCTCGAATCTTATAGACAGAAATCAACTCTCCACCAACGAAAAGTCAATCTGCTTCTTCTCCAAATCAGTATTTTTCACCATAACGCAAACGCGGTCGCCGAGCTGGTATATTTTTCCTTTCCGCTCACCAACGATAGCATAATTGGCTTCGTCATAGAGGTAATAATCATCGCGGAAATCACGAATGCGAATCATGCCTTCACACTTATTTTCCTCCAACTCCACAAATACACCCCACTCGGTAACACCGGTGATTACTCCGAAAAACTCCTGATCTTTCTTGTCTTCCAAGAATTTTACTTGCATATATTTGATGGAGTCACGCTCTGCCTGGGTAGCCAAAAGTTCTCGGGCCGAACAATGTTTGCACTTATCCTCCCATTCGGAACTCGGTTTTATGGTTTTGCCGTTGAGATAATGCGCCAGTATGCGATGCACCATCAAATCGGGATAGCGACGAATGGGTGAAGTAAAGTGGGCGTAATAGGGAAAAGCGAGTCCGTAATGTCCAATATTCTTGGTGCTGTAAACGGCCTTCGCCATCGAACGGATGGAAAGGGTTTCGATCATGTTGGCTTCCGGTTTACCCTTTACGTCATTCAGCATAGCGTTCAAGCTGCTAGAAATCTTCTTGGTTCCCGAGGTGGCCACTTGATAGCCAAATCGTTTGACGAAATTGGACAAATCTTCCAGTTTCTCCGGATCGGGATCATCGTGAATGCGATACACCATAAGGTTATTCGATGGTTTGTCGCCTTTTCCTTTTCCCACCTCTGCTGCTACACTGCGGTTGGCCAAAAGCATAAACTCCTCAATAAGGTGATTTGCCTCTTTGGACTCTTTCACATACACCCCCAGCGGATTGCCATTTTCATCTACATTGAATTTCATTTCCAAACGGTCGAAGGCAATTGCTCCAGAATGCATCCTGCCCTTTCGCAACTTGACCGCCATGGAGTTAAGAAGATTGACTTCTTCCGCCAGTGGACCTTCTCCAGTTTCAATACACCCCTGCGCATCTTCATACGCAAAACGATGATCGGAATGAATCACCGTGCGACCAAACCAGGTGGAGTAAATCTTAGCATTTTCGTCCATCTCAAAAACTACGCTAAAAGCCAGTTTATCTTCGTGGGGACGGAGCGAACAAAGAAAGTTCGACAATCTCTCCGGCAGCATGGGCACCACTCTATCTACCAAATACACGGATGTTCCACGCTCAAAGGCTTCTTTGTCGAGGAGACTTCCTTCTTTTACGTAGAAGGCAACATCAGCAATGTGAACGCCAACTTCGTAGCGTCCGTTTTCCAACTTTTTCAAAGAGAGCGCATCGTCAAAATCTTTTGCATCTGCCGGGTCGATGGTAAAAGTGAGCGTGTCGCGCATATCTTTACGAGACTCAATTTCTTTCTTGGTAATGGCCTCAGGAATGGCTTCGGATTCATCGTTTACCTCGGAAGGAAACTCATACGGCAAATCATACTCCGCTAAAATAGCGTGAATCTCGGTGGAATGGTCTCCCGGTTTGCCAAGTACACGAACCACTTTGCCAAAAGGACTGTTGGCACGTTCCGGCCAATCGGTAAGCTCTACCACCACTTTATCTCCGTCTTCGGCACCATTGAGGAAATCTACATCCACAAAAATATCCGTGTGCATTTTACGACTATCGGCACGGAAAAAGGCGTAGTTCTTAGAAATCTCAATGCTGCCAACAAATTGTGATTTGCTGCGCTCTATTACCTCTACAATCTCACCCGCCGGCTTGGAATTTTTTCGCTTGGCGTATAAAAGTACTTTCACGGTATCGCCATGAAGCGCTTTGTTTACATGCTTGGGTGAAACGTAAATATCGTGAGCTTGTTCTTCATCTTCCAAACTTATGTATGCCGCACCAGTAGAGGTCATATCCACCACGCCAATAACAAACTTGTCTTTGGTAGGTATGCGATAACGACCGTTGGCCGGACTCTCGAGGATTTTCATTTTCAGCATCTTCTCCAAGGTGTCGGAAATCTCCAAACGCAGCATTTTGTCTTTAATGCCTAATCGAGATGCCAGTTGTTTGTAGTTCAAAGGACGTCCTTGTTCCTTTTCTAATACTCTAATAATAAGCGGGCTCCAATCTTTGCCCGAATTTTTCTTTTTACTCATAATTTTTTCTGTAATGAATTGTTTTGTTGTTTTCTAAGGTGCGTATTTTGTGATAAATGGCTTATTCTTCCTCCATGCGAATACTGCGGACAATCTGGTAAAAGTCGAGCTCAACATCGTAAAAACTCCCTTTTGGACAGCGAATAGCCGCCATAATGAAACCCTTTTTTAATGGCATAAGAATCATTCCCACATGCCAAGTTTCGTTTTCGTCATCCTCTGTTTTAAATTCACTGGTTTCTAGCGCAATTGCGTTGGGGAAATTTTCCAATTCGAATAGGTATGCAGAATATTCAGAAAGATTTCCTCCAAAAATGAGTGCAGGAACTTCATGCAAGGGAATTTCTGTGAATATTTCTTGAGGAAATTGCGGAACGAAAGCTATGGCAATTTCGGTAGGCTGGGTATCCTCTTCATCCATTGTGCGTTTTAACAATACCGTATTAGGATCGTTAAGGTCTTGCTGAAAATGAGCAGGAAACTCTAAGGTTGCCGGAATGTTCGGAATATCAGCACGTTGCTGAGCGTGGACATAACTGAACGAAACAAGACCTATAGTTAGAAGAAATGTTTTTATCATGGGTTTTAATCGGTTTTTTAATTAGGCGTAAAGATACGGTATAGTGGTATTACTTTACGTTGACTGGGTTTTGAGTTATGAGTTGACAAAACCCTTCCATTTTTTCATGTATTCGATAAATGGCTGTGACAGTCCGGCGTTTTTGAGGTATTCGGTTGAAAACGGAGGATAATTGGGTTGGAAATCCGCATTTTCGCTATCCTTTGCCCAGTTTGGATGCGCAATGGCTACTCGGCCTAAAGCTAAAATATCGGCTCCTAAATCCAAGCACTTATGTGCATCTTCTACAGTCCAAATTTTTCCAGCCGTCATGATGGGCGTAGTTTGATTGACCCATTTTCTCACCTGCGAAATGGCAGGAGCAGATTCTGGCTGTGCATCGGGAGACTTGAAGGCATCCCAGAGGGAGATGTGGAGGTAATCCACGCCTTCTTCCTCGGCTAGTTGTGCGGATAAATCCAAGCAGGCTTCAAATTCAATTCCGTGAAACCAATTATTATCCTCAGGTGAAAGTCGAACTCCGAGCACGAAATCTTCACCGCAGTTTTCCCGCACTCCACGAACAATTTCGAGTAAGAAGCGCGCGCGGTTTTGCAGATTGCCTCCCCATTCATCGCTGCGTGTATTGGTGGCGGTACTTAAAAATTGGTGGACGAGATATCCGTGTGCGCCGTGAATTTCCACACCCGAAAATCCCGCTGCTTTTGCTCTTTTTGCGCTTTCGATAAAATGCCTAATGCTTTCGTGTATTTCGTTTTTTAGCATGGGTGTGCCCATACTATTTTGCTTGTCGGCATTACCAGATGGAGATGGACCTCCCTGTAATGAGCGCAATCCGCCGTGAAAAAGTTGGATGATGCTCAGGCAGTCTTGCCGCGAGGCCTCAGCATTGAGCGCTTTGAATGATTCTGCGGTCGCGTCGTTGTGTATTCCTATTTGACCGTGCCAAGCTTTGCCGTTTTCTTGCACGTAGGCGGCAGCGGTGATGATCATTCCGAAGCCACCATCAATGCGTTTTTGTAGCCAAAGATGTTCTTCTTTACTCATTCTGCCATCGGGATGACTCTGTACATTGGTCATGGGAGCCAATGCAATACGGTTTTTCATTTGTCTGCCAGAAACAGGAAAAGTAATGGGAGAGAGGTGTTGTTTTTCTATCATTGTTTTGAAAAAAGTGCCTTTACTAAAAGTTCGATAAAAGTAAGGTAGTCAGTAAAAAATAGCGTAATTTGCCACGCAATTGTTTGTAACATTTGCAAAGTATTTGGCACAAATGTCAATAACAACGAAATTCACATTCTATGTACGCGATTCAATGCGAAAAGCTAAGCAAGCGATATGGCGATAAATTGGTGCTTGATGAGGTTTCTCTGGAAGTTCCTAAAGCTAAGATATTCGGTCTTTTAGGTCCAAATGGTGCCGGAAAAACTACGCTTATACGCATCATCAATCAAATCACCGGACCAGACAGTGGTAAGGTTTCTTTCTTTGGTGAAGCTCTCAGTAGAAAACACATTTCCCGCGTGGGATATTTACCCGAAGAGCGCGGATTGTATAAAAAAATGAAGGTTGGGGAGCAATCACTTTACCTTGCACAACTCAAAGGTTTGTCGAAGCAAGAAGCCGGCAAGCGTTTGAAATATTGGTTTGATAAGTTCGACATCGGCGATTGGTGGGATAAAGAGGTTCAAGCTCTTTCTAAAGGTATGGCGCAGAAGGTGCAGTTTATCGTTACGGTCTTACACCAGCCAGATTTGTTGATTTTTGATGAACCATTTTCTGGTTTTGATCCTGTGAATGCCAATCTCATTCGCGATGAGATTTTGGAACTCAATAGCAACGGAACCACCATTCTTTTTTCTACCCATCGTATGGAATCCGTAGAGCAGTTGTGTGAGAATATTGCTTTGATTAATAATTCCAAAATGATTTTACATTCACCTTTACGTGAGCTAAAAGAATCCTATCGCAGTAATGTGTGGGTGGCAGATTGGTATGCCGAAGATGTACCCAGCCAATGGCCAGCTGGAGTGAAGTTGAAATCTTCATCGCTATTGGGAGGCAAGTATGAATTGGAGCTTGAGCTCGACGCATCACAGCAACTTTCCGACTTGGTTTCTCACCTTGTGGCAAATGGCGTGCTGCATGGCTTACGAGAAAAACTGCCTTCATTACAAGACATCTTTATTGAACGAGTAACGCAAACGAGAAATGGATAAAGTATTATTAATCATCAAGCGGGAATATTTTTCTCGAGTAAAGAAGAAGAGTTTTTTGGTGCTCACCATTGTTGGACCAATTCTTTTTGCGCTGCTCATGTTGGCTCCTACTTTAATTATGCTTTTGCCCGAAGAGGAGCGACAGATTGCTGTGCTTGACCGACCGGGACTTATGAGCGGAAACAAAGGAAACGAGGATATTCATTTCAAATACGTCAATCCTGAGACCTTTAGTTTGGAGGATTTTAAGGATTTGATTCGGGATGATGAGGAGTTGTACGCAGGCTTATATGTGCCCACGGGAGAGAGTTGGGATCCCGATTTCATTGCTTCCAATGTGGTGTTTTTTTCGCGGAACGACATTAGCCTACAGGTAGAATCCTACGTTCGTGAATTGTTGCAGAAGAACATAACGAACGAGAAGCTGAAAGTCTTAGGCGTAGATCCGGAAGTCATTGGCGGAGCAAAAACTACGGTACAAATTCGCACGATTGATATTTCCAAAGCCGACGAAACCGAAACGCATGCCGGTCCGAAAATGATTGTGGGCTTGGTAAGCGGGTTTATTCTTTATTTTTTCATCTTCATTTACGGCAGTATGGTGATGCGCTCGGTTATTGAAGAAAAAACCAACCGCATTGTGGAGGTCATCATTTCCTCGGTTAAGCCGTTTCAACTTCTTTTAGGGAAAATTTTCGGGGTGGCTTTGGTGGGTTTAACGCAGTTTGGAATATGGGTGGTGCTTACACTGCTTTTGGTGGTAGGGGTGAGTATGTTTCTGATTCCTTCTTTGATGGATCCGGAGAAAATATCGGCTATGGGTGGTGTTCCAAACGATGATGGACTTTCGCAGGCCATTCTTAGTGGAATTGATTATGCGGGACTAATTAATTTCCCGTTGGTCGTATCGTGTTTCGTGTTTTTCTTCCTTTTCGGCTATTTGCTCTACGGTGCCTTGCTGGCAGCGGTGGGGTCTGCGGTTGACTCAGAAACCGATGCGCAGCAGTTTGTTCTGCCGGTAAGCATTCCTCTTATTTTGTCAATTATTGTTTTGATGAGAGTAATCAACGATCCGGCGAGTCAACTGGTAAAAGTGATGTCGCACATACCCTTTACCTCACCGGTGCTTATGATGGCGAGGCTGCCTTTCGGAGTATCAGCGATTGAATTGGCTATGTCGATGTTAATTTTGGTAGTGACTACCGTGTTTGCCGTGTGGATTGCCGGAAGGATTTACCGCACTGGTATATTGATGTACGGAAAAAAACCAACATTTAAAGAATTGTTCAAATGGTTATTTTATCGGGAATAACGGAGGCTTTAGAGGATAAGTCGCCATTGCGTGCATTTTTAGAGTTTGAGTTATTGAATGTAGGGAAGTTAAACATTCAGATTTACAACCTCATTTTAATAGCTGTAATTCTGCTATTCACTAAGGTTTTCCTCAATTTACTAAAGCGTTATATCACAAATAAAGCTCGTAAGACGAAGGTTGATACGGGAAAGGCATACGCGGTATATCAAATTATTGAGTATTTGGTATATGTAATAATGGTGGTAGCCATTTTGCAAAACATCGGGTTTTCAATTACCATTTTTCTTGCTGGTGGTACTGCTCTATTTATCGGTATTGGTTTAGGGGTGCAGGATCTTTTTCGGGATATTGTTGCCGGCTTTATCATATTATCGGAGCGTACAGTGACGGTGGGTGATGTAGTGGAGGTTGCGGGTATGGTGGCGCAGGTGAAAGAAATTCACTTGCGTACAACTACGGTTTATACCCGAGATGATATTGTGGTAATTATTCCCAATACCAAACTCATTCGCGAGCAGGTAGTCAACTGGAGTCAAAATCGTTTACCAACGCGATTTCACGTGGAGGTGCGGGTAGATTATGGGCTCGATGCGCGCAAGGTGGAAAGTGTTCTGTTGGATGCGGTAAAAGACAGTAAGGAAGTAGTAAGTATTCCAGCACCTTCGGTAATGTTACGTGATCTTAACGAAAACTACATGGTATTCCATCTCTACTTTTTTTCGCGGAATCTCTTTCGGATTGAGCGGGTGAAAAGTGAAATTCGCTTTGAAATTGAACGTTTGTTTCGTGAAGAAAATATTCGTTTTGCCTTTCCTAAGCGTGAAATTACGATTAAAGATGAACGACAATTGTAGAATCGAAGGATATGCGTCTAGTCAATTTGGGCGAATCATCATTTGTCTTTAGTTACGAAGAATACCCAATCCCAAAAGGAAGAAATAATTATTGATGAGAAAAGCGGTTATTGATTTAGGAACCAATACATTCAATTTATTGATTGCGGATGTAGTTAGTGGGGAAGTGATGCATAATCAGAAAATGCCGGTTCATTTGGGAAGGGGCGGATTGAAGGATCGGATATTACGTGAGGATTCTATTCAGAGGGGGATGGTTGTGCTACGAGACTATATGAATATTTGCAATAAATTGGAAGTTGTGGAAATTCGCGCAGTGGCGTGTTCAGCTGTGCGCAGTGCTAAGAATAAACAGGAGTTTGTTGAAGTGGTGCGTTCTGAATTGGGCTTGGAAGTGGAGATTCTGAGTGGATTAGAAGAGGCTGAATACATCTATAGAGGGATTAACCATGCGGTGAAGATTGAAACGGATACGCTGGTTATGGATATTGGAGGGGGGAGTACTGAATTGATAATGTGTAATGAATCAGGGGTGAATTGGCTACAAAGCTATGATTTAGGCGTTTCTCGGATTTTAGAAGTTTACGCTCCTAGTAATCCCATGACGCAAAGTGAAATTACCCGCATTCGTGAGGATGTTATGAAACAATGGGAAAAAATCCCCAATAGATCAACGCCGCGTATTTTAGTTGGATCTTCAGGGTCTTTTGATACCATTGCCGGACTCTACCTGCGTGAACAGGCTGCAGGCTATAATGGTCTAGAAATACCTCTTGATGCGATGCATTCTATCACTTCCTCCTTGCTAACGTCAACAGAGCAGGAGCGCTGCGTTATGCAGGGGATGGATATAAGTCGAATTCCACATATTCACCTAAGTGGGCTTTTAATTCAGATTGTTTTGGAAATGTTCAACATTGAGCGCATACTGCTATCGCAATTTGCTTTGAAGGAAGGAGTTTTGTTTGGTCGGTAGGTGCTTTGAAGTATTGAATTGAGTCATAAAAAAACGCCCTGTCAGTAATGACGGGGCGTTTTTTTATGAAATAAAGCTTAGTTATTAAATACTTCCACCTTCGACAATAGGCTTATTCTTTCTTTCAATTTCCCGCTCACGTGCTTTCTCATCAAATGTGTCAACCATGATGGGGGTAGCAATGAACAAGGATGAATAGGTACCTACTACTACACCAACCATTAGGGCAAACATAAATCCGCGGATTACTTCACCACCAAAGATGAAGATGATTAGCAATACGAAGAATGTTGTTACCGAGGTATTGATGGTACGGCTGATGGTACTGTTTACGGCTTCATTTACCACGGAGTGCATGTCTTTACGACGACTGTGAGTAGCGAAGTATTCACGAATACGGTCGAATACAACCACCGTATCGTTAAGTGAGTATCCAATTACCGTAAGGATGGCAGCGATAAACGACTGGCTAATTTCCATGCTGAATGGCAAAATACCGTAGAAAATGGAGAAGATTCCCAATACTACCAAAACATCATGGGTGGCAGCACCAACTGCTCCTAAACTAAACTGCCATGCGCGGAAGCGAAGGAGAATGTAAAGGAAAATCACGATGATGGAGAAAATAATTGCCCAGATAGCCG
>JBHYFA010000018.1:0-40521 GCA_051859825.1 Schleiferiaceae bacterium
ATAAAGTTCGAGAGTGAGGCTT
Source organism: Schleiferiaceae bacterium (assembly GCA_051859825.1). GTDB lineage: Bacteria > Bacteroidota > Bacteroidia > Flavobacteriales > Schleiferiaceae > CSBr16-58. Next base: position 23 of record JBHYFA010000018.1, read on the forward strand.
GCGATAATTGAAAATCAAGGAGTCCCGCCAAGTCTTTGTCGGGATGACGGAATTTTAGCTGAGCATAACGCCGTCATCGGCCTTTATAAACAGATACTAGTTAGGTGTCATACTAAAAAGAAAGCAATAAACCCAAATCAAACAGATTGATTGATTATCTTTGCGAAAATAAGAAATGAAAGAATCAATACATATAAAAAACTTAGGTCCAATAAAAGACATTTTTATTGAAGACATTAAGCCATTAACGGTTCTAATCGGTGAATCAGGGAGTGGAAAAAGCACATTAATGAAAGCTATCGCTTTGTTTCGATGGCTTTACAAAATGCACAATATTCGTTCATATCTTAAAAGAAGTAAGGTCTCAAAAAGTCCTTTTAGATATAGAATGGATACGTATTTTAAAGACTGCGGATTTGATGAATACTTAAAAAACAGTCCTGAAATAATCTATACAGTTGAATTTTCAGAGGGTAGGAAATACACACTTCAATTTGCAAAAAATAAACTGACAGGAACGAGCGATAGAGATTTAGTTGAAATTCAAGATTTACACTACAACAAACTAAGTTTCATTTCGGAAACAAGGAATGTTATTCCGCTTTGGGCAGAGAGAGGAGCCTCTCTTGCAGGAGCATACTTGGGCTTTTACTTCCACGAAGTTTACAACGACTTCAATTTAGCATCAGATAATATTAAAGACCTTGATATTAATTATTTGAATCTGAAGTTATCAGTTAAAAAAGTACAGTCAAATAAAAAATACTTCATTCAAGCCCCAAACAAAGAATATGAACTAACACTTAAAAATAGCTCGTCAGGAACGCAAAATGCTATTCCAGTAACCTTAATTGCAGAGCACTTTTCAAAACATTTTGATTTTGAAGAAGCTTTCAATAGGTCGTTATTAAACGTTCTTTCCAAAACAGATAATTTGACAGATTTCAAGCCGGTTAAAAATCTCGGTGATATAAAGAAGAAATTGTTTATCCATATAGAAGAACCTGAACTAAGTTTATTCCCAGAAGCTCAATGCGAGTTAATAAGTGATTTAATTTCTAAATGTTTTGTGTCAAACTCTAACTCTATTGACTTAATTTTTTCAACTCACAGTCCATATATTGTAAATCACATAAATCTATTAATAAAAGCATACGATTCTAATCAATTAGTTGACGGGGCAAAGATTCAATTTGAGAAGATTGCAGTTTACCAAGTTGATGAAGGAAAAATTGAAGATTTGATAGTTAAAAATCAAAGAATTATCAATACAAACGCCTTATCAGACACGATTAATAATATTTACGACAAATACAATCAATTAGATAAACATGGAAGACTTATTGAGAAATGATTTCACAGCTCATTATGGTCTTCCTGTTTGTAATGAACCAAATTTGGTAATTCAAACAAACGAGACATATTTTGAGATAGAAGATACTGTTACACAAGAAATTGCTATACACACAAAAAATGGAGATGGTATGGCACGATTCTCTAATCCAAATGCATTTGCAATTACGATTGTAAATTATGACAAGTTTGTAACGAGTTTACCCAATCATTTTCAACGAGGAAAAGATAGATGCGATATAATTGTATGTGACGATGGAAAAAACTTAATTTTGGGCGAAATAAAAGACAGCCCAAGTATTAAGCAACATAGAAAAAAGGCGAAAAAACAGCTTTATGAATCATTAACCACTCTAATGGCTGTTCCCCAGTTTTTAGTCCTAACAAATAATAAGGTTATTAAAAGGTGCTGTTATTTTAACAAACAGACGAGTTCACCAGCTATTCTGACAGTAACTACCGCATTTAATAGACTTTCATTAATTTTTCAGGACGGTTTCAAAATGAGTCATCCAGCAATTGAAGCACAAAATTTTGAGTTTTGGGAGTATTTAGGTGGACATACTTTGACCCTGAAATAGAAGAAATACGAACATCTAATAAGGGTTTTGCGTCAGGAAGGGTGATTCTGTTTCTTTCCTCACGGGACAGGCAGTGCAAACTTGGAGCATTCCCTTTTAGACGCGACAGGTTGAGCTTCTGTTCAAGTTCAGTACTTTTTGACAGTTTTTAATTCCGAAACCCGCCCGAACGCAAAGCCAGAAAACGAAAATGAGCATTACCGCACGTCAGAGTTTGTTTTTTACCACAATAACCGCTATTTTCCTGATGGCGTTTTTGGTGCTGTTTAGTCGCAGTGCAAGCAATACGCGTACGGCGGAGTTTTACACTTTACTGGAGGCCGAAGCCATCACCAAGTTTAACCTCGTACACCGAGCGGGGATTCCCACCAAAACACTCCAAGCCATTTACCGCGAAAATAGAAATACCCTCAATGAAGTCGAGGTGGCGGTGTATAATCAAGATTTTGAGCTGATTTACCACGACGATATTGATATCGACATCGTGAAGGAAACAGACGAGATGTTGAAGGACATTTCGCAGAATAAACGGATTGTTTTTGAGCAAGATCTTTATCAAGTGGTAGGTTTACGTATCGACGATGGCGACGAATTCTTTATCGTTACCGCTGCCGCCTACGATGAATACGGCTACAACAAGCTCTACCGACAACGCAATAGCATGTGGTTGACCTTCGTAGCGCTTCTACTCGTGTTATTTATAAGCAGCAGATACATCGCCCGAAAATCGCTTCAGCCTCTGCGCACTATGGTGGATGAAGCTAAATCCATCACCGCACAGAATCTGTACCGTCGGCTTCCGGAGGGTAAGGGAAAAGACGAATTGGAACAACTCGCCATCACCTTCAACGCCATGCTCGAGCGCTTGGAGAGCTCTTTTGGTAGTCAGCAGTCGTTTGTTTCTAATATGGCTCACGAGGTTCGTACACCTTTAGCGGGAATATTAGGCGAGATTGATCTTAGTTTGGAAAAACCCCGCAGTCCTGAAGAGTACGAGGAGGTTCTGAAAATCATTCGAGAAGATGCCAAGCAATTAGGCCGACTCACTCAGAGTTTACTCGATTTAGCCAAGGCCGGCTACGACGCATCGTCTATTGAGTTACAAGAAATCCGACTGGATGAAGTGGTGCTGGAAGCCCTAGCTGAAGTGCAGCAGGTGTATCCCCAAAGTCAGATTAATTTGGTGATTGAAGACAATGATCAAGAAGAGGAAAATCTTTTGGTGATGGGCAATGCCTATTTGCTCAAAGTAGCTGTGGCCAATGTGCTAGAAAATGCCTGTAAGTATTCCGAGCAGGAAAAAATACTCATTCAAATAAAGGCTCAATCGGAGAAAATCAGCATTTCCATACGCGATAAAGGTCCGGGGATTTCCGAGGAAGAGCAAGAGTATTTATTTGAACCCTTTTATCGTGGATCAACGGACAAGCCCGGTACGGGTATCGGTTTATCACTGGTGAGCCGAATCATTGAACAGCATAAAGGCGAAATCAAGATAAAATCGAAAATGGGCAAAGGCACCAATTTTATTATTAAACTCTGGCGCGTTTTTCTTGTGGTGCTTAGCCTGCCTATGATGTAGTTTTGCGCCCAGAAAAAAACTAAATCTTTTTGCCGCATGGACGCCATCGAAACTTCCTTCAAAGACATTATTTCGCACAGCAAAGAATACGGGTTTATCTATCCCGGAAGTGAAATTTATGATGGTTTAGGGGCAGTGTACGATTATGGTCCGCTTGGTGTCGAGCTCAAGAATCGTATCAAATCGTATTGGTACGGTTGGATGACCCGCATGAACGACAACATTGTGGGCATAGATACTGCCATTTTCATGCACCCTGATGTATGGAAAGCCAGCGGTCACGTAGATGCGTTCAATGATCCACTTATCGACAATAAAGACTCCAAGAAGAGATACCGCGCTGATGTACTGATTGAAGATCAGGTAGAGAAGCATTTGCAAAAGGCACAAAAGGAGGTCGATAAAGCCGCAAAGCGATTTGGGGAGAGTTTTGATGAGGTGCTTTATCGCCAAACCAACCCCCGTGTGAAAGGCTATCTCGACAATGCGGAGAGTTTGCGCGCACGTTACGCTCAAGCGGCCGAAGCCAACGATATGGCTGCACTGAAAGCCTTGATTGAAGAAGAAGGCATTGTATGTCCGGTAAGTGGCAGCCGCAATTGGACGGATGTTAGGCAGTTTAATTTGATGTTTTCCACCCAAATGGGCAGCACGGCTGATGGAGCCTCTACGCTTTATCTGCGTCCGGAAACGGCTCAAGGGATTTTTGTAAATTTTCTCAACGTTGCCAAATCCAATCGCATGAAAGTGCCTTTTGGTATTGCGCAAATTGGCAAGGCCTTTCGCAACGAGATTGTGGCCCGTCAATTTATTTTCCGCATGCGCGAATTTGAACAGATGGAGATGCAGTTTTTCGTTCGCCCGGGCGAGGAGCTCGAATGGTACGAATGGTGGAAAAATCGCCGCATGAAGTGGCACCAGTCCCTCGGCTTAGGCGATGAAAATTACCGCTTCCACGATCATGATAAATTGGCGCACTATGCTAATGCTGCCGCCGATATTGAGTTTAAGTTTCCCTTCGGGTTTAAAGAATTGGAGGGTATCCACAGTCGCACCGACTTCGACTTAAAGCGTCACGAGGAATTCAGCGGGAAGAAGATGCAGTATTTCGACCCTGAAACCCAGGAAAAGTATGTTCCTTACGTGGTGGAAACGTCCATTGGTCTGGATCGTATGTTCTTAGCCATTTTGTCTAACGCCTTGCGCACCGAAAAACTCGAGGATGGTTCCGAGCGTACGCTGCTCAAACTGCCTTATTTCCTAGCGCCTCAGCAGGTGGCTGTTTTACCCCTCATCAAAAAAGACGGATTACCCGAATTAGCCCACGATATTCGCAAGCAATTGGCGGGCGACCTCCTATGTCAGTACGACGAGAAAGATTCCGTAGGGCGCCGTTATCGCCGTCAGGATGCTATTGGCACACCATACTGCATTACGGTTGATCATCAGAGTTTAGAAGACAATAGCGTAACCCTTCGCGACCGCGATAGTATGGAGCAGGTTCGAGTACCTATTGAAGAGCTTCGTGCGTATTTGATGCCGAAGTTTTCAATGGCGGAGGCTTGGCGGGGGATTTAGGGAAGCTGGGGAGTTCGGAGGTTTGACCCGACATAAAAAAAGTTTATAATACGTCTTTGCATGCATAGAGCTATTTCCATACTTGTGAGCCTTTTTTTTATATCATGTAGTCAATCAAAATTACAACTTGATCTGGAAGAGCTTTATAGACTTAGCAAGGAACGGGAAATAGAGTATTCGGTTGAAATAGTTGATACACTTGATCAGTCACAACTAAGCATAGATGACATTTATACTCAACTTCAGGAGGCTTTGGGTGAAGAAGAGCCGGTATTGGTAATGCCTAAATTTAACTATCTAGAAAAGTTTCGCCTACAGTTCCCTTACACCCTGATGTTTGATAAAAAGGGAAGGCAAGTGAGTTCAAACATATGTTTCGCTCATTATCCTAATCCACTAGAAAAATCTACGCTGCAATATGACTCCCCTCGTTTATTAAACTCCGAAATAACTTTATCGGAGTTTTTGTTGCGCATGGATACGATTATTGGAGATATATGTGGTGAAGACGTTGTTTACGATTTCTATTTGTTTTATGCTTGGGGGCATTCACGCGAAGGCGATTTACCCAGAATGCAGGCAGAAATGCACCAGAATTTAGCCAAGCAGATACCAAATTTTCGCCATAAGATTAAACTCATCACCTTGTACGTTGGAAACCATAGCGGGTTTAATATGAACCAGCAAGATTTTAATGATTATTTCAAGCTTCCGAAAATCGAACAACAATGATTTGATATTAAAGGATTAGGATGATTTAGCCGTAACGGATTTGTCGAAGCACTTTTTTTAAACACTTGATTGAGATATTTTTAAGAAGATTCATTTTACCTTTTGGAGTTCATTCATCAACCCACGAAGCGAGCATACCTTAATGTTTTCTTTCAAATAGTAATCTTTTGTGCAAATTGAAACTCCGACTTTCAATTTACACCCCCCTTGTCTATTTATCCACCTTTTTAAAAACCAAACAATAACAAAGCATAATCACTCGTTCAAAATCAAAGTTGTTGCTTTCTTACTAGCAATCATTCTATATTCGTATAACAAAATTTATTCACCACAAAAATGAAAACAACTATTTCCATCATTAGCGTTTTATTCGGATTGTTGACTTATTCGGCAAAGGCACAAAATACGGAGGCCAATAATCCCAAACGTCTTCAATTACAAGTCAATTTCGGCACAGGTCATGCCCAAGCCAATACGTTTTACAGTAGTAATATTGCAGATTTTGGCTATTCTACTTTATCCGCTTTGGAAGCTTTTCATTTTGATTTAGGTTATGTTCTTAACGAGCGGTTTTCAATTGTTAGTGGTTTTGGTATTCAAAACATGAGTGTGGGTTATGTTTTTGAAAATGAAACATTTCGTTTTAACGGAGCAAGGGGGCTTATCCCACTCGCTCTTCACGCTCACCTTGGCCCGAAAGAGTCGCCTGGAAAAATTATTTTTGGTGCTGGCGGTTATTATGCCTTCGATTCGGATGATGTTTTAGTTTCTGATGATGATTTTTTTGTTCAGGGTGTTTTCAACGGCTTTGGTCTTTGGACGACCATTGGATTTTCTTACGCCATTAGTGATGATGCGGGATTTTCCGTTGCGATAAATTCACTTAGCGACTTTTCAGCCGATGTTCTGCGAATAAATTCTAGAATGCTATCATTCGGGTATTATGTGCGATTTTTTTGATTTTTGCAATGGAGATTACACCTATTTTTTCATGATTTAATATCGTTTGAAAATGTCCGTCAAAAAACCCCTCTTACTTATCGTTTTCACTGGATTATTAACCAGTTGCAACACGGTTTTAAGAGGACTGGGAATTATTAAAAAACCAAAAGCGATAACGATAGAAAACATGCTTGAGGTGGGGTTGTCTCATGGGTTGACAAAGGAAGACATTTTTTATTACTTACCATCCGACACATTAAATATCAGCTATCCTTACTGACCTAAAGAGTTGGTAGAGGAAGATGGGTTTGTTTATATTATTGACGATAATGGGTATTTGATAGAGTTTGAATCCAGTTGTGTGGGTTACCCCTTAAGGTATTTGGAAGGAGATATTGACTCAGCCATGTTTAAAAACGCTCAAGATTCAATTTCAGCTAAAATTCATATTCGAGATTTTTTGAAATTAGAGGGCTGGGAATTGTTAGCAGCAAAGGATGTTTCAACTTTTGACGATTTTTCTTTTGAAAGAAAGACCGTTGTGGTGTATTGGAGTCGATGGCAGCATTATTTCACCAAGCGCAATATTCGGGAAGTTACTTCAATGAACCTTGCAAATGACGGTATTCGTGTGTTATTTATTAATGCTGATCCGATCGAGGAGTGGTATGAGTGATTAATTTAATTAAGCGAAATTGCAAAATAGTCACTTTATTTGTTACAGGTAATCAATATGTTCAAATTACAATGAAAACATTTATTCCAGCCTTATCATTGGTTTTATTTTTTACATCAAGCTGTAATTCCCAAAATAGTTCTTTTACCCTAGATCATGTTGGAAAAGTCATTGATACGACAAACTTTCGAATAGAAACGATTGCGCCGGAGGATATAGTAGAGGCATCCAAATTACATAAATTAACCTTAGTCTATATGTGGACGACTTGGTGTGTACCGTCAAAGAAAAATATTGATGGTGTGCTCATGCCTTTGATTGATAGCCTGGGGAGTAGTGGTGTATTGGTTTTATTGGTAGCGGCTTCAATGGAGGAGGATAAGGTAAAAAATATTTTAAGTGAGAAAAAATATCCTATTCAGTCTTATATGATTCATGGTCAAAAAATGACAGGCGGGCTTTTTGATAAAAATGCCATGAAAAAAATGTCTCAGAAGGTAGCTGCTCTCTCCGGCAAAAAAGTGAGCGCACCTTTTGCGTCACCGATAATCTTTATGTTAGATTCAAGTGGAGCACTCATTGAATTTGATATTGGAAATAGCTATGAGACAATTTTCCGCACTGTAGAAACAAATCTTTAATATCAGCAATTTATATTCAAAATTAAAACAAAGACTTTTTGAATACGTTGGTGATATCCTCATTCTACATATCATCCATAGAAAACCCCTTATACACCAGCTGATAATTTTTAAATTTAGGCAGTAGGCTTTCTGATTTTTGCTTTAAGTGGCTCAGGTTGATGTTTTCTTTATTGTGCTTAACTTCGGCAAATAGCACAAATTTTTTTAGTTCGTTTACGGCGACAATATCAATTTCGTTGAGGTTTTTACGCTCCCAGTAATTGCCGATTACGTTGTATTCTTTTTCCAATTTCAGTTTTTCTACAAAGTAATTCTCGAGCGTTTTTCCGCTAAAGGTTTGGTAATCCCTCATAACGACTGTCTTTAGGTACTCGAAGTTCTTGGCTTCCAGCGCGCTTTGGTGTTTATAAATAAAACGAAACCAAAATCTTAGGAAATTATCTTCTATAGTGTACTTAAGCGTGCGACTACCGGGCTTTGCCAGAATTGGTCGTATTTTTTTAATCAGTTTTAAATCATTTCCCAGTCGCTCTAAAAAGCCTCCGGTTTGTATTTCAAGGATGGACTCTATTTCTACACGCGAGGTTTTTCCGGAAGCAATCAACGTAAGTATGGAAAAGTAGTTTCCGTAATCTTTACCGAACTCCTCAACGAGAATGTGCTTACCTTCATCCAAAAAAAGTGATTGTTCATTAAGCACTTCATCCATTATGTTTGAAAATGTGAAGGCTTCTTTTTGTACTAGTAATTCCACATATTTTGCAACGCCACCGGTGATTGTGTAAAAAGCGAGTAAATCTTCACTTGTATATGATGGGTGATAATCAGATAATATGTCTTTAAGGGTCTGAATGTCGAAAGCTTTAAGATAAATTCTATTCGTCGCCCTACCAAACAAAGGCTCTTTGGCGTTTTCAAATATTTTTGACATCATGGCATAGACAGAGCCACACAAAACCAAATTAATGTTGCTTTCAGATTGATGGCTGTCCCAAATGTTTTGCATATCTGAAAACACCGAAGGGTTGACCGACTGGAACTCCTGAAATTCGTCGATGATGAGCGTAAACGAATGTGTTGTTGATACATCCATCAACAACCCAAATATTGATTTAAACGTTGGGAATTCACCGTAAATGGGTATTTGTAATTTTTGTTTAATCTCTTCCAAAAACTCGGCGCAAAGAAGAGCCTCATTTTTCCTAGCCACGAAAAAATACAAGGCTTGCGGATAGGCTTTCTTGAGCAAGCACGTTTTTCCAATCCTTCTTCTCCCCACCACGAAAGTCATTTGTGCTGAATTTTCTGAACGCTTCTCTATTTCGTTCAAAAGCGCCAATTCTGTTTCTCGATTGTAAAATCGCATGCTAATTCTTTTTGATCGTTACTTGAATTTATTATCGCAATTTTAATTACCGTAACGGTGGTTGCGATGCAAATATACGTTAACAAAGCAATTATCGCAATCAAAATTACCGTAACTGTGATTGCGATAAATCAACATGGTTTTTGATCTTAGATTCTGAAAGTAAACCAAAGCGTCAAACAAGAATAACAAATGAAGAATTCACTAAGGAGTATAAAGACTAGCAATTTATATTTTTCATCTTTGTGCATCCTTTGTGGCTTCTCTGCGAACCCTTTGTATAACAATTTTATTTTTCTTTGACCACGAAACACACGAAAAGCACGAAAAACGGATAATGTGTTTTTCCCCTTCAACCGTTGCGAAGCAACATTTTCGTGTATTTCGTGCCTTTCGTAGTTTGAAATATGTGAAGCAACTTAAAGGTAACAACATCTTCGTAAATTCATGGTGAAGTATTATTTTTAAAAAGTAAATACTCGTGCTATACTGGCTTTAGTTTTATTAACAAGCGCAATGAAACTATTAATGCTTAAAGTGTCCCAAGGCAAAACAAGAACGCCCATTTAAAAACCATGCATTTTCAAAGTTGATGCCGTGTAATTTCAAAGTTTATGGCCTGTTATTTCAAAGTTGGTTTTCGTAAAACAAATAAATACAGTATATTTTCCTCAAAATAAAGTTTTCAATGAGTGCAAGTAGAAATGTCATCAAGCAAATGGAGCTTTTAGCGAAAAAGTATCCCATATTAGCACTTACCGGGCCGCGACAATCAGGGAAAACAACGCTCTTGAAAGATCAATTTCCAGACTACACCTATGTGAGTTTGGAAAACCTCGACAATAGAAATTTTGCCCAACAAGACCCCAACGGCTTTTTAAAACAGTACAGCGAATATGTGATTTTAGACGAGGTTCAGCGCGTTCCACATCTTTTTTCTTACTTGCAAACCAAGGTAGATGAAGATAACATGATGGGCCAATATATTTTATCCGGTTCCCAAAATTTTCACTTGATGCACAATATCACCCAAAGTTTGGCCGGCAGGGTTGCCTTATTCAAGCTATTGCCCTTTGATTGTGAAGAAATGGAAGCAGCAGGTTGGCTTGATGATGATTATGCTGTGAACGTTCAGCGAGGGAGTTACCCGGCAATGTATGATCGGGATATTCCAGCCAATACGTTTTTTTCAAATTACGTGCAGACCTACGTTGAGCGCGATTTATCTGAAATCATCAACGTGAAAGATCTCAAGCAGTTTAGAAATTTTATCTCTCTGTGTGCCAGACGAGCAGGGCAACTCCTCAATTTGAATGCTTTGGCAAATGCGTGTGGGGTATCTCAGCCAACCGCTAAGTTGTGGATTTCGGTGTTGGAAGCCAGCTATATTATTTATCTTTTACAGCCCTTTCACGGCAACTTCAACAAACGAATCATCAAAAGTCCTAAACTGTATTTTTACGATACCGGTTTGCTTTGCTATTTACTCAAGATCCGCGATGCAGCATCTCTAAAGCTCAGTCAGCTCAAAGGCAGCTGCTTCGAAAACTTTGTCATCAACGAGCACATCAAGCAAAATTACCACCACAACCTCCATTGTGATTTTTGGTTTTGGCGAGACTCCGCAGGTCATGAAGTGGATTTAATATGGCAACACACAGAGAAAATCAACATAATAGAAATCAAAGCCTCCGAAACAATTATGCCTGATATGTTTAAAGGCTTAAACTATTTAGAATCCCTCAAACCGGAATTGATAAATAGCAAAACCTTGATTCATACAGGGGATTTTAATCAAAATAGAACCGCTGCTGCGGTGAGGAGTTGGCGGGCTTTGAAAATGGATTTTGACAATAGATAGAGTCTGTCTATAAAGGTCTGATAGCTTCGCCGTACTCAATTAAAAACACATGATTATCAGAAAATTACTCCGCAGGCTGATACGATTTAAAGTATTCTGTAAATAAAGCAACCTGTTTTTGTTAACAATCATCACGCACCATCTCCCAACGCCCATTTCCGCTCCACGTGTACCTTTTTCAAAATCAGAAAAAACGGGATCCACCAGATCAAATCGTTGGTGATGAGGGTATAGGAAAAACTGAAGGGCACCTCGCCTTGCAGGTAGTTGAATACAAAACCCAGTGGGCCGAATATTTTACCCAAAAAACCGACCGCCACAATAGGCCAATGACGTAAGGGATCATAACTCGCCCACCAATAACCCAATCCGTACACCCCGATAACCATTCCCATACCTTGCCACACCATCGCGTGGTTGATGGGCTCCATACCGGTAAGCGCAAAAAACTGCTGTGGAAAAAGCACCACCCATGCGCCCCAGAGAATGTTGTAAATAGCGGCTAATCTTAAAGTTGTTTTCATGGCCAAATAACCCGCTATACCTAAATAAGTTCGCAGCCACACCCCTCATTCATAACATAAAATATGAGGCATATCTTTGCAGACATATAAGATATTCGTTTACCTTTGACCTCTATGAACCGACCCCTTGCATTCGTCTTTCTCTTTAGTGCTTTAAGCCTTTTTGCCTGTAAAAAAGAACTTGAAGAGTTACCCGGTGTGCCAAAAGAAACCAGTCCGGCAATACAAACCACCAAAACCGTAAATCATAAGGGTGTGGAGGTGGATGTCGTTATCGACAAACCCGAAGGCGATAGTCTCGATGTGCTCATGGTGTTCCACGGAACCGTATGGTATGATAGCCTCGTTATGCAAGCCACCAATAATGTACTCAACGTATTCAACAATCTCCTCGACTCGAATCACAATATGATGCTGGTGAGTGTGGCCTATCCCGAACAAAATTTGCTCTTTGGTGATAACATCGCACATTGCGAAGCAGCATTATTGTGGCTAAAAAACCACGCAGGAAATGACCTTAATATGAAGGTGAAGAAAATATTCCTAGCGGGTCATTCTCAAGGTGGATATCACGCAGCCCGACTGAACACGATGCACCAAACCGACGGCGTAATTTCCAACGGACCTGGTCCATTAAACCTGGTTTTTCGTTGCGGCTTGGAAGAAAATGGCCAAATTCCATCGGGGTATGTTTGCGACTTACTCAATCAAGAATACGGCCTGCCTTCCATCAACCCTACACCCTATTTTCAGCGTTCTTTGCAAAACTTTACCTCCGGACACAAGGCGGATATCCTCTTTGTGCAAGGCATGCAAGACTCTCCCATTCAAATGCACCTCTGGCCCAACTTCAAGTCTGCTTTAGAGAATTGCACCGACTGCTCAGATGTGGAGTTTTTTGAATTGCCCAATGCCGGTCACGGAGCACTCTTTCAAAACCCTCAAGCCAAAACCCGATTTAACGCCTTTATTCGAGAGAGGCGTTAAATATCTTACTGAAAACCAGCCAGCGCACTATGCTAAGTTTAAAACAATTCAGCCACGTATTAATTATTTTTATCGCTTCGGTATTTATTCTCTACATAGGCCGAGATATTTTCATTCCCTTCATTTTTGCTCTTTTGATTTGGTTTTTAATTAAGCAAATAAGGCTCGTAATGAACCGTGTGGGCTTCATTGAAAGGAATTTCCCCGAATGGATAAAAAACATTATGGGCTTCTTGGTAATCCTTGCGGTTATCAATTTTATCATCAATATTGTGTATGCCAATTTTCTCAAATTGGCAGAGTCGATTGATAAATATATAGCAAAGGTCGATGTGGTGGTGAATATAATTAATGAGACCTTTAATATTGATTTGATGAACTCTCTCTATCTTCATTATCAAGATTATAACATCAGTTCGTTTGTTTTTTCACTCTTTAACTACTCAACGGGCTTACTCGGAACCATTTTCATCATAGTTGTTTACGCAATCTTCATTTTACTGGAAGAGTCCACATTTAAGTCTAAGCTTGAAAGAGTACTTCCGCACACAGAGGCTTTCGAAGAGCAGTTTGCACTTATAAAAAAAGTAGAGAAGTCCGTTTCCAAATACCTAGGTTTAAAAACGCTTATTTGTTTAATGACCAGTATTTTGAGTTACTTTGCACTCATTTTAGTAGGTGTTGACTTCCCCGTTTTTTGGGCATTTTTGATTTTTATACTCAACTATATCCCGATTATTGGCTCATACGTAGCGACCTTTTTACCCGTGACATTTGCTTTGTTGCAATTTGCTAGCTTTACCCCAGCACTTATTCTCTTGCTCACAGTTGGAAGTATTCAGGTAATTATTGGAAACTTCATCGATCCAAGAATAATGGGTAATAACGTCAATCTTAGTCCTTTGGTAATTATTTTATCCCTTTCATTTTGGGGTGCTGTTTGGGGCGTTATCGGTATGTTTTTAAGTGTGCCTCTGATGATTATTGTACTCATCGTTTTCTCAAAAATACCTCGATTTAAACCATTGGCTATACTCATGTCGAGAAACGGGGAATTGCTATGAGATATTTCAGCAAATAATCTGTTAGCGGATGCTGATGTAAACATTTAAAAATAACGAAAAACCGTTCAGAGCATAAACAGCCATCGCCATTAATTCGTTAATTTTGAAACACATCACCGCATGAACATTCCCAAAACCAGTAAAAAACGCATTGTAGTGGTCGGAGGCGGCTTTGGCGGCATTCAGATGATTGCCAAACTCAAGAACGCTCCCTATCAGTTGGTTTTATTAGATAAGCAAAACTTCCACACCTTTCAACCGCTTCTTTATCAAGTGGCTACCGCAGGTTTGGAACCGGGGTCCATTGCTTATCCCCTGCGGAAAATGTTTATAAAACATTCTAACTTTTATTTCCGCGTGGCCGAAGTGCTTCATGTAAACCCATACGCGAAAATGATAGAAACCAATATTGGGGAGCTATCGTATGATTATTTGGTTATTGCTACCGGGGCAACAACCAACTTTTTTGGTATCAAGGGTTTAGAAGATGTTGCTATGCCAATGAAAACCGTGAACGAAGCCCTCGACATTCGCAGTGTATTGTTGCAACTGTTTGAACGAGCCACACTCACCAACAATGAAGACGAAAGGCGTAAACTCATGAGTTTTGCAATCGTTGGTGGAGGTCCTACAGGAGTGGAACTTGCGGGCGCTCTTAGTGAATTAAAAACCCACGTATTGCCTAAGGACTATCCAGATTTAGATCTTGAATTGATGGAAGTTCGACTGGTAGAAGCCGGCCCCAGGCTGTTGGCAGGCATGAGTGATTTTTCGTCGGAAAAAGCCAAGCACTACCTCGAAAAAATGGGCGTGAAAGTCCAGCTTAATACCATGGTAAAAAGCTACGACGGAAAAGTAGTAGTAACCAATGATGATAGCTTTAAAGCGGGAAAAGTGATTTGGGCGGCCGGGGTAAAAGGCAACCCTATCAACGGACTCTCCGATGCCGTGCATACCAGAGGTCGCCTGCGCATCAATCACTTTTTACAAGTAGAGGGCTATGAAGATGTTTTTGCCATAGGTGATGTGGCTATTATGCAAACGGAAAACTACCCTAACGGACATCCTCAGGTAGCTCCAGTAGCCATACAGCACGGAAAACACTTAGCTAAAAATCTCAAGCGAAAACTTCTAAACAAAAAGCTCCGCCCATTCAAATACGTTGATAAAGGCTCGATGGCTACTGTGGGGAAAAACAAAGCTGTCGTTGACTTCTTCAAATTCAAGTTTGGCGGCTTTTTAGGCTGGCTCGTGTGGATGTTTGTGCATATTATGTCGCTCGTAGGATTCCGCAATCGAGTAATAACATTGATGAATTGGAGCTGGAACTACATCAATTATGAGCATGGTGTACGGCTAATTACCAGACCCATGGATTTAGATAAGCGGTTTCAAGTGAAAGCGGAAAAATAAAACGCCTTAAACAACAACTTTATTTCCTCGTAAAATTTATCCCCATCCCAAGGGAAAACTGTACATGATCAAAAAGGGCTCTATCCATTTGACTCAAACTTGTTGCTCCAATGGCTTGTAATTGTAAATACACCTGTTTGTGATGATAGCGCAAGGTGATTGAATGTTCAAGGAAAAATTGATGAGGATTCCTACGGATAAAAGAAAACTCATCTTCGAATGGCGCCTCTATTTGGGTATTGTTTTCCTCAATTAACGAATAAACGCTGTAATTAGGGTTCAAATAATACATGCTCTGCAGTCTATTTGAATACGTGAAGGAAAAGTGCTTTCTTCTGTAAGATATCCCAGCTACTAAAGCACTGCGTTGAAAATTACTTGTAATCGCACTGATGGGTGAATCAGAAGACTCTGCCCAACCTGACGCAAAACTGCCTCCAAAAAAGGTATTTTCAAGTTCCCCATAGCCTGATTGAATATACACGTCAAATAGCCAAGTCGAACTTAGGTTTTTATAGTATCCCAGCCCAAAATCAAATTGACGAGCTTTTCCAGCTTTTTTGTTATTATTATCGTATCCGTTGAAGGCCGCTCCGTTTAACTGTATAGCCAAGCTATTGGTAATTCCGTACGCGGTATTGAAGTTAAACTGAGTAGCGTGTTCGGAGACCCCCGCTATTCCAGAAACAGATATTTCTCCCTGTTCAGAAATCATGGGCGTAGGTACGGAACTTGGGGCATAAAATACGGGGCTGCAAGAAGTGAAAAAGCAAACCGCAATCGATGAGCAGTAAATAAGGTTTTTGACATTTGTTTTCATAAGTAAATGATTTGTTTTTAAAAGGTCACCCCGACAAGTGTATCGGGACAAGTTATGGAATGTCCTTGTCAATTTTCATTGGAGCTTGTGAAGGCCACTACATGGACATTTCATTATAACCTTGAACTTAATTGAACGGGGCAAATGTAATATACAATTTACAAATTGACAAAATTATTTTTTTACTTACTTGCAAAAAAACATCTGTTTTATAATATGCTACCTTTACATATTCATTTTCAGACTACAAATAATTATAAAATAATTCACCCCTTTTGCTTATTCTAGCCATAAGCGTTTACGCCGATGAGAAATTATTTGCTATTAATTTCGTCGCCGAATTATTGGAATATAGAATTGGTAGCTGATATGATCCGCTTTCACATTTCCCTACATCCATTTTCAAGAATTAATAACTTTCTATTCCTGAATTTTGTGGTGATTTCAAAACTTTATTATTTTTAATCAGATCACCATGAACACCATCGAATCCTTAATCAAAGCGCACTACCCTAAAGCAGAAACCGGAGCGCACATCACCGAAACCTACCTCAAGTACCTTTCCGACGAGTACGGTGAAGATCTATCAAAAATGTTATTCGCCACCTCCGTGTGCGCCGACGATGTGAACGTCTCTACCGACTTCCGCCGCGTACTCACTCGTCCATTTACCCTTGGTGGACTTGGCGGCATGCCTTTCGCCGGATTTACCGGTATGGTTGCCTACGCCCACCACATTCCCGATGGAGGAAGCGGCTTCATTTTCTACGGCCCGCACATTGGTATTACCGATGATGGTGAATTGGGTAAAATGCGCCGTCCGGGACAAAAAGAAATAAGCAATAGTTGCGGCGCTCTGATGCTCGCCCTAAGCCGACTGGAATCCGACGACGACGTGTATGTGCCTATGAACGTGGAGTACGACTACCAGCAGATACTCCTTGAGCGCTCAGCCATGCCCTACAAGCACGAAATCCTCAACGCCAAGAACCGCAAACAGGCCATCACCGAAGTCACCTATAAAAACATTGATAAGCAACTGCACTTCCTTATCAAGAAAGCCAAAGGAGAGTTCAACTGCAAGCGACTATATTTGCTAGGTGGCATCATCATCAACACCAGTCCGGAATACAACGACTACGTTGAAGTTCGCAACTTTGAAGTCATCGACCTAGAAAATCTCGACGAGCATATTTCTGTATCCATCATGGAGCAGGAAGCCTTTAAATCCTTGTAAAACATCAAGCCAATTTACCATGACCCTTTCTGATAAATTAACCGCCGACCGCACCTTCATCATCGAATGCTATACCGACATGCTGCGCCGAATTGGCGAGCATAAAATAGCGGAAATCATCAAAAATTCCCTGCAAGGAAAGAAGATTGACACCACAGAATCTGCCTGCGAAAAAAGCATTCAAGCCCTGAGCATCTATTTTCAATTGCAAATGCTGGTGGAAGAAAACCATACCACCCAAGAACGCCGTCATTTGGAAAATCAAGGACTGAGCAGCAGCATACGCGGATCTTGGGCCGAAGCGCTGCACAACTGGAAAAGTCAGCAGATCTCCGAAGACGACATGCTTCAGGCGTTGGCAAATACCGAGGTTATGCCCGTACTCACGGCCCATCCCACAGAGGCCAAGCGGGTAACCGTGATAGAGATTCACCGCGAACTCTACCTTTTGCTGGTGCAGCGGGAAAACACTTCCTACAGCAAATTGGAACAAAATGCCATACGTGAAACCATCATCAACCTATTGGAAAGATGGTGGCGAACCGGGGAAATTTATCTGGAAAAACCCGCCGTGCGCGACGAGCGAGCCAATGCGCTATACTACTTGAGCAAAGCCTTCCCGGTAATGATTCAGAACACCGACCGCCAATTGAAAAACTCCTGGATAGAGCAAGGCTTCGACCCGCAGAAGATAAAAAACCCCGAGGTGTTTCCCAAAATTCACTTCGGAAGCTGGGTGGGCGGCGACCGCGACGGGCATCCCTTCGTCACCCCGGCCATTACCGAAGAAACCCTCCATCTACACCGCAGCCTGGCTCTCGATCGCTGTATGGCCGACCTCACCGAATTGGCTCGAAAGATCTCCATATCTTCACGCACCAATCCAACCCCAAAAGTCCTTGAAGAAGCCATCACCGAAAAAGCACAAGCCCTCGGAAAACCGGGCGAAGAAGCCATTAAGCGCAATCCCCTCGAACCCTGGCGACAGTTTGTCAACCTCATGATGGCGCAACTCAAGCATACCATAGCCAATAAGCACAGCGAATACCACTACCGCTCGGCGCAGATGCTCAGCGACGACCTCCGCCTGCTCCGCCAAAGCCTCGTGGAAAACGGCATGCAAGGCGTGGCCGAAGACGTGCTCTTCGCCACCGAACGCAACCTACAAAGCTTTGGCTTTCACTTGGCGAAATTAGATATCCGACAAAACAGCGCCTTCCACGATAAAGCCTTTGAACAAATTCTCAAAGCCAACGGACACGACGACTGGCAGTTTGCCCGGTGGCCGGAAGAGAAGCGACGTGCGTATCTCAGCCAACTACTCGAATCCAACACGCCCCTAACCGACGTTACACAGCGCTATGGCGATGAAGCCGACCACGTCCTGACCTGTTTTCGCGTGGTTCGCCGACACATCGAGCAGTATGGCAGCGATGGCATTGGCTCCTTTATTGTGAGCATGACCCGCGAACTCAGTGATTTGCTCTTGGTGTATCAGTTTATGAACGAAACCGGACTGCTCCACACCAAAATACCCGTGGTGCCGCTATTGGAAACCATTGATGATCTCCAGCGTGGTCCCGTCATCCTCGAAGCATTCCTCTCCCACCCCATTACCCAAAAAAGAGCGCAAACACATCCCGGAGCGCAGGAAGTGATGCTGGGCTACTCTGACAGCAACAAAGACGGCGGCACCATTGCCAGCAAATGGAGCGTGTACAAGGCCGAGCATGCCTTATCAGAGGTAGGGCGCAAGCACGGTAGAGACGTGTTTTTCTTCCACGGAATGGGCGGCACCATCAGCCGAGGCGGCGGCAAGTATCACCGTTTTTTAGAAAGCATGCCCCACCAATCCGTATGTGGAAAAATCAAGCTCACCGTACAAGGCGAATCCGTGGCCAAGCTCTTTGGCAACCCCATGACCGCCAAGTACAATCTCAGCGCCCTTGCTGCCGGTGTGGCTACACACCTCATCAAAAACGGCCAACCGAGCCCAACCCAGCCCATCGAGGCCATGGAAGCCCTTACCGAAGCGTCTTTCCGGCACTACCGCAAGCTCATGGAGCAACCCGGTTTCATCGAATTTTACAGCAAAGTGACCTGCATCGACGTATTGGAGCAGAGCAAGATTGGGTCGCGACCGGCCCGTCGAACCGGCACCCGCACCTTAGCCGATTTACGAGCCATACCCTGGGTGTTTAGTTGGAATGTATCGCGCATCACCCTCACCGGCTGGTACGGATTGGGTGAGGCGCTAAAGCAATTGCGCGAGCAGCAGCCGAAGATGTACCATGCCTTAAAAACAAGCGTAGACACCTGGCCCTTCTTCAAGTATCTGATGATTCAAACCGAAACCAACCTCATCCTCTCCGACCTCGACGTTATGGCGCAGTACACCGCCTTAGACGACGAGCACGAACGGCGTGAGCGCTTGGTGAGCTTGCTTTTAGACGATTACCACAACGGATTCCACGGCATCGAAGACCTCTTTGCCGAGCCTGCTTCCGTGCGTCGCAACACCCAGTACAACAACTTGCGTTGGCGCAACGAAAAGCTCATATACCTCCATCAGCTGCACCTCGATCAGCTTCGACAGTGGCGCAGCGAATCCCAACCCGAAGTCAAAGACGCCCAACTGCTTCGCCTCCTAAGCATCATCAACGCCATTTCGAGTGGTTTGAAAAACACGGGGTAGGGATTTGTGGGGCGGTTTTGGGCGCCTGCCGGCCAGCACGAACTCTTTATAACGCTTATGTCCATACGTAAAGCCATAACATTACGTGGTTCATAAAGCGCTAGTGAGCTGGCCGTCACCGGGCTGTCCGCTTGTAGTCCCGCCCTTGTCTCGCGCTCCACATCAGCGTTGCAGGAGCTTCCTGCGGTCGCTCTGCCCCGCTGTGTGTCGCAGCTTCGCCAAGGTCGGGAGCTATCGCTTCCATCCCTGGCGCGGGCGCTTTACAATCAAGAAACAATTTGCTTATATTTGCCCAATGGAAAAAAGGTGGCCGGCGTAATGAGCCGTGAAACTCCACCCATAGTTGCAGATAGCAACGCCCTTCCGAGACCTTACCCCCGGGACAACTCGGAACATAAACTTCCTTTTTGAAGTTGACCATTTCCTAAATCGAAGTGCCAAGGCATTTCACAAAAAGTAACACCTCAATGACTACAAAAATTTATTAGCTCGTTGGGAAAATGGTTTTTTGTTGTATGTTTGGAGAATGAACGAAATGTTGGGGAAAGGCTTTAGAGTTTCGTTTATTTGGTAGTTAGGTGTAATGCTAACAAACACAAATAAGTAATGACAACAGGAAAGAATTTACATAAGAATTTAGAGAGTTTTCTAAGACATATTGATGCTATTAGAGACACTCTACCAATGACTATGCTTCTCATTCAGCCTTATAACAAAAAGGCAAATGACGATTTTTCAAAGTTTCTTAATGAAAATGTTGAAGAAATCGAAGACGACAATGGAAAGAAAAGACTACTTGTTAAAGCAGATGAATCTAAAAAATTTGAAACTCTTGAAAGAAATGCTTCTACTTCAGCATTAGCCGGTAAAATTATTCCAGAAAGCTTATTTGTGTCTTTAATTTCTCAATATGATGCCTTTCTGACTCGTTTACTTCGTGCTATTTATGAAATTAAACCAGATGTGCTCAACGGTTCAGAAAGAAATTTAACTTTCTCTCAGCTTGTTGAAATGGAGACAGTCGAAAATGCTAGAGATTACATAATTGACAAAGAAATTGATACGGTTTTAAGGAAAAGTCATTCTGAACAATTCGACTATCTTGAAAAACTTTTAGGAATGAAACTTCGAGAAAAACTACCAATTTGGCAAACTTTTATAGAAATAACCGAACGCAGAAACTTACTTGTTCATTGTGATGGTGTTGTCTCAAACCAGTATGTAAAGAATTGTAAAGAACATAAATGCCAAATAGATAAAATCAAAGTCGGTCAGCGATTAGGCATAGAGCCAAAATATTTCACTAATGCTTATAAATGTCTTTATGAAATCGCTACCAAACTAACACATACAATTTGGAGAAAACTTCTTATTTCTGACTTAAAAGATGCGGATAGAGAATTGAATGATATTTGCTTT
Source organism: Schleiferiaceae bacterium (assembly GCA_051859825.1). Lineage (GTDB taxonomy): Bacteria > Bacteroidota > Bacteroidia > Flavobacteriales > Schleiferiaceae > CSBr16-58. Next base: position 21,497 of record JBHYFA010000018.1, read on the forward strand.
CATTTGATAAACACAAATTCTTTTGAGCTTGCTGACATTTTGCTTGATTTTGGATGCAATCAAAAAAGACATTTTAATGATTCATTAAAGAATGTTTTTATAGTTAATGGTTCTTTATCAAAATATCTTCAAGGTAAAAAGGAAGAAGCAAAGCAGATTCTTGACAAAAAAGATTGGAGTGCGAGTAGTGATGATTTCAAATTAGCCTATGCAGTTTTGACTGACGACTATGAAATTGCGTATGAAATGATGTTAAAAATCGGAGATAATGGAGATGTCGATAAATCAGATTACAAACAGTGGCCACTTTTCAACAAAATACGAGAAGAAGAAGAATTTAAAGAAACGTATAAGGAAATCTTTAAAGAAGAATATTCAGTGATGGAAACACCCATGAAACCAATTCAAGAACTGATTAACAAAGAGATAAAGAAGAACAAAGAACTGAAAGAGAAGACAGTAAAAAAAGTAGACTCAGCAAAGGAATTGAAAGAAAAAGAAAGCACAACACCTAACAATAGCTATAAGCAATTGGGGGCAAAAGTGAATAAACAAAAGGCTAAACCCAAAGCAAAAGTAAATGCTAAACCGAAAAGTTAGGGCAAGAAATCCCCAACTGCTCATAGCCAAACCGTTGGCATCAAGTATAAAAACGTAACAGCAAATATGACAATCGAGGAATATAAAGATAGCCTAATAAACCTTGATGGTGAAGACCAAAGAAAAATCTTCACTCAGAAAAGCTATTTTCACGGTTTGCCATTCGTCTTTAACGAAAGAGAAGATGATTATTATTTTTTCAGAAAAAGAATAGCAGACAATTTTCAAGTCGAGTTTTATGAGGTTATGATAGTTGGTTCTTCAAAATTCGGATTCAGTCCCTACAAATTCACAAAATTCACACTTGATAGCGATATTGATGTTGTAATTTTTAATGAAACTCTTTTTGAAAAGTATTTTGACTTAGTCAGTGAATATCAGTATAAAATTAAAAATCAGGAAATCAGACTCAATACAGATCAGTATAAGAAATATCTTAAATTTATTAAGTACTTTATTCGAGGGTGGATGAGGCCTGACCTGTTACCCCAAAACACACAGGCATTTAAAGAAATAAAAAAGGATTGGGATGACTTTTTTAAAAGCATAAGCCATTCTAAGTCAGAAGTAGGTAACTACATCGTAAAAGCAGGGTTATTCAAAAACCAGAAATATGCTGAAAAGTACTATCGTTCTTCAATTGAAGAGATTTTAAAATTATTAAAAAGTTTATAATATGGCAAAGCAAATTCCAGCAACTCCAGATAAAAAGTCAATTTCTGATTTAATTGGGAAAATTCAGCGAAAAGAATTAATTCTACAACCTGAATTCCAAAGAGAATTCGTGTGGACTCCAGTCCATATGGAAAATTTTATACAAACTATTTTAGACGGTTTTCCTTTTCCTGAAATATATATTTCACAAAAAGGTATTGACTTAACAACTTTAGCTACTCAAAATGTTGTAGTAGATGGGCAACAAAGACTTACAACGATTCAAAAATACATTGAAGGCGCTGATGGCTTTGAAAAGAGAATACCAAAATTCAAGGACTTGCCAGAACAATCTCAACGAGATTTTTTAAACTATGATGTAACAATACGGGATTTAAAGGATGTTGAGCCTGAGATAATTATTGAAATATTTAAAAGAATAAATTCCACAAACTTCACTCTTACCGCGATAGAAATAAATAATGCCATATACAATGGTGAGTTTATTTCGTGTGCAAAAGAAATTTTAAACATTATTAAATCAGCTGAACACAAAGTTCCTATTTTTAGTGAAAGTGAATTAACCCGGATGGCTGATTTACACTTTATTTTATTAGTCTTGTCAACATTAGAAGAAGGTGGTTATTTCACACAAGACAATGAAGTAGAAAATTACATATCAAAGTTTAATAATGACTATCCAAATTTTGAACAAAATAGAGACCTTGTTTCGAATGTTATAATTGACATTTTAGATAGTGCACTTCCTTTAGATTCAATTTGGTTTAGAAAATCTAATTTCTTTAGTCTTGTATGTGAACTTTGCTTTTCAGGCCTATCAATAGTGTCCATAATTGAAAAGCTAAATGAACAGGAAGATCTTATTTTACAAAATAAAAATGAGGATAAAGAAACTAACATTTATGCCAATTATTATTCAAGTATGTATGCGGGAACAAACAGTCGAACTTCAAGAGTGAACAGGAGTGAATTTATACGAACTCAAATAATACCAGCTGCCAACATTGTATAAGAGCAATAGCGGGTTAAGTGGTAAAATCAAAGTCTGTGCATCTAATAAACTTTTGTGGTGGCGGACAAGTAAACGCCTTAAAATCCGCTACTGCTCTTATACTTGACCGTTATCGCTCAGTGTAAAAAACGAAACCGAACAGAAAAACAGAGATAATAAATGACAAGCCAACGCACAAAACAGCACAACTTGTCCCGACTGAGCGGGATTTGCAAGCCCCAACGCTCAAGCCAAAACTTCGGCTTGCAAAAGAGCTGTTTTCTTGCCAACGCTCAGACTGCTCAACAGACAGAAATATAGTATGACGAAATTTAATGAAGATTCAAGAGTGAAAATACCTGCCATTCTGCATTTGTGCAGACTTGGTTACAAATACCTTTCACTGAAAGATGCTGTTTGGGACACCGACACAAACATATTCACGGACATTTTTAAAGAATCAATTTGCAGAATAAATCCTGACTTTGACCAAGACCAAGCGGAAAGACTTTTGGTGGACACTTCCCTACTGCTTGACAATGAAGACTTGGGAAAGGCTTTTTATGAAAAACTGACTAGTGAATCGGGAACAAAACTCATTGACTTTGAAAATTTCGGCAACAACTCTTTTCACGTTGTAACGGAACTAACGTACAAAAATGGTGATGATGAATTTAGACCCGACATCATTCTTTTAATCAATGGAATGCCTTTGGTCTTTATTGAAGTGAAAAAACCAAATAACCGTGACGGCATTATTGCAGAGCGTGAACGCATCAACAAACGCTTTCAAAACAAGAAATTCAGAAAGTTTGTCAACCTCACCCAATTGATGGTTTTCTCCAATAATATGGAGTATGACAATGAAGAGATTGAACCGCTAAAAGGTGCATTTTACGCTTCGCCATCATACAAACAACCGATTTTCAACTATTTCAGAGAGGAAGAAAGTTTAGACCTTACCGCCTTATTAGCTCCTGAAAATGATGAATTAGAAAATTTTATTTTAAAAGACAACAACCTGGCAGTAATCAAAAATTCTCCCGAGTTTTTGACCAACAAAAACACCAACACGCCAACCAACCGTATTTCAACTTCTCTTTTCAGCAAAGACAGACTGGCTTTTATCCTCAAATATGCCATTGCCTATGTAGACGAAACCAATGGCATTGAAAAGCACGTCATGCGTTACCCGCAGATTTTCGCCACCAAAGCCATTGAAAACAAACTGGAAAGCGGAATCAAAAAAGGCATAATTTGGCATACGCAAGGAAGCGGAAAAACCGCTTTAGCGTATTACAATGTGCGTTATCTGACCGACTATTTCCAAAAGAAAAAGGTAATTCCTAAGTTCTACTTTATAGTAGACCGCTTGGACTTGCTTATTCAAGCTAAGCGTGAATTTACCGCTCGTGGTCTTACGGTCCATATTGTGGATTCAAAAAATGATTTTGTAAAATCCATCAAAACCACCACTGCCATTCACAACCATTCGGGAAAACCTGAAATTACGGTTGTAAACATTCAAAAATTTAGCGAAGAAGCGAATGTGGTGCAATCGCAGGATTATGACATCAGTATTCAACGGGTTTACTTTTTGGATGAAGTACACAGAAGCTACAACCCACAAGGCAGCTTTTTGGCTAATCTGACCCAATCGGACAAGAATGCAATCAAAATCGGATTGACCGGTACGCCTTTGATTTCCAAAGACTATTATTCCAAAGACTTGTTCGGTGATTACATTCACAAATACTATTACAATGCTTCTATTGCCGATGGCTACACCTTGCGCTTGATTCGTGAAGAAATAGCAAGCGATTATAAAATTGTGCTGCAAGATGCTTTGGATAAAATCAAGGTGCTGAAAGGCGATATTGAAAAGAAAAAGGTATTTGCTCACCGCAGTTTTGTAGAACCAATGCTGGAATACATTGTAAATGATTTTGAAAAAAGCCGATTGACTTTTTCTGATGCAAGTATTGGCGGAATGGTAGTTTGTGATAGTTCAGACCAAGCCAAAGAAATGTTTGAAATCTTCAATCAAAAGTATGCTTTGAATGAAGATGTAGTTTATAATTTGCCAATAGCAGCCGAACCAAAAACAGAATACAAATCAAAAATAAAAAATAGCTATAAGGTAAATTCTGCCGCTCTTATCCTGCACGACATTGGCACAAAAGACGAACGAAAGGATTTGGTAGAAGATTTTAAAGACGGTAAAATTGATTTTCTCTTTGTATACAATATGCTTCTGACTGGCTTTGATGCCAAGCGATTGAAGAAACTCTATATCGGTCGGGTTATCAAACGCCACAATCTTTTGCAAACACTCACACGAGTAAATCGAACCTACAAAAATTTCAAATATGGCTATGTGGTGGATTTTGCCGACATCAGAGCAGAGTTTGACGCCACCAACAAAGCCTATTTTGATGAATTGCAAGCTGAACTGGGTGACGAAATGGAGTTTTACTCCAACCTTTTTAAATCCAAAGAAGAGATTGAAGAAGAAATTGCCGACATCAAAGAAATCCTCTTTCATTTCGACACCAATAACGCAGAACTGTTTTCACAACAAATCACCCAAATTCAAGACAGAGAAAAGGTGTTGCTTATCAAAAAAGCTTTGGGGAATGCAAAGAGCTTATATAACCTGATTCGCTTGTTTGGGCATTTTGATTTGTTGGATAAAATTGACTTTAAAAAGTTGGGGCAACTGTACCGTGAAACAGAAAACCATTTAGCCCTACTCAATACACAAGAATCACTCAAAAACAATATCGACAATACCAATTTGTTGAATGTGGCTTTGGAAGATGTACTGTTTCACTTTACCAAAATATCAGAAGAAGAACTGGTATTGGCAGACCAACTCAAAGACACCCTGCGTAAAACACGGGAAACTTTGGCGAGTAATTTCGACAAGAAAGACCCTGAGTTTGTTTCGCTGTATGAAGAACTGAAACGCCTTTTCGACAAGAAGAATTTGGACGAAATCACACAAGACGAAATGCGACAAAATATCGGAGCACTCACCAAAATTTATGACAAGGTGAAGGAACTCAACCGACAAAACAATTTGCTGAAAGACAAATACAACAGCGACCCTAAATATGCCCGCATTCATAAACGATTGGTGGAAAAAGGTGGCCTGACCCAAAAAGAAAGTCAGATTTTTGAAGCCCTGATAAATGTAAAACAAGATGCAGATTTACAGGTGTTGCAAAACACAAGATTGTTGGAAAACGAAAGTTATTTCAGCACGCAAATGATGCGGTTGGTGATTGACCAATTCAAAAACAAAAACAAGTTTAACCTAAATGCGGAATCATCCAAGTACATCAACAACTTGGTGGTAAACGAATATATTAACGAATTCTACGGTAGAGCAGTATGACAGATTTAGATTTTAAAGAGAAAACCAAAGCCCTCATTGATAGCCTTAAAAGCATCAGTGCCAATTATGGTTTGGGCAATGATGGCAACGAGTTCAAAATCATTACGCAGGTATTCCTGTATAAGTTTATGAACGACAAGTTCGCTTTTGAACTCAAGAAACTTGACCCGAACTTGAAAAATGCCGAAAACTGGGAAGAAACCGTAAAATCATATTCAGAGGACGATTACGAAATGTTGCTGTTGCAATTGGGGGCAGATACCGCCAAACTCAAACCGCAGCATTTTATCTCGGAACTTTTCAGCAGACAAAACGAAAGCGATTTTGCCAAACTCTTTGACGATACACTTTTGGATATCGCCATTACCAACAACGATATTTTCTCAGTAAAGACAGATGGTGGTGCCAAAGTGGTACTCTTCGACCGCATTACCGAATACATCAGTGACGGCAGCAAACGGGATGCCTTTGCTAAAGCCATCATCAACAAATTGGTGGGTGTGAGCTTTGAGCATATTTTCAACCAAAAATTCGATTTCTACGCCACCATTTTTGAATACCTGATTAAGGATTACAACACCAATAGCGGAGGCAAGTATGCCGAGTATTTTACGCCTCACGCAGTAGCCAAAATTATGGCGGCTATTTTGGTGAACGAACCCGACCAAAACGTAACGGTATATGACCCTTCGGCAGGTTCGGGAACGCTTTTGATGAACATTGCCCACGCCATTGGCGAAGATAAATGCACCATCTATTCGCAGGATGTGAGCCAAAAATCTTCGAGCCTTTTGCGACTCAACCTGATTTTGAACAATCTGGTACATTCCATTCAAAACATCATTCAGGGTAATACCATTTTGCACCCGTACCATAAGGACAAAGAAGGCAATTTGGAAAAGTTCGATTATATCGTTTCTAATCCGCCTTTTAAGTTGGATTTTTCCGATTATCGAGACGATTTGGACAGCAAGGAAAACAACGAACGCTTTTTTGCAGGCATACCCAAAGTGCCTAACAAAGCCAAAGACAAAATGGCGATATACCTGCTCTTTTTGCAGCACATTATGCACACGCTGAGCAAAAAAGGGAAAGCCGCTATTGTAGTGCCTACAGGTTTTATCACCGCACAAAGTGGTATTGACAAAAAGATTCGTGAAACAATGGTCGAGAGCAAAATGCTGGCAGGTGTGGTGAGTATGCCGAGCAATATTTTTGCTACCACGGGTACCAATGTGAGCATTGTGTTTTTGGATAAAAGCAACAAAAACGAAGTGGTGCTGATAGATGCCTCTAACTTGGGTGAAACCGTAAAAGAGGGCAAAAACCAAAAAACGGTACTCACCCCTGCCGAAGAACAGCAAATCATTGACACCTTCAATCAGAAAAAAGCCGTGGACGATTTCTCGGTAGTAGTTAGCTATGACGAGATTAAGCAAAAAAACTACTCCCTAAGTGCCGGGCAATATTTTGAGGTAAAAATTGAATATGTGGACATTACCGCAGAAGAATTTGCCGCCAAAATGAAAGGCTTTGAAGACAATCTGAACAAACTCTTTACCGAGGGCAGGGAATTGGAAATGGAGATTCAGAACAATTTAAAGGGGTTGAGGTATGGCGAATAATTTGTCTAATAACAGTTTATTTGAAAAAATTGCGGGTTTAATAGAATCATCTCGTAAGCAGGTTGCTTCTGCTGTCAATCTTACGATGGTTTACACCTATTTCGAAATAGGAAAAATGATTATTGAAGACGAGCAAGCGGGTAATTTAAGGGCTGCCTACGCAAAATCTGTTTTGAAAGATTTATCGGTAAAACTTTCTGAAAAATTTGGAAAAGGTTTTTCAGAAAGAAATTTGAGAAATATGCGTCAATTCTACATTGCATACGCTCAAACTGAAATTCAGCAGAAGCCTTCTGCCGAATCTCAAGATACTAAAAATGAAGCAGCTATAATTTGGCAGAAGCCTTCTGCCAAATTGCCAAAGTTTGTCTTGGGTTGGTCGTATCAAATAATTTTGATGGGAATCAATAATATTAATCCGTGGAAGGTATTCGTGATTCAGAATAATTTAAAAGGGTTGGGGTATGAATAGTTCTTCTCTTAAAATAAAACTGGGGAAGATTGGTAAGGTATCAATGTGTAAACGCGTATTGAAACATCAAACATCACCCAATGGAGAAATTCCTTTTTATAAAATTTCATCTTTTGGTGGGCAAGCAGATACTTTCATTTCGAAAGAACTCTATGATGAATTCCGAGAAAAATATTCTTTCCCGAAAAAAGGGGATATTCTGATTTCTGCTGCGGGTACACTTGGTAAAACTGTAATTTATGATGGTAAGCCTGCTTACTTTCAGGATTCAAACATTGTTTGGATTGATAATGATGAATCGATTGTGTTGAATAGCTTTTTATATTATTTCTACCAAACTAAGCCTTGGGTGACGACAAATGGAAGTACTATAAATCGAATTTACAATGACAATTTGAGAAACATTAAGTTGACAGTACCTGACCTCCCCACCCAAAAATCCATTGCCAAAGTCCTTTCCGACTTAGACGCCAAAATCGAGCTGAACAACAAAATCAACCGCGAGTTGGAAGCAATGGCAAAAACGCTCTACGACTATTGGTTTGTGCAGTTTGATTTTCCCTTCGACTTCGCTCAGGGTAAACCTGATGCAGAAGGCAAGCCCTATAAATCCTCAGGCGGTAAAATGGTGTACAATGCCGAGTTTAAAAGGGAGATTCCGGAGGGGTGGGAGGTGGAACCAATTAACACAAAAGTGAAAATTGGTTCTGGATTTCCATTTAATTCTGATGACTATTCTGATACAGGAAAATATAAGATAATTACCATCAAAAATGTTCAAGAGGGATATTTAGAGACATCTTCAGTTGATTACGTGTCATTCTTACCAAACAATATTTCTGACTTTTGTATTCTCAAAGAAGGTGATATACTTATGTCTTTAACAGGCAATGTAGGGCGAATGTGTTTCGTTGACCAAAGCAACTTACTTCTTAATCAAAGGGTAGGCAAGCTTCTAGGTGAAAAGGATTTCGTCACTTACGCATATTTCTTCTTTAAAAGGCCCGAAAATCAAAAAAGATTAGAAAAAATTGCAGGTGGTAGTTCTCAAGCTAATTTGAGTCCAATTGATGCAGTTAAAGATAAATTTCCTATTCCTACTGCTTCTGTATTAAATAATTTCACTCAATTAGTTAATCCTCTTTTAAATCAAATACTTATTAAGAACAAAGAAAACCAACACCTCACCGCCTTGCGCGACTGGTTGTTGCCCATGTTGATGAATGGGCAGGTGACCGTAAAAGAAGCAGAGGAAAAATTGAGTATGGCGGCAGAGCCGAGTGTAAAATATGGGAATTAGGTATGGCCAGAATCAGTTCAAGTACACTTTTTAATTTCACAGACAGTATTGACCATTTGGTTAATAATCTGAAAAACGGTTTTTATTGCCATAATACCTACGAGAAACTCCCTATAGCCAATAACGGCTATCGTGTTCCTATGGCTTGCTTTTGTGATATTCCATTGAGTTTAATCAACGAACATTTTGACTGGTATGGCAGATATGGCATTGGCATCAAAAGAACTTATGCAAGGGAAAATGGAGTAAAACCTGTTTGGTACGTTACGAGTGAAAGTAATCTTGTGAGAAACCTTGTAAAGAACAAAGAGCTATCCGAATACGAGCGAAAACATCTTGTGCCTTATTTAAAGCAATTTATCGGGTATCAGCAATACAAAGACCAGACTAAACCAAAACGCAAGAAATTCTATGACGAACGAGAATGGCGATACATTCCAGACAACAGTTTGGTGGAATTGTACTTCGGCACAAAGGCACAACGAGAAATGCAAGAAGCCAAACAAAATGGTGATAGAATGAAACTTGACCTAAACGCCATAGAATACATCATCATAGAAAAAGAAACAGATTTTGACAGAATGATTAAAGAACTGAGGACAATAGCCAACAAAGACGAGAAGCTAAAATTTGAAAGTTTGATTGCCAAAATAATGACAGCAAAGCAAATAGAAAGAGACTTTTAGCCAAATATGTAAGTATCATAGCTATGAAAAAAGAAGTAAAACACCTATACTCGAAAGCAGTCGATTCATTGATTTTAAGCATTGAGTTGTTTAATCGCCCCAATGATACAGCTAGAGTGCACGGTATTTTAATAATGATGGATCATTCTTTTGAAATGCTATTGAAGGCGGCAATATTGCATAAAGGTGGAAAAATTAAAGAAAAGCGAGCGAATCAAACAATTGGTTTTGAGTCTTGTCTAAGAAAGTGCTTTAGCGATGCTGACATTAGCTTTTTGTCTGAAGATGAAGTACTAACATTACAATCATTAAACGGTCTGAGAGACGCTGCCCAACATTATACTTTAGAAATTTCAGAACAACATCTTTATTTTCAAGCTCAATCAGGGTTGACATTATTTAGGGATATCGTAAAGCGAGTTTTTAACATTAACATAAAAGATGGTTTGCCTGTTAGGGTTCTCCCCTTATCAACCACACCCCCAACCGATATCCAAGCTTTTTTCTCAAACGAAATCAGTGAGATAAAGAAGTTACTTGGGCCTTCTAAAAGAAAAAATATAGAAGCCATTGAAAAACTCAGAGCACTTGCCATAATGGAAAATGCGGTTCAAGGTGATAGCATTCAGCCTTCTGATGGTGATTTAAAGAAAATTCTAAAAACACTAGAAAAGGGAGGGAATTTTAGCCAACTTTTTCCAGGGGTTGCAACTCTGAATTTTACAGCACAAGGTTATGGCCCTTCATTGGACTTGAGAATTACGAGAAAAGAAGGTGTACCTGTCCAAGTGGTTCCTGAAGGTACCCCTGGAGCTCACATTGTGGCACTAAAAAGAGTAAATGAATTAGATTACTATAATCTCGGAAGAGATCAATTAGCTAAAAAGGTTGGATTAACAGGGCCTAAAACAAGCGCTGTTATTCACTATATTGGTCTAAAAGATGATGTTGAATGTTTCAAAAAAATTTCAATTGGAAATGTACACCACGACCGATATTCTCAGAAGGCAATAGCAGAAATTAAAGCTGCTATCCAAGCAACTCCAATGAATGAAATCTGGGAAAGTTATAAAAACAGATAGTATGCTAAAAAAAATTACTTTAAAAGGAGAACAAAAAAAGGTGCTATTCTTACCACCTACAAATCCCATTCAAATAAAGGGAGTTGCAGGTAGTGGCAAGACAACCGTTGCTCTATACAGAGCGAAGCACCTACTAGAAACGCAGAACACACTTTTTCAAGAAGCTAAAATTGTAATTTTCACTTTCAATAAAACATTAGCAGCGTACATAAGAGCAGTAAGTCCCTATATAAATGGTGGATATCAGAAAGACTCTGACGAGATAAAACCTAAAACGCCAGATGGTCTAAATGTAACAATTGTAAACTTCCATAGCTGGGCATATCATTTTGCTGGAATTGGGTTCAATACAACTGTTATGCAGTGGGAGCAAATTGAAATTATTGAAACTATAAAAAGCTCATTAACATCGTCAAGTTCAAATGTATTAAGTAAAAGTTCTGAATTTTTTCAAGAAGAAATTTCTTGGATAAAGGGAAAACTATTCAATTCAAAAACTGAGTATTTAGAGGCAAAACGAACAGGAAGGGGAACATCAGATAGAGTTACTGCTAGTGATAAAGAAGTAATATGGAACGTTTACTTAAAATATAACCAAGAACTTAAAAACAGGGGAAAGGTTGATTTTGATGATTATGCAATAAAAAGTTTACAAAAAATTGAAAACGACCCACTCTGGAGGCCACCTTTCACCCATATAATTATTGATGAAGCTCAAGATTTAAACAAGGCTCAAATCTTAGTTATTTCTAAATTGGTATCTCAAGAAACAGAGAGTATTTCAATTATTGCAGATGCCGCACAAAGGATTTTCAAAAGTGGATTTACTTGGTCGGAAGTTGGTTTAAATGTTCGTGGCGGTAGGACTATAGAATTCAAAAAAAATTATCGGAATTCGGTTCACATTGCTCGTGCAGCTCTCTCCTTATTGGAAAAAGAAGAAGATAAATCCGAATTTACTGATGTAGAAACTGCACTTTCAGGTGGTGAAAAGCCAATTGTAGGTTATTTTGATGGCTTTGATAAACAACTTGATTATTTGAAAGGAGAACTGCTAAGCCTCAAAAATCAAGGAAATATCAGTAATACTATTGTTTTACATAGAACTAATGAAGGTGTAAGAAAAATCCAAAACTACCTGAATAGCAATGGTTTTCAAACTGAACTTGTAAAATCGAATCAGCCTGTAAACTACAATAGCGATAGTATCAAAATCTGTACAATGTCGTCTATCAAAGGTTTAGAGTTTAATAATGTTTTTATTCTGGATTTAACAGATGATGTTATCCCGTATCCCCCAGGTTTTATTGAGACAGATGATGAATTTCACCTATCTACTGAAAGAAGACTCTTATATACTTGTATGACAAGAGCAAGAACAGGTCTATATCTTATTGGAGACGAGGACAACCCATCAAGATATTTATCTGAGATTGACGCTGATTTACTAAATAATATTACAGAATCTTCCAAAGATAATGATTTTGAAGATGATGATCTACCCTTTTAATTATGGATTTGAAAAAAGATTACATAGAATTTCAAAGTGAAATATCAAGGCGTGGAATTGAGTATTTGATACACTTTACGCCAACCATAAACCTTTACAGCATTTTAGAGCAAGGAAAGCTAATGTCAAGAAGAGTCCTTGAAAATTTGGATATCGAGCAATTTGATATTTTGGACTACGTTCAGTTCACCGATAACGTAAGATATGATGATAAAAGCTTTATAAATCTATCTATATCATGTCCAAACACTTTTCTTTTTTCTAAATTCCAAGAGAGAACCAAAGATGATATAACCATAAATTGGTGTGTCTTGAAAATTGACCCAAAACATATCTATGAAAAGGAAACAAAGTTTGCAGTAACTAATGCTGCATCAAATGCCGCAAAATCAATTGGAGTAACGGGCGACATTGAAAAATTTAAAATGCTTTTTGCTAACAACATAAACATTCCTTTTGGAGTTCGTGGCAGGATAGATTTAAAGTTCCCAACGAATGTTCAAGCGGAGGTGCTTGTAAAGGATGAGATACCTGTTGAAAGTATTTTACAGGTATGTTTTGAATCTCAGGAAAGTTTAGCATCTGCAAAAGCTGCACTGTCAGAATTTAATACTAGTAATTTTGTTGTTGATAAAGAAATTTTTTCGCCAAACAGAACTATATGAAACCAGAAACTAAATACAAAGGAGCGATTAAGCTTGCTGCAATTGGTGATGCCCTTGGTTGGATAACAGAGTTTGAGAAAAGCTCTGATTCCTTGAAGTTAAAATATGGAACTGATTATATTTCCAATTTTTACGAATGGAAAAAGGAAGTAGGTGGGAGATTCAATGGATACATTGATAATATGACAAAAGGTTCGTATTCAGACGATACCCAACTTATGCTTTCTGTTGCAAGGTCAATTAAAGTTGACGGAACCATAGACCGAGAATATTTTTCTAAAATAGAACTGCCAAATTGGCTTTTGTATGCACGCGGAGCAGGTCGAACTATCAAAAATGCAGCGAGAAAGATTGAACGTAAATCAGCTAAATGGAATAGCAATTTCTTTAATTTCAAAGCTGGAAATACAACAATAGATTATAGAGAAAGCGGGGCAAATGGTGCTGCAATGCGTATTCTTCCTATTGCTCTCGCAAACTTTGGTGAAATTGATAAAATCAAAGAAGAAATATTTGCAAACAGTATTGTAACACACGGCCATCCAAGAGCAATTATTGGGGCTATGCTTTATGGTTATGCAATTGATACGATTCTAAAATTCCGTCCTGAGCATTTCACTTACGAAGCATTTTTAACAGAACTTGGGAGAGACATTCACCAGAAACTATCAATTCCATTTATTCAAAAAGCCAGTTTTAGCAGTTGGGAAAAAGAATGGAATAGTAACGCCAAAATACCATTTAAAGAGCAATATCAAACGATTCTAGATGAAACCCAACAATATTTGCGTGATGTATATAAGAGTCTGAGTAATAAAATAGAAGACGAAAAGGCACTTAGAACTTTAGGCTGTTACAATTCAGATACAAAAGGTTCGGGAACGTCCACAGTAATTGCAGGTATTTTTCTTTGTTGTAAATATCATAAAGAACCAATAAAGGGAATAGAACAAGCTGTTAATTCAATTGGAACTGATACAGATAGTATTGCAGCCTTCGCAGGTGGATTAATTGGCTCACTTCACGGCACATCTATTATTCCTGATAGATTTAAATCAATTCAAGATTCAGATTATCTTGAAAATATAGCCATAAGGTTATTAGAAATTTCAGAGAGCAGGGCAACAGAAATAAATGGTGAAATCTTTCCTGATTTAAAGTCAATAAATGCTATTGAAGAGGACAATTATGAATTAAATGAAACTGTTTATTTTAATCCTCTTGGTAAAGGAAAGGTAGTTCATATTGACAAGCAAGACACTTTAACTAAAGGTAAGTATAATTTAATAATTGACGTTGAATTTGACTTGGGCCAAAGTTGTCGATTTGCCCAAATTTTAAACAAGGCAGAAATGGATATTTCAAAATTCGATTCGCTTGACAATGAAATCGAAATTGAAAAAGACATAACCTTTTTGAATGCTCTGAAAATAGACTTCCAAACTAAAGAACGAATTGACAAATTTTTGAATAATTTAAACAAAGAGCAACAAAAAGAATTCAGAGAAATCTTAAAACAGATTGAGAAGAACGCCAAACGCTAACAGCCACACACACTGCCAAGCCGCACCAACCACCGCTAAAACCCAAGCTTGGCAAAGAGTGTGTCTGTCCCAACGCACCACCAAAACAACCGATAAACAAACGGACGAAAATGAACACCGAAGCTACAACAGCTAAGCTTTCGTCGGGCTCGAAGAGCCATCAACCGCGAAGCGCTCTTGAATACCTTTTAAAATAAACAATGAATGAAAAACCACGAAGTGCTCTTGAATACCTTTGAAATTAACAATCTATGAAAAACCGCGAAGCGCTCTTGAATACCTTTAAAAACTAATAATATATGAAATAGCCATGCAAAAATTTCGCGCACCTGCGGAGCAAGCAACGAAGTTAACCACCGATGAAAATTACATGGCGTATTTCATAACCTGTCCCGATATTTATGTCGGGATGACCTTTAAAAAACAACTTAGCGAAGCGCTCTCATTGCTTGTCCCGATTTTCGGGAAGCACATTTAATAATAAACATAAAGCGAATAAATTATTTACATTTGAAAAATGAAAGCAATATCGAACGAAATCCCGTTTTATAACGGGACAGGTTCTTCGGCAGCGGTGATGATTGATTATCTTGTCTTTTCGTTCAAAAAAACTAAGACATATCTCAAAAACAATTCTCCAAAAGTATCTTTGGGGATGGAAGGAGGCTTTTCGACGAACTGACGTTATCGCGCAGTGTAAAAACCCGACCCGCAAATGGTACATTTGGTTTTTGCCGATACACGAGCTAACCCTCCAAACTCACCTGCTCCCATCCCTCCAAACTTTAAAATTATTCACTACATTTGCATCATAAATCATGCACTAAATAAAAATTAAGGCTTTATGAATGATATATCGTTTAAATCAATCGACGCTATGAGTGATCAAGCATTAATGACGTTTATTGGTGCATTTGTCAAGCACCACCGCTTGCAGCAAAATAAAACCCAGGATGAGCTAGCCAATGCTGCCGGAATCAGTCGTTCCACCCTGAGCTTACTTGAACGCGGCGAAACGGTTACGGTAATCACGCTGCTACAGGTATTACGCGTGTTGGATCAACTGTCGGTACTGAAAGCATTTGAAATAAGGGAAACGATAAGTCCGCTAGCCCTAGCAAAACTGCAAAAGCAAAAACGGCAAAGAGCGCGGGGTAAATCAGGAAAAGAGAAAAACGATGAAAATACAGATTGGTAAAAAATGCAGGTTGCAGAAGTAAAAATATGGGGGAAATTAGCAGGAGCCGTTGCGTGGGACCCCAATAGCGGCATTTCCACTTTTGAATACGATTCCCAATTCAAACAATTGGGATGGGATTTGGCACCACTCAAAATGCCTCTGTCTGATAACCGAAATTCGTTTACGTTTCCCGAGCAGCGAAAAGACAGATATTCTGAACACGATACTTTCAAAGGTTTACCCGGCTTATTGGCCGATGCATTACCCGACAAATACGGAAATCAATTGATCAATCTTTGGTTGGCACAACAAGGCCGACCGCAGGATAGCATGAATCCTGTTGAAATGCTTTGCTTCATTGGCACGCGTGGAATGGGCGCCTTAGAATTTGAGCCGGCAATACTCAAAGAGAGTAAAAGGACATTTTCTGTGGAAATTGACAGCTTGGTAGCAACCGCACAAAAAATGCTTAACCAACGCGAGGCATTTACCACCAACTTAAAAAAAGACGAAGAACAGGCCGTGTTAGAGATTTTAAAAATCGGCACATCGGCAGGTGGTGCTCGTCCTAAAGCCCTTATTGCTTGGAATAAAAAAACAGGCGAAGTCAAATCCGGTCAAACCAGAGCACCTAAGGGTTTTGAACATTGGCTGATTAAGCTTGATGGGGTGAGTGACGCACAGTTGGGTAGCAGTCAGGGCTACGGCAGAGTAGAGCTAGCCTATTACAATATGGCCAAAGCATGTGGAATTGAAATGATGCCCTCACGCTTATTTGAGGAAAATGGCAGAGCTCATTTTATGACCAAACGCTTTGACCGAGATGGCGGCGATGTAAAGCATCACATACAGACATTTTGTGCCTTAAACCACTTTGATTTTAATCTGGTAAACAGTTTCAGCTACGAGCAGCTCTTTCAGAGTATGCGAGCGTTAAAACTCACCTATGCCGATGCGGAGCAAATGTTTAGAAGAATGGTTTTCAACGTAATTGCCAGAAACTGTGATGACCACACAAAGAATTTTTCCTTCATCCTGAAGCAAGGTGAAAAATGGCAGTTGGCACCGGCTTACGATATATGTCACGCCTACAGACCCCAGAGCGAATGGGTAAGTCAGCATGCATTGAGCATAAACGGCAAGCGAAAAGATATCACAAAAAGCGACTTGTTGGTAGTGGGAAAATCAATAGGCTGCAAAAAATCAGCAGAGATTGTTGACGAAATTAATCACACTGTACATCAATGGAAAACATTTGCTGATGAAACAGAAGTGAACCCCACCCTGCGAAACGAAATAGCCAAAACCCTATTAGACCTAAAATAATGAAGTAGAGTGGTCAGACCTGTCACCCTGCTTCCCTGCATCTCCCCCCAAGTTCTCATTCCATAATTCAAGAGCAAGCCTTAAAGCCCACCACACCCTTATTCTTCTGCTTTTTTATAGCGCCTGCCGGCCAGCACGAACGATTAATAACGCTTATGTCCATACGTAAAGCCATAACATTACGTGGTTCATAAAGCGCTAGTGAGCTGGCCGTCACCGGGCTGTCCGCTTGTAGTCCCGCCCTTGTCTCGCGCTCCACATCAGCGTTGCAGGAGCTTCCTGCGGTCGCTCTGCCCCGCTGTGTGTCGCAGCTTCGCCAAGGTCGGGAGCTATCGCTTCCATCCCTGGCGCGGGCGCTTTACAATCAAGAAACAATTTGCTTATATTTGCCCAATGGAAAAAAGGTGGCCGGCGTAATGAGCCGTGAAACTCCACCCATAGTTGCAGATAGCAACGCCCTTCCGAGACCTTACCCCCGGGACAACTCGGAACATAAACTTCCTTTTTGAAGTTGACCATTTCCTAAATCGAAGTGCCAAGGCATTTCACAAAAAGTAACACCTCAATGACTACAAAAATTTGTTGGTTTGTTG
This sequence comes from Schleiferiaceae bacterium, assembly GCA_051859825.1. GTDB lineage: Bacteria > Bacteroidota > Bacteroidia > Flavobacteriales > Schleiferiaceae > CSBr16-58. The sequence continues at coordinate 39,146 of JBHYFA010000018.1, forward strand.
GGGAAATGATTTTTTATAGTATGTTTGGAGAATGAACGAAATGTTGGGGAAAGGCTTCATGGTTTCGTTTATTTGGTAGTTACCAGCAAGCTTAAACGGACACCATGCAAACAATGACAGTTGAAATAGAAGTTTATGATGAGCAAGAAAAGTTGACAACGACAATACAAGTTGAACAGCATTCCGACCATGTTTTTCGAACGACAGAAAATGAACTTTTTAATTGTAGGTTGACACTTGGAACTGAATTTGAAACTCGACTTAACAAAGACGGAAAACACGAGATTATAAAAATAACAAAGGACTCAGATTTTGTTACAAGACGCTTTTTTCTAACTCCCCAATTCAAAGAATCCGAATACAGACTTTTAGGAGATGAAATAATGAAACAGGGTGGTTTTTGGCAGGTTGACTTTGGTGGCATAGCGACAATAAACTTGCCGAGAGACAGCAAACTAAACATTGCCGAAATATTTAAGATTTTTGATTTTAAACCGACTGAAATAAAAGACTAAATGTTAGACCAAGACTTTTGTGAATTTTTAGAATATGAAATCTGCAAAGCATTTGAGCATTCAGACAATGACCAAATCAAAGGCTTTTGGTGTGACGGAGTTTTGTTAAACCAACCTGACATAGCGTATTCTCAAAAATTTGTAAATGACAATAGACAAGTAATATTGAAAGCATTTATCGGCAAAGACGGACAAACAGAATATGAATTGACTTTGAAATTTGGAATCAAGGCATTAAGTAGATACGCAAGAAACTTGGACATTAAAGAATGTGTTCCCAACCCAGACAAACAAAATTGGTTTGACATTGACACTAAAAGTAAGAAAATTGATATACAACTTGACTAACGACAGAAAGCCAGCAGGTAACAGCACATTGGCAATAGGCGGGGTTTCGTCTCCGCTTGACAATTTTGTGGTAGCCGAAAGTTCCGTTCTCCGAACAAACTTTTGTGCTGAAAATCCCGCCCATCGCCAATCTGCAAAACGTTAGCGGCAACTTTTTGACGCAGCACATTACGGACAATTGAAAGAAAAATGATAAAAACATACTTCAATAACATTCGAGAAAAAATTAGCAACGAATTAGTTACTGCAACTTCTAACATAAAAGTAGCAGTATGCTGGTTTACATCCAAAGAACTTTTCGACTTATTGTGCGACAAACTTAAAGACGGAAAGTCCATTGAACTGATAGTATTGAATGATTCAATAAACAACCGACCTGACGGGCTAAATTTTCAATCATTTGTTGACCTTGGCGGCAAATTCTATTTCAGTAGTGTTGAGAATCCTATGCACAACAATGTAACTAGAAAATAACAATGTAGGTTTTTTGGAAATTAAGGATGTATGGTTTTC
>JBHYFA010000019.1:0-39791 GCA_051859825.1 Schleiferiaceae bacterium
TATCGCAAGCCTCGCTCTCGAACTTTCTAGAGCAGCCACTTTGACTTTATGGACAAGCTCAAGCTAGGGTGTTTCCGATAGAATAAACCCCATGCCCGAACGAGTATGAATGAGTTTTTTATCAAATGGTTTATCTATTTTCTTGCGCAAATAATTGATATAAACATCGATGAAATTGGTGCCCGTATCGAAATTCACGCCCCACACCTCCGAGGCAATTTCTTCCCGGGAAATCACCCTGTTTACGTTGTTCATCATAAAGAGTAGAAGCTGAAACTCCCTCGGGGTAAGTCGCACATCCTGATTAGCCCGGGTCACGGTTTTGGTTTTGATGTTCAGTTTTACATCGGCAATCTGCAAAATGTCATTCTGATTTTTATTCCCTTTTCTTCGCTCTAGCAATCTCTTTACCCTCGCCAGCAATTCGCGTATTTCAAAAGGTTTAACCAAGTAATCGTCGGCACCCGCATCAAATCCCGCTACCTTGTGATCTGTAGTGCCCAGTGCCGTTAGCATAATGATGGGAATATCCGGATCCGTTTGCCGCAATTCCTGACAAAACTCTAAACCATTTTCGCCATTAGGCAGCATGATATCCGAAATCACCAATTCTGGTTTTGCTTCGCTAAAAGACGATTTCGCTTCGGCAATATTTCGCGCCACAACAACATCCATCCCGTTTTCTGTCAATGCCCTACTGAGCAAATCCGCAATGCGCTTGTCGTCTTCGATGATGAGTATGTGAGGCATATTTGGTTGTTTTAACGTGTTCTTTTCTAATCAAAACACTGTGTTTTCCCCCTACACCCTTTCTATCCGTATCCTCGTAGTCACTCCGTCAAACTCGATTTCTTCGGCTTCCAATTTATTGTGCCACTGTATGTCGGTGGCCAATACTTCGGAGCGAACGTAATCGCCATAAGCGTCAACGGCTTCGTGAAGTTGAGGATCATCTTGCAGTTGTAGGACAATGCGGTCGGTGAGTTCAAAATCGCTTTCTTTACGCAAACTCTGCACGCGGTTGATGAGCTCGCGCACCAATCCTTCCTGACGCAATTCGGGCGTTATGGTGGCGTCAAGGGCTACGGTAAAACCATTTTCCACCGCTACCAGCCAGCCGGGAATATCGTCGGTTTGGATCTCTACATCGGCCAAATCAATGCGTACGCTTTCGCCTTGGAGTTGGAAATCAAAATAGGTTTGCTGCTCAAAGGTTTGGATGTCTTCCTGACTTAGCTGCTGCACCGCACCCATGAAGGTCTTCATTTTTGAACCGAGCTGCGCACCCAAAACCTTGAAGTTTGGCTTCACCTTTTTGGTGATTTTTCCGGCCACATCGCGTAAAATTTCCAAATTCTTCACGTTGGTTTCTGCCAAAATGATGTCCTTTACATTCTCAATTCGCGAAGCCAACGTATCGGTCAAAGCGGGAACCATAATCTTTTGTAGCGGCTGACGAACTTTGATTTTTTCTTTCTTGCGTAGCGAAAGAACCATCGAAGAAATCTGCTGAGCCACGTGTGTGCGCTCTTCGAGTTCTGAGTTGACCAAACTGGCATCGTATTTCGGCCAAAAAGCAAGGTGAACGGAATTATGCGGCTCTAATCCGGTAATGGAATTCAAGTCGCTGTAAAGTTTATCCGCATAAAAAGGCGCTACCGGAGCCATCAATTTACTGATGGATAATAAACACTCGTAAAGGGTTTGGTAAGCAGCGATTTTATCGGCTTCGTATTCGCCCTTCCAGAAACGACGACGACATAAGCGTACGTACCAGTTAGATAAATTCTCGTTGACAAAATGCATAATTGCCCGGGTGGCCTTGGTAGGCTCGTAGTCGGAAAACTGATTTCCCACCTCGTTGATTAAGGTGTGCAGTTCAGACAATATCCAGCGATCCATCTCCGGACGTTCGGCCACGGGGATGTAATCTTCGCTAAATCGGAATCCGTCAACGTTGGCATAGAGAGCAAAGAATCCGTAGGTGTTGAAAAGCGTTCCGAAAAACTTCCGTTGTACTTCCGCTATTCCTTCTACATCAAAACGCAGGTTGTCCCAAGGTTGAGCGTTCGACATCATATACCAACGCACCGCATCCGAACCGTATTCGTCTAAGGTGATGAAGGGATCTACCGCATTACCGAGGCGTTTAGACATCTTTTGACCGTTTTTATCCAAAACGAGTCCGTTGGAAACCACATTTTTATACGCCACCGAATTTTCAGTCATCACACTGATGGCGTGGAGGGTATAAAACCACCCACGCGTTTGATCTACACCTTCAGCAATGAAATCTGCCGGGAAATTCGCCTCGAAGATTTCTTTATTTTCAAATGGATAATGCCATTGAGCAAAGGGCATTGAGCCTGAATCAAACCACACATCTATCAAATCTGCTTCGCGCTTCATGGCCTGACCGGAGTCGCTGACTAAGGTGATTTTATCCACGTAGGGCTTGTGTAAATCAAAACCTTCGTAGTTTTCCTTTGAAAAATCACCCACTACAAAAGAAGCCAGCGGATTTTCGTCCATCAAGCCTGCATCCACCGCTTTTTGAGCTTCTGCTTTGAGCTCTTCTACCGAACCGATGCACTTGGCTTCTGTTCCGTCTTCCGTGCGCCAAATAGGCAGCGGAATACCCCAAAAACGCGAGCGCGACAAGTTCCAGTCGTTGGCGTTTTCCAGCCAATTACCAAACCTCCCCGTACCCGTGGATGCCGGTTTCCAATTTATTTCCTCATTTTTAGCAACGAGCTCCTTCTTCATTTTGGTTACGGCAATAAACCACGAATCGAGGGGATAGTATAAAACAGGTTTGTCGGTCCGCCAACAATGCGGATAATTGTGCTCGTACTTTTCGATTTTGAAAGCGCGATTTTCCAATTTGAGCTTTAACCCAATACGCTCATCCACCGATAGGTAATTATCGAGTTTAGGGATGATATGACTCAGTCGGGTTCGCTGTTTTTCTAGTTCAGCTTGTTTTTCATCCTCCGACAGATACTCAGCTTTAACCGGTTCTCCGGCAAAACCAAATACTTCATCGTGCATGTTATCCACAAATCTACCCTGAAGATTTACCAAGGGAACAGCATTTCCATTCGCATCTTCAATGAGCATGGGCGGAACACCGGCGTCTTTGGCCACTTTGGCGTCATCGGCACCAAAAGTAGGTGCGGTATGCACGATGCCGGTACCATCTTCGGTAGTAACAAAATCCCCTTTGATGATTCTGAATGCCAGATGGGGGTCATTCATCGGTTGTGTGAAAGGAAGCAATTGCTCGTATTGAAGCTCCAAAAGATCGGCTCCTACACAAGATTTATATACAAAATATGGAATGGTCTTATGCGATTTATCGTATTCATCGAGGATTTCACAGTTCGATTCTTGACGGTATTTTTTATCGAAGTTTTTACTTACCAACGCTTTAGCAAGAATCACCCGAATGCGTTCGTGCGTATATTGGTTGAAGGTTTCCACTAAAACGTATTCAATAGAAGATCCTACGGTGAGTGCCGTATTTGATGGAAGCGTCCAGGGTGTGGTGGTCCATGCGAGGAAAAATACGGGCACATCCTTCTGATCTACCAAACCAAAAATATCACATACATCCTTCGATTTTTTCGCCTTAAACATTGCCACCATACTGCTATCCTTCACATCGCGGTAGCAGCCCGGTTGGTTGATTTCGTGTGAGCTTAGCCCAGTTCCCGCAGCGGGAGAATAGGGCTGAATGGTGTATCCTTTATAGATGAGATTTTTATCGTAGAGCTTTTTCAGCAGGTGCCAGACGGATTCGATATATTTGTTTTCGTAGGTAACATAGGGATTTTCCATGTCCACCCAATAACCCATTTTTTCGGTGAGTTGGTTCCAAATATCGGTGTATTTCATCACCTCCTTTCTACAGGCGGCGTTGTATTCTTCCACGGAAATTTTAGTTCCTATATCTTCTTTGGTAATACCCAAAGTTTTTTCAACACTCAATTCAACGGGTAGTCCATGCGTATCCCATCCCGCTTTTCTATTTACCTTAAAACCCTTTTGCGTTTGAAATCTGCAAAACACATCTTTCACGGTGCGCGCCATTACGTGGTGGATACCCGGCATACCGTTGGCGCTGGGTGGACCTTCGTAAAAGGTAAAGTTAGGGTGATTTTCGCGCTGAATTATAGATTGTTGAAAAACCTCGTTGGTTTTCCATTTTTCCAATATTTCTTTTTGAATAGCAGGCAGATTCAGACCCTTTTTATACTCCGTATATCGCGACATAAAATGGTGTTTTTTAAGGACGCGAAGTTACAATGTTTAATATGAATGTATATATAAATAATGTAGTCCATTTTTACTGTGGAAATAGAATAATTAGTGTCTGTCTAGAAAGTCCGATAGCTTCGTTATGCTCGTTTGAAAATAAGGTCATCCCGACAAAGTCTTGTCGGGACTCATTGATTTTCAAACTTCGCAAGCCTCGCTCTCGAACTTTCTAGAGCAGCCACTTTGACTTTATGGACAAGCACTAATTAATGTTTGTCTATAAAGTTAAGAATCTGATTAATAAAATCATATTAGTTAGTCTAGAGAGTTCTAAAGCGAGGCTTGCGAAAGTCTGAAATTTAGGAATCTCATCAAGTCTTTGTCAGGAAGACTTGATTTTCAGATGACCATAACGCCGTCATCGTTCTTTATAGAAAGTCATGAATTAGGCAAGCAAATGCATAAATTTACTTAATAAAACTTTATCTGAGCTGTAAAATGATAAGTGGGGAAAATGTGTAAATAATCACATTTTCCCCACTTATCTGTGTATTGAACTATAAACTTCTCAATTAAACAGATACTCTCTTTATATCACGAACAAGCAATTTTATTCACTCGATTTTCATGACGTCCTCCTTCAAATGCTGCGGTACGGAAGTGATCCACAATTTTTAAGGCTAAATCAGAAGAAATAAAACGTGCAGGAAGCGCAAGGATATTGGCATTATTATGCTGACGAGCCAAAGAAGCGAGTTCTTCATTCCAGCAAAGTGCCGAACGAATATTGGCGTGCTTATTCACCGTCATGTTTATTCCATTCCCACTTCCGCATATAGCAATTCCCCAGGCTAATTCTCCTTTAGAAACGGCTTCAGCTAAGGGATGCGCCACGTCTGGATAATCCATACTGTCGGTGCTGTAGGTTCCAAAGTCTTTGAATTCAAAATGTTGTGAAAACTCACGCTTGATTAATTCTTTTAATTCATAACCGGCATGATCGGAAGAAATACCTATGGTTTGCATATCTTAGGGTTTATTAACAATGATTAAAAAATACTAGTAACAAATTGTTATTCGTGGTTAAAAACTTCTGGCAAAAATACCTTGTTTTTTTGAGGCAGGTATCCTTATACGCTTAATTTTATTTTTCACAAGCAAAACTTATTTTTATTTTCGACACTTTACCGAAAAGTAATTGACACTTGAAGACCTTATTCACAACTAAAAGTTTTGAGTCATTTTTGTGAAATGAAAAATTTTAAAAATTGTTAGCTTAATCCTTAAATGATTTCCGAATCAAAAGCTTATCTTTGAACCTCTCGTTGATAACCTGTGAATAAGTTTAAAAAACTCACTTTTTCAAGTTTTCAAACTATTAATTTTACACATTACTAACAGCCTATATATACCACCATGGTGAATTTGATTTTTAATTTTAAAAAGACAAGGTATATAATAGTTTGTTCATTTCTTTTTTCAATCTCCGCTTTTGGCCAAAAACGGGATAGTGTGCACATGCAGTTTTTTCATGAAAATGGAAAAGTGAAAAGCGAAGGTACACTAATTAATGGAAGACCGGATGGATACTGGCGCAATTATCATATCAATGGTAACATAAAATCTGAAGGAAACCGCAAAGAAGAAACACTCCACGGCGTATGGAAATTTTATACCCAGGAAGGTGTTCTGTTTGTGAGTATTACCTACAAAGATGGTGTGAAAGAAGGTCCTCGTTTGACCTATCAAGATAGTGTGCTCGTAAAAAGAGAAATTTTCGTCGATAATCAGTTGGAAGGAATTACCGAACATTATTTTTCTTCTGGTGATTTGAAGTTGCGTATTCCTTTTGAAAATAATCGAGAGAATGGTACGGGCTACGAGTACGATAGTATAGGTAATCTCATTACACTTTTAACCTATAAAAATGGCGTACTCACTCGCAAGCGTGAAGTAAACCGTCGCGATAAGCAAGGAAGAAGGTATGGTTCATGGCTAGAGTTGTATCCCAATATGCGAGTAAAATGGGAAGGAACCTATACAGACGATTTGAAAAATGGATTTTTTAAATATTATACGAATTCCGGTAATTTGATTCGTACGGAACGTTGGATAATGGGTGTTTTGCAAGAGGAGGATGAAGAGACGGCTAAAATTCAAATTAAAAAGGAATTGGATCCTAGTACGGGTCATGTGCGCTTTGTGGGTGGTTATGTGCAAGGTAAGAAGGAAGGTGTGCATCGTGAATATGACAAAGATGGAAATGTAATTGGTGGTGGTATTTTTTCACGTGGTCAATTACTTGCTGAAGGCATTACCGACGATTTAGGTCGTAGGCAAAAGCACTGGAAGTTCTATTACCAAACCGGAGAGTTGAAGGAAGAAGGTGGCTATCTTGACGGACGCAAACACGGTAATTGGAAGTTTTATTTTTTAGACGGACGGGTGGAGCAAGAGGGTCGTTATTCTCGTGGAAAGTTTGCTGGAACATGGACTTGGTATCATGAAGATGGCTCGCTTTGGCGTTCCGAAGAGTATGTGGATGGTTTTCGTGATGGTCCTTTTGAAGAGCGTGATTTTCAAGGAAGAGTTATTGCTCAAGGTAAATATGTGGAAGGATTTAAGGATGGAAAATGGTATTACTTGGTTGGGAATACACGTATTGAAGGAAGCTATTTTGATGGTGAACGGAACGGCGATTGGGAGTATTATTACACCGATGTAGATCAAGTACGATTTAAAGGCGAATATCAAGCTGGTATGCCCATTGGTCGCCACGAATGGTATTACGATAATGGTAAACTCGAGGCACGTGGAAGGTATAAAGCCGGAATGAAAGATGGAGTTTGGGAATTCTTTAATCGAAATGGAGTTAGATACTTGACTATTACTTACGATAATGATGTTGAAAAAGAGTATAACGGATCAAAAATAAGTTTTGGAAAAAAATACGACTCACGACTTGAGCTCTGACGATACCGCAGACTGGCAATGCTTACACAGTAAAAAAGTTTTTGATACGCCTTGGATTAGCGTTTTTGATGAACAAGTTATCAATCCCAATGGAGGTAAAGGAATTTACGGACGAGTGCATTTCAAAAATGTGGCAATTGGTATCTTACCCATTGATGATGAAGGTTATACATGGTTAGTTGGACAGAAACGTTATCCCATAGATGCTTATACATGGGAAATTCCCGAAGGTGGTGCTCCCTTACACGAAGATCCTCTAGATGCGGCCAAACGTGAACTGCAGGAAGAAATTCAAATGGAGGCTGACTATTGGGAAAAAATAGCTGAGGTTGATCTTAGTAACAGCGCTACGGATGAACGCGCAGTAATTTATGTAGCTAAAAATCTTCGTCCGGCAACTGATACTCTGGCCTTAGATAGTACCGAAAAAATTAGCGTTAAGCGCGTTCTCTTAGAAGATTTTTTCCGTATGGTAGATGAGGGGCTTATCCGTGATAGTTTGTCCGTTTTGGCAGCGCTGCGTTATCGTGTGAAGTAAAGGATATTAGGTTTATTCCTTTTCTATATCATTAACCAATTCGTTCAATCTATCTAAGTAATCACCGAAGGCTTTCTTGTTTAGTATTCTGGTGAGCATAAATGATGCTGGAGTGAGAATAACGATGCAGAGAAGTAAGGCTATAATGGTGTAATTTGAGGCAAATAGTTCATCAACGCCTTTGTTTAGTGAAAATGCACCTCCCATTATAAATCCCCCACTGATGGCGAAAGGATAAACAAAAACCGCGATTTTTTCGGTAATGCTCAACCATGATTGGAAAGTACCAATGATGTTTTTCAATTCAGGTAGTAAGCCCTGATTTGAATTCCAATTTTTTATACTTATATACAATTTGTAGCCACCCATGGTCGTGTAAACGGTGAATAATGTTGCCACAGATGCAAAGGTTATAATTGTCCAGTGAGGAAAAGCTATTCCCAAACCAATGTAGATTATTGCGAATACGATTCCGTACACCATATTTATCTTTAAATGTCGCTCTAGGGTTTCTAGTGGTGAACTCGATTTTCGACTGAGAATTTCTTTTAGGTTTATTGAAATTTTCGCTTTGCTATTCACACTAGAATTTTTCCAATCATCAATCCATTCCATAGTTTTCTAGTTTTGTTATTTGGTCGGTTATTTTGGCTTTGATTCGGTGAATTTTTACATTAGTATGGTTTATGGTTATACCAAGAAATTCAGCGATTTCCGGATTACTAAATCCATCCAAATGCATTAGTATTATTGTGCGATCGGCTTCGTTGAGTGATCTTATAGCTGTTTGTAGAATCTCAAATTTATCCTTAACACCGCTATTATCATGAGTTTCAATCTGCCAATCCTCGGTTAAGCTAGTCGTATTCTTCTTTTGTTTGCGAAGGGCGGTAAGAACGGTGTTTAGAGCAACCTTATATAACCAAGTACTGAACTTTGAGTCACCACGGAAATTGTTTTTCGATTTCCAAGCTTGCAGTACAACCTCCTGATAAGCATCTTCTTTATCCATTTCGTCGTCGATATACATCCCAATAATTTTGTGGATGATACCGGCATGTTCCTCAACGGATGCTATGAAGACTTTTTCTTGCACAAACAAAATTTACCTATTTGTATATAGTTCTCTCAAGAAATTACAAAAAAAAAAGCGAGCAAAGAAAAACTTTACTCGCTTGTGGGCCCACCTGGGCTCGAACCAGGGACCGTCTGATTATGAGTCAGATGCTCTAACCGACTGAGCTATAGGCCCGTTTTTTACAGGGCTGCAAATATAAATCAAGGGACAGTAATTTTTACTATCTTTTTTATTTAGCATGATAATTTGTGATTGAGTACTTAGCTTTGTCGGTGCATATGGGACGAATCTTAGTTTTAGTTTTTTTGCTGCTTAGTTGTGTTGTTCACGCACAGCGGTGGGATAATTTTATCCAATCTGAGGATGAGTTATCCTTTTTTAGATTTTCTTATAATATTGGTTATGAATTAAATAATGGAATATTTCAAAGTGTTGAAGGCTCTTATGAGAAAGAAGATTACGCAATAGGTGTACGTTATTATTGGGGACAAGAATTTGATAGTCATGATTTTTTTGGTAATAGACGTTTTCCCGTTAGAGATATACAGTCATTTGGTGTATTGTATTACACAAAATTAGCTCCTCAAGTACGTTTCGGCTTCGGTCCTGCAATTACTACTGGCAATGCTCGTGGCGATCTCATTGATCGTACTTATGATGGTCTAACCAGTAATACTTATTGGTATCAGGATATACGTTATCGAGCGGTTAGTATTAGTTTGGATGCGACCGTCGGCGTTATTGAGTATGACAAGTTCAATTTAGATTTATTTCTTCGTGGAGAAATCGCGCCGAGAAGAATTTATGCAGTTGTGGGTATTGGTTTGAGTATATTTTTAAATAACGATTTATGAGTCAAGAAATGAATAGTCAAAAGGCTAATGCGCTACCATTAAACATCATCCAAAAAGAAGTCGATGCTTGGATAAAAAATGTAGGTGTTCGTTATTTTAACGAGTTAACCAATATGGCACAGCTTACGGAGGAGGTAGGTGAAGTGGCTCGAATCATTGCGAGACGATACGGAGAGCAAAGTGAGAAAGAAAGTGACAAATCCAAAGATTTAGGTGAAGAGCTTGCAGATGTTTTGTTTGTGGTCGTTTGCTTAGCCAATCAAACTGGTGTTGATTTACAAGCTGCCTTTGACAAGAAAATGACTTTAAAAACAAAGCGCGATAAGGTTCGTCATCAAGAAAACACTAAATTACGTTCTTAGATACTGTAATTCAGTTTATTATAAAATTTGCGTTATTTCCGCTTATTTCTAAAAATGAATGATAGCATACTAGCGAGACTATATTTGTCCTCTAAGGGCTTAATTTGACCTAATTTTCAATTTTTCTAAAAATATACACCATTGAGGAGAAGTTTTTTGTGGCAATTCCGTGTAAATTACTTCTAAGACCATTTATTACTGCAAGCAAGGGTTTCATCTTCCCATATTTATTCTGGTTGCTTATTAGGGATATGTAGAAAGGATCTATGGGCAATGCTTTGGTTTGAATAAGTTTAAAATTATTCTTTTCAACCATTTTTTTCATTACCTCTGGTTTGAAGTGAGAAATGTGAATGGGTAAGTCAAAGGCCGCCCAATGTTCTCTATAAATTTTTGCATCCAAAGAAAGAGGATTGGGAACGGCAATAATTAAAATTCCGTTTTTGGAAATTTTCTCTTCACAAGATTTGATGAATGCCATTGGATCATAAAGGTGTTCTAGAACGTGCCACATTGAAATGGCTGAAACGGAATTTTTTTCTAGTTCATTAAATTTTGATGGTTCTCTTAAGTCAATATTATATCTTTCTTTTGCGGTCTTTCTTCCTTGTTCTGCCAATTCAAATCCTATGGCTTCCCTGCCTCTATCGTGTATATATTTTACGAAAGCTCCCGTCCCAGCACCGTAATCCACGATTGTTCCGCGTGGAACAAATCGACTAATCCAAAAGTATTTCTTGGCCAACATGTATTTTTTCACTCCAGAATAGAGTTTGTTGAAAAGGGAAGAATCATCATCGTTGTGGGAAATATAATTTTCAGAATCGTAGTATTTCCCAATCGCGGTTTCTGATGGAGCATCTTTGGTGTATAGATGTCCACAATCATCACATTGGTGAATGTTGAACTTTTCTTTGGTTCCTCTCCAATGATAGGATTCGAGATAGATTTTACTTTGTGATGATGTGCAGATTGGGCAGGTCATTGGGAGTTAAAAGTTAAAAGTTAAAAGTTAAAAGTGAGAGTGATAGGGTATGAGTTTTGGGTTGAAAGTTGGATATGAAGAATTGATCTAGCGGCCTAGGTGGACTAGTAGTATCTGGATGTCTGCGGGTGAAATACCGCTGATGTGTCCGGCTTGTCTAAGCGTTGCAGGTTTTATACGATTGAGTTTTTCTCTTGCTTCCATACTTAAACTCGTAAGCAAAGAATAATCGAAGTTCGAAGGAATGCGTAAATTCTCCAGACGATTCATTTTGTCTGCCTGCTCTTTTTCTTTCTCTAAATATCCGCTGTACTTAAAATGGATATTGAGTTGCTCAGTCACTTCTTCGTTTATTCCTTCAAAGTGCTGCTTTATTTCAGGTATAGACAGAAAGTCTTCAAAGCTTAATTGTGGTCTACTGATTAAGGTTGAAAGCTTTACCTGTTGCTTGAGTGGTGGAGTTCCACGTGAAACAAACAAGTCTTTTACCTGATCTGGGTGAATGCTGAGATCATAAATAACCTTTTCATACTTTTTGATTTGTTCAAGTTTAGTTTGAACTTTTTCTTTTCTCTCTAATGATGCCAAGCCAATCTCGTGTCCAAATTCGGTTAAACGTAAATCAGCATTATCTTGGCGTAATAGCAAACGAAATTCTGCCCTACTGGTAAACATGCGATACGGTTCCTCCGTACCCTTCGTAATCAAATCATCAATCAAAACCCCAATGTATGCTTGATCGCGTGTGAGCACTACCGGAGGTAATGAATGTACTTTTCGGTGTGCATTAATACCCGCCATTAAACCTTGGCAAGCGGCTTCCTCATATCCGGTGGTGCCATTGATTTGTCCGGCAAAGAATAAATTTTCCACCAGCTTGGTTTCTAAAGTATGCGTCAATTGGGTTGGAGGGAAATAATCGTATTCAATGGCGTAACCTGGACGAAAGAAGCGAGCGTTTTCAAATCCTTTTATCTTTCGCAAAGCTTCGTATTGTACATCCATAGGCAAACTCGTGCTGAAACCGTTTACGTAGACTTCTACCGTTTCTATTCCTTCAGGTTCTACGAATAGTTGGTGACGATCTTTATCAGCGAAACGGTTAATCTTATCTTCAATACTCGGACAGTATCGTGGACCTACAGATTGAATAGCACCGTTAAACATCGGTGAGCGATCAAAACCCTTTTTCAGTGTATCATGTACTTCATCAGAAGTGTAAGCAATCCAACAAGGTAGTTGCTTAGGCATGCGCTTTTGTTCTAAAAAGGAAAAACTACCCATTTCTTCATCTCCATCCTGGCGTTCAAATGCGGAATAGTCTAAACTTCTTCCATCAACACGAGGTGGTGTGCCCGTTTTCATTCGCCCGCTTTCGAAACCAAACTTTTCTAACGACTCCGTAATTCCTGTGGCCGACTTCTCCCCCATTCTTCCGCCACCAAGCTGCTTTTCCCCAATGTGAATCAAACCATTCAAAAATGTCCCACTGGTAAGTACAACCGATTTTCCATAAAATATTTCACCAAAGCCGGTTTCTACTCCAACTACTTTGTCGTTTTTCACCACAATGCCCGTCCCGGAAACTTGAACGAAATGGACATTCGGGTTACGCTCTAAAATCAATCGCCACTCTTCGGCAAAACGCCAGCGGTCGCTCTGTGCACGAGGCGACCACATGGCTGGTCCCTTGCTGCGATTGAGCATGCGGAATTGTATGGACGTACGGTCTGTAACAATACCACTCATCCCACCGAGCGCATCAATCTCGCGTACGATTTGTCCTTTGGCTATTCCACCCATAGCCGGATTACAACTCATCTGAGCTATGGTTTGCATGTTCATTGTTAAAACCAAAACCTTACTCCCCATCGTTGCCGCCGCGTGAGCTGCTTCACATCCTGCATGCCCCGCTCCTACTACGATCACATCATATTCATCAAAAAATCCACTCATTGTATCTTAGGTGTTTTAGCCTTTATGTAATTATTTGAATCACGAAATAAAAGTTCTAAGTACTTGTTTTCCAATTCCCTCATTGCTTTTTCTTCGTCTTCAGTTTTGTCATTTATACCACAAAAATGCAGTAAACCGTGAATGATTACTCTCGCTAATTCGCGATTTACATCCTTATCGGAATGCGATACAGCATTGTCTATTACTCGATCTGCCGAAACGTAAATATCTCCGCGTATTCTCCGACCGTTGCTGTAGGGAAAACTGATAATATCAGTATAATAGTCGTGCTGTAAAAATTCCCGATTGATCCGCAATATTTCTTCGTCTTTTACAAGTAAATAATTGATTTCCATTATTATTTTACCAAAATCCGCCGCTAAGTCTTGAAGGAATTTTTCCGAAGGCCTAATCCACCAGTGTAAGTATTGTGCATGAAATTGAATCATGGTAAAATTTTGGAAATGAATATCTCTACAAAAAATTAGGCGGCAAAATTACAATCAATCATTGTAGAATCGGTAAAATACTATTCTCTCGACATTTCTTCCAAAACCCTTTGTCTCCGCTCTTCATAATAGGGCGTGAAGCGGAAAGGAGCGCGCTGTAAACGCTCTACTTCTTCCATTTTTTTACGGATGTACTCTTCTTGACTGCTCTTGGGCATTTTTTTATCCTTAGCGGTTTCGCCCCTACGCTCATCGTCTTGCTCTTGTTTGCGTTCGGCTTTTTCGAGCTCGAGCATGCGTACTTCAATTTCTTTCTGACGTTCGCGAAGCTCGTTAAAAGGTTTACCCATAATGATGTCTTTCTCCTGCTCTTCCATCATTTCTAAAACATCCTGACCTTCTCCTTCCCTACCCTGTTGCTTGAGTAGTTTCTGTAAATTTTTACGAATTCCTTCTTGACGCATCATCATTTGTAAGCGACGGAAAGACTCGGCGGAATCATTATCACCGTCTTCACCATCCTTTCCTTCTTCTCCATCACCGCCTTGATCGCCTTCTTGCTCACCTTGCTCTTCTTGACCGGCTTCTTCACCTAAACCTTTTTGTTCGTCTAAAAGCTCACTGATATCCGGCTGACCGCTTCCTGGTTTATTGCAATTTTGATCGCCCTGCATATCGCCGCTCATATCCATCATCATTTGCTGGAGAATTTGGTCGAGCAGCAAGGCTAATTCGTTACTGTGCTCCATCGAAGCTTTCATATCGCCACCAAAATTTCTCAACCTATCCGAGCGCAAGGCTTGCTTGGCTAAATCCATCCGCTGAACCATTCTCAAAGCCTCCGTACGCACTTTACTTTCTATTTCCGGTACACGAGAAGCAAGGGCATACAAACTGTCGAGGATGTGCTCGGAAGCTAAATCCATTTTCTCTTGTGTAAGCACAATTTGCCGCAACAGCGACTCTTCCGCTGCCGACGACATGGCAGCATCACTCTGCTTTTCTTGAGAAAAACTCAGGAGAATAAGATTCCGAAGTAGCTGACGCAGATCTTCCATGTTTTCTTGTGCCGCTTTCTGCTGCATTTGCTGGAAGGAATCCATCATGTCTTTGTGCATTTTCTCCATGCGATCTTTAGCAGAATTTTTCTTATCCTGCGCATCCCCTTCTTTCGGACTGCTTTTGGATTTATCTAAGTCGTCTTTTGCTTTGTCACCTTCTTCACGAAGACCTTCTTGCTTGAGTTTTTCCTCTAGTTCGGGAAATTTTTCCATGGCCTTTTCGGCTTTTTCCTGCCAATTTTCCAACTGATCCCGAATTTCTTCAATTTTTTCTTTATCGTTGACGTCGGTTTGATCTAATTCTTCGGTTAATTCGCGTAGCTCATCAATGGATTTCAGTAGATTACGAAGATTTTCCATTTTCTCCATCTGGTTTTGCTCAACCTTGAGTTCCCGAGAACGCTCCTGCATTTTTTTCTGTATTTCCTCCGCTTTTTGCAGCAGCTCCTCGGGTTTGTTTTCTTCCAATAGTTGACGAATCTCATCTAGCAAATCCTGTAACGCATCTTTCTGCTCTTCAATACGTTCGGCATTTTCCTTATCTTGTTCCTCGCCACTGTTTTCCAGATTTTTTTGTAATTCTTCGAGAGCTTCAATAGCCTTTTCCAGTTGATTGGCATCTTTGAGCATAAGATCTCTAAGTTGCTGTTCGTCTTTAAATTGCAATTGCTCACCACCTTTTTTCTGCTGCATTAGTTTCCCAGCTTCCCTACGATTTTCTTCACTTTGACGTTGGAATTCATCAATGGCAGAGCCGGAGCTCGAAATACTTTCTTTGCGACGCTCTTCCCGCTCTTCAATACTTTCTATCCGAATTTCATAAGGCGAAGAATAGGCGGTTTTTCCTCCTCGAATACCGTCGTTGTCGGTTGCACCAATGCGAAAACGATAGGATTTTCCCGGATGGAGTTCATCTAGAGCATAATCAAAACGAAAGCCTGCAGTCGAAGCATTGGCTTTTCTGGTTTCAACAGTGCGATAATTCCCATTTTCTTCTACTTGCAAAAAAATATTGCGCACCCCATAATCGTCGCGTACCGAACCAAAAGCACGCAGAGCAACATCCTCATTTAGCCAGTCAACGTCAATTTTTGGCAGTAAATCGGGTTGAACCTGAATAAAATACGATTGGTCGAAATACAGATTTTGTTCATGATTGGTGAGTTCGATGCTATAACTCCCCGAGTTTAATATTTGCTTTTCAACACTGCTTTTACCCTTTTTTACTCGCTGAACAATGAGGTCATCAAGAAACTTCAAACGCAGACTATCGGCGTGCAAACTTTGGATAAACCACTCCACCCTACTTCCTTCAGGAATGGTGATATTGGCATTGTCGCTGCTAAATGCTTCTAGACCGGTATATTTCGGGGGAATCACGGATACTTCTAGTCCGCTAACCAAGGGATAATACAGCGGAGTAATTTTGTATTTATTCGACTTAACACCAGAGGCTTCTACGTAAAATTCCATAGCATTGCGTAAACGGGGAATTTCCAAGACAAACACCGAGCCCGAGCGTTGAAGAGGGAGTACTTGTCCGTTAATTATTGCTTGACCTCTTTCGGGCTGAACATCGCCGATGGTGCGAAAACGGAGTTCTACTGCTTCATTGTGTTTGATTTGCACGGTATCATTTTCCCATATCCAGTGAAAGGGTGCGGGCTTTTCATACACGGTTTGGTAATTTTTCACTCTAATAGCACTGTTGAGAATTTCACTTCCTGAAACCCACAATAATCCCCAAAGGAGGGCAACAGAAGCGTTGAAAAGCGCAAATTTTTTCAGTAATCGAGAATCAATGGCGTGCTGAAAACTAAACTTTACCAAGGGTTCCGATTTTTGTTCCAAGGCCGCCAGGAGCAAAGGAGCCGGATTCTCAGACTGTAAATCCAGAACGTTGATTAAGCGATCTTGAATTTCGGGTATTTTTTCCGATAAGAGAAGTGCGGCTTTACGACGAGACATTCGGCCAACGAAACCAGCAGATTGTAAAAACGGAACGATGCTTTTCAGCGTGAGCACTGCCAACATGGAAATGATGTAACCCCACCAAAGAACGCCCCGAACACCACTGCTACTCCAAGCAAAAAACTCAATCATCGCCAAAACCAAAAGCCCGGATAAGGCTACAGCTACGCTCAAAATCAATCCCTCCCAGCCTAAACGACGATAATACGCACCGGTAAAGTCGTCTATTTTTTTAATCAACTGCTGCAAAGAGGCATTTTCCATAATCGGAATGGGGTAGCTAAATGGGTAATAATCACGTATTGGTAAAACGAGTTTTCTTCCGAGATGTTTGAAAACCTGTTCGTAGTTAAACCAATTTACAAATATCGTAAAATTTAGCGAAACCACGTGCAAAAGTTGACCAAGTCTGTATCTTTGCACAAAATTTTAACTATGGTTCGCGTTCGCTTTGCCCCATCTCCTACCGGGCCTTTGCACATGGGAGGAGTTCGTACGGCTTTGTACAACTACTTATTTGCTAAAAAACAGGGAGGTACATTCGTGTTACGTATTGAAGATACCGATCAAACGCGTTTTGTTCCCGGTGCGGAAGATTATATTCAAGAAGCTCTTTCTTGGTGCGGAATTACCCCTGATGAAGGTCCACACAAGCCCGGAGAATACGGTCCCTACCGTCAAAGTGAGCGTAAACCCATGTACAGACAGTACGCTGAGCAGCTTGTAACCGCAGGTAAGGCTTATTATGCTTTTGATACGGCGGAAGAATTAGAGTCTATGCGGGAAAGAGCTAAGCAGTCGGGTTTTCCCAATTGGCAATACAACAGCATCACACGCGAGCGTATGAAAAACTCGCTCACGCTTTCCAAGGAAGAGGTGGAAAAGCGTTTGAATAACGGCGATCCGTACGTCATTCGCATTCAGCTTCCTCGTGAAGAAGAGGTGAAGTTTGAGGATATGGTGCGCGGTTGGGTGTCGGTGAACACCCGTAATATGGACGACAAAGTTTTGTTTAAGTCCGACGGAATGCCTACCTACCACTTGGCCAACATTGTTGACGATTATTTAATGAAAATCACCCACGTAATTCGTGGTGAAGAATGGTTGCCCTCAGCTCCCTCGCACGTTTTACTCTACCGATATTTAGGCTGGGAAGATGCTCGTCCGGCCTTTGCCCACTTACCCCTACTTCTCCGTCCGGATGGAAATGGAAAGTTGAGCAAGCGCGATGGCGACCGTTTGGGCTTCCCTGTATTTCCAATTGATTGGAATCCCGAGCAGGGAGAGTCTGCAAGTGGATACCGCGAGCGCGGATATTATCCCGAGGCATTTGTTAATATGCTGGCCTTTTTGGGTTGGAATCCCGGTACCGAGCAGGAAGTTTTTTCGCTAGACGAATTGGTGCAAGCCTTTGATATTTCGCGGGTAAGCAAAGCCGGAGCTCGTTTTGATTTTGATAAAACCAAATGGTTCAATCAGCAGTATTTACGCATGCAGTCTGACCAGTCGCTGGTTGATTTTGTGGGAGTTAAACTTCGAGATAAGGGCGTTGAATTATCACCAGATAAGGCGGCTTATTTGGTGCCATTGTTAAAAGAGCGTGCGGTTTTCCCGAATGATTTGGTTGATGAAGCTTTAGCAATGTTAGAAGCGCCTAAGGACTTTGATCAGAAGAGCATTGAAAAACGCTATAATTCGGATGCGGCGGCTAATTTGAAAGATTTCCGACAAGTACTTGCGGCAAAAGGAGAAGCTGATGCAGCAGAATACGACGCTACCATAAAAGCATTTTTAGAAGAGCGGGGATTAGGCTTTGGTAAGCTCGGTCCCGGATTGCGTTTGGCACTTACCGGAGTAATGGCCGGACCCTCACTGCCCGATATCATTTACCTCATTGGGGTAGAGGAGGCTTTAAGGCGAATTGACGCTTTTCAAACCCGTTTTTCGGCATGACAATCCACGTCAACAACATTCGCTTGTACGCCTACCACGGATGTTTACCCGAAGAAGCCTTGATTGGCAGTGACTACAGAGTTGACGTACGCGTAAAAGCCGATTTACGTCGGTCTATGCAAAGTGATGACCTAGCCGATACGGTAGATTATGTATCGCTTACCGCCATTGTAAAGCAGGAAATGCAGCAGCGCAGCAAGCTATTGGAGCACGTAGCCAATCGTATCGCACAGCGCATTATGACTGAACATCAACAGGTTACGCATTGCTGGCTGCGTGTAGCCAAGCTTACTCCGCCCATTGAAGCCGATGTGGAAGACGTTGCGGTGGAGTGGGAAATAGAGAGATAAAAAGAATTGTTTGGCAAAAAAATAAGCTGTATTTTTGCCGAACTTTCAATAAGGTTCCGTGGCCGAGTGGCTAGGCAGTGGTCTGCAAAACCATCTACAGCGGTTCGAATCCGCTCGGAACCTCACCAACCCTCAGTATTTGATACTGGGGGTTTTTTTAATTGAAATGCAAAGAAAATGGATGTTTGCAAAAAATCACGAATCAATTACCATTCGTTCACCAGTAAGGCTGGGATAATGTAGCCCGACGGGATAGCCTTGAGCTATGAGAAAAAAACCCCGTCATCAATCAATCCTTTCATACCTAATTTCTCTCACAGGTAGATAACGTGCTATTTCTAACATGGACGCAAAGTAAAATTTTGAGCGTTGTT
Organism: Schleiferiaceae bacterium; assembly: GCA_051859825.1. GTDB lineage: Bacteria > Bacteroidota > Bacteroidia > Flavobacteriales > Schleiferiaceae > CSBr16-58. Next base: position 19,165 of record JBHYFA010000019.1, read on the forward strand.
GGTTTCCCCATTCTATAACCTTTATATGAGGTAAAGCATCCCCATGCATAATATACACTCCCGAGAAAACAGCCTCACTCCCCATGTCTGTTTCAGAAATAGTTACGTCTAAGCGATGTGTTTCTATAAACCCATTTCCGAGTTTTTCCAAAGAATAATCGGTTCCTAAAATCAATTTATTTTCCAATGTAATACTAACGCGGTAGCCTTCTTCGATCAGAATATCTAATATCATATCATAGAGTTTTTCAGCCGACATTCCGTAAACCACAGCAACGATTTGATTAGAGCCTAAAGGAATGCTGGCAGTTACTTCTTCAGAAATATTCAAATTCTCGGTGATTGAAAACCGATTTGTACTGCATGAAAAAAGTACCAAACACAAAAAAATGAACGTCACTAATCTTGGCATTGAACGGAATGGAATAAGATTTATCATATTAAAAGAGATTATTTCTTTTATAGGTCAATATTCTAGCTAAATAAACGGTTTTCACATGTAATGTTTACCTACTTCCACCAAATCTTCGAAACTCAAACAACAAACGGTCAAGCAAACTCATTTCATCAGTGATGATTTTGCATAGACCTTTTTCAAAGCAATGCTCAAAACCACTACCGAAACACCAAAATCGTATGGCCTTGCGCATCAAACATCACCAAGCCGCCATCTTTTATCTCCAAGTACTCATTCATGAAATTGTTGTGGTAGTTAAACTGGAAAATTTGAACATCGAGTAAAACTGTAACAACGCTATTTTCCAATAATCATTTTCTTTTTGATGCTTTCTCTCCCACTCGTAATTCGCAAGAAGTACATTCCTGAACTCAAGTGTTGAAAATCAAACGCATTAAAGTAAGCCCCTTGGAAGTTTTGGTGGGTTTCTGAATACACGCATTTGCCTTCCATAGAGAAAACTTCAACTCTCATTTCAGCAGTTTCCAGCAGATTAAATTCCAAGGTAAATTGCCCGCGATTGGGGTTAGGGTAGAGCTTGACATTTGTGAGAGAAAAGCGCTCAACATTGACTCCACAAACGTTTATGGATTCACATAGTGTATCGGCTGAACAGGCGTTTTGAGCAAAAAGACAAATTGGGTAGGTTCCGTTTTGTGGAAAAATGAAGCGCACGGTGTCGCCGGTTGTGACAGTTAAATTTCCAATATTCCACGTGGCGATTGAGCCGAAGGGTGTTGAAGTGTTTATGAGTTCAATTTCTCTTCCGGGAAGTTGATTTACACTAAATGAGGCGGTTAAAATACTATCGGCGCTAAGGTTTATTTGGGTGCGATTTCCAGTGCAAGGCTGACCTCCACGAACGATTATTATATAGTCTTCCGCTTCTCCTAATGGGAACAAACAGGGAGAAAAATTGGCTAAAGTGCTATTATTCGTGGCCATAATTCTCAAGCGCTTTTCCCCTGGAGACGCGTTTGCAGGAACGACAAAGAAATGAGATGAGTTTATCGGTGAAACAATAGATGGAATAACGTTTTCTTCAGGGCCGGAAAAAATCCCATTATTATCCCAATCGATATACAAGTGAATTCGCCCGTTTGCTTGGCTTATGTTGATATCAAAAAAAATGGTGTCTCCAGGAAGAGCATCAGTAAATTGTTGGGTAAAATCGCTGTATGAGGTGGGCGAACAGCCAGAGTTGAGATTACTTATGTTTGAAGTAAGGCCACCAGATGTACTAAAGCTATTGATAAAAATTGTGTTTGATGATGGACAAATTCTGGCAATGTTTGGAACACAAGCAGGCTGAACACTTTGAGGAAAGCTAAAGGGTTTGTTTGCCAACCATACATTAGGTAAAGCCGAAGCGGGAATTTTCAAGGTATCGTTACTAGAAAGCAGATTTCCACCGGTTGCTTGATCGTACCATTCGTAGCCCATAGAACCGGGAATGTTTACACCAAATACGGTAAGCGAATCATCGCCCTGACAGAATGGTAGATTACCGAACTGAGGGTTTTGGGGAACAATCAATAAGTCATTGAAATACAAGGTGTCGTTGAAGTGATTTTCATCATTTGCTATATGCACCCAAGCTTTAATATGAAAAACCCCGCCAGCAATCAGATTGAGGTTGCCAACATGAAAAACTGCACTGTCTCCGTAGCGAATATTTCCGCTAAAGGTAGATTGCAGCATAATGGTTTGCGCACCGGTTACTTCAACATGCACATCTGCGGAGGTAATATTTTGTGCGCCATTGTTTTTTATTTCCACAGAAATGGGGGTAATGGCGTCGCCGCAATCTCGGTTTACCGGGGAAAGAAAACGCAAGAACTCGGCATCTCGACCATATTTTGTGCAATGGGAAATAGGGCCTGTCCATAAACTGGTATCGCCCGCACAAACATCTGCCACGTAAAAATCGTAGCAAGTATTAGGACTAAGGCCATGCAGTATATAGCCATTGCGCGTAGAAGCAGAATCAATGGTTCCTTGATTCAAATTAGGGTTGAAGCCCTGAGTGCCATACTGAACTGCCCATTTGGAAGCTTGAGAGCTCCAAGAAAATACACCGGTAGTATCTTGAATACTGTCGAGACGGAACTGATAAGGACCGGAACAGGGTGGAGGTGTAAACTCAATTGCTCCGGGTGAAGGGGTAGAAGTGCGTGGTGCACCAAAAAAGTCATTAGGAGCAAGAGAAAGCCAGTCCTTCCCTATTCTATAAATGGCGGCTCGAGTAGGAGTAAAGTCTCCTAGAGCAGGATCAACGAATAGAGGGTCTTCAAATACACTATTGGCATCTTTTCCGGTTGAACTTTGCCAATTATTAAAACCGTAAGTGTTTCCGGCGGCGGAGTGATTTATAATACTGTCTCGTGAATAGAAGCTATTGTGGTCACTTACAAGATTTAATGTGAAGCCTCTATAAATAATATTTGTGCCCACGGATCGATTAAGGTAGAAAATGTTGTTTTCAACTCTTCCGTTTAATCTGTAAGCGTTTAATCCAGAAATGGAAAATGCACTTAAGCCAACGGCTCTTAATATAGTGGGCGCACCTCCGGGGGTGGGGTTTGTAATAGATATGGTATTGTGAATGATCGATTTAAATTGTGAGGCTCTTATACCTACAGCTTCTCTACCGTATAGATTTACAATTTTGTTGTTTATTATTTCAAGAATAAAGCGAAGGCTATTATTGTCTGTTGAGCTTATTCCTGCTAGAGTTTGAGGAGAAGATGTACAGTTAGAGCAATTGGAGTAAATTAGGTTTTGCTCTACGATAATCCTAGCGTTTGGGTTATTGCTCCCTGAACCAATATGTATTCCACTACAGGGTTCAATGCTGTTGAGATTGAAAATGACCTCATTATTTTTTATGCTTATATTATCCGTTGCGTTGGTTTGAATTCCGACATCAGAAAACCCCATAACAGTATTTCCTGAAACTGTATGGGCGAGACCACTAGAAATAGTAATGGCCCGGCTTCCTCCGTTGACGGTATTATTATTTAACGTACAACGGTCGGCCTCGTTATGAATTATAATGCCATAATATCTATCAGAGCCGAATAAAGCGTGGGTGCTTATAGAGCAATTTTGAATGATGATATCCTTTGCGCTACCGGTAATTTGAATACCCCAACCAAAGCCAGAAGAGGAGGTATTCAAGCAAGAAATGTTTAGTCCATTTACCGTTACATACTGCACACTATCAAGCATAAATGTATGTCTGCTGTTTATGTTATTTGCATGAAACTGAAGTTGATTGTTGTTGCCGTTTAGTGTAAGGGTATTGGTGGCGCTATTTCCTTTAAAATGGGAAAAGCTCACCTGTTCATTATATGGCCCTGATCCGGGCGTTACATTAAATGTTACCGGCCCGCAAACTCCATAATTACTCAATGCTTCGATGGCAGTTTCAAAGCTTGTAAATAACGTGCCTGAAGCTGTACCGGTTTGGTTAATGGTATATGTTCCCGAAAGAGCGGGTCGTGAACCCAGGTGCATCACATAATTATTAGTGGTGTCAACATCATTGGCAATGATAACCTCTGCTTCAAAGTCGTAAAATGTATTGGCACTAATACTAATGCTTCCAAGAGTAATGGTATCCACCCAGTTAGGAGGAAAGTTGCCAGTAACGGTTACGGGTGTTTGCACAACGGTATTCACTTTCCAAGAAACGATAAACTGGTTTAGGGTATCGCCACCCACATTGCCCACGACCACTTTTATTGGTTTTGTTCCCGGACAGTAGATAGAGTCGAGTAAAAACTTGGAAATAGCTACATCCGTTCCCGGAGGATGAGGTAGTTGATAGGCGCCTGGTGTGGGGTTTAATCCTCTGGCAGCACCTTCAATATCGGTTGGAACGTAGGCTAGCACATTTGTTCCGGTGCGGTTAATCATGTTGTTTTGAGGCTGAAACGCATTTACTCCTGTTCCCCCAATGAAGTCGGGGTTTGTAAATGTGCTATTTGTATCGAAGCCTTGCGCTTGCCAACTGCTAAAATCAGAAGCTGCTGGTATATTGCTGAATGAAACACTTGAGTCTGTTGAAAAATACACATTATTATTGAATACAGCTGGATTGGGAAGAGCAGAACTGCTAATAAAAACGGGGTTTAGAGCTCCTGAATTTCCGAGTACAAAAAGATTGTTTTTTATTTTCCCTAAAGTTTGAGGCTCACAATGTATGATGCGAACCTCTCTTCCGGCAGTTGAGTTAGGCGAGTTTAGTACCACTGTATTATGGTAGATATGCCAGTTTGCTTGGCTATTAACCTGTATAGCTGTTTTGTTTCCTGTTCCTCCAAAGCCGTATAGAATGTTGTTGGCAAAAATGTTTTCGAAATGAGGGTTATTAATGGTTCCGCCTAGCGATGCAAAAGTAGCTAACTGTGAATTGTTTGGGTTTCCTCCAACATTGTTGTGAATCCGATTATTTATTACTCTAGTAGAACCACTTGTACCGCTTATATTCAAACCATTAAAAACAAAATTGGTGTTTAGTGAAGATCTTTGAATATCGTTTCCGGAAATAAGGAGGTTATTTACGTTTCTGAGATTAATACCAAAATACCAAAAATCATTTATGGAATTTTCGATAATCGATATGTTTGATAAATGAGTTATTGATGATAAATCGCTAGATATTCCTCTCCCGCCTCCAAAAATATGGTTTTTTTCCAGTCGTATATCCGAGAGATTTCTTTGGTTGATATGAGAGTTTGAAAATGTATGAAAAAACATGGTGAATCCAGATCCGGCATTACTGATAGTACAATTTTGTATGTTGATGTTGTGTGCTGCATTGAAAAAGGAAACGCAGGTACTAGAACTTGTACTGTTGTTTTCAATATGTAAGCTATCAATGGTGAAATGTTCAGCTTGGGAAAAGCGTAGAATATATTGGTTTGTTCCGGTAGGGCTAAAACGCAAGATGTTTCCATTTCCATTTATGGTGACATTATTGGTTGCACTTATGCCATTGACATATTCAAAAATCACTTGCTCATCATACGGCCCCGAGCCCGGTACAACGTTTACTGTAACCGCACCGCAAACGCCTAAGGAATCTAAAGCATCTCGAAAGTGGTTAAACGACTGAAAGTTCGTTCCAGAAGTAGGTTGAGAGGCATCAATGGTGTATGCACCACCCAAGGAAGCACGTACTTGATAGGAGATGGTGTCGTTGTAATTTATAGTATCGGGCTGACCATTGGGGCTGGAAGTCCATACTTTCAGGTGGTACGTAGTGCCTCCGGTGATGTTGAAATTTCCTAAAGAAACATCGGCAAACCAAGGGTTGGAGCCGTTTAGTGTATCAAGAGGGGTGTTGAGGTTTACACTTGGTTGTGCTATGCCATTTACCTCCCAATGAATCGTCAGGTTATTGATAATGTTCGTTCCAAAATTTGCCGCTTGAACCACCACATTATTGCTTCCTTGGCAAAAGCGTGAGTTGAGAGAAGGACTTATGATTTTGTAAATACCACCGTCATTTTGGGCAAAGGGTGCGCTGATAATCTCTATTTCCCGAAGAGAAAAAGCGGTAGTTAATTGACTATAAATAGGAAACATACCAGGATCATGAAAAAAGCCTTTGAAGTCTATTAGACGTATTTTTTGAGCAGTTATTGTGGGAAAATGAGCCGTGTCTGCACAATTACTACCAAGCCTAGTAATTTCAAAGTGATTTTGCCAAGAGGAGCCTGTCCAATATTGCAGCATAGCACTAGAGAAAACCGGACTTGTGCTACCAGCTAGCAGCCTCGACCAGTATATCACAAAAGCGTTTATAGTTACAGGATTGCTCCATTCCCATTCAATAAAAATTCCTGAATTTCCAATAGAATTCGAGTCAACAACATACATGAAATCAACCTGTGGTGTGCCACAAGCCCCGGTATCTTGATTATTGATGAAGTCGCAAGTGTTTCCAAAACAGTTATTGGAATTGACCACGGCTTGGGGAGCTAGGTTCACTTGTCCTTGTGCTTTATAAAAAAGCCCAGCAAACAATACTAAACATAGAATGAAGTGTGAGTAGAGTTTCTTCATATTTATTTTATCCAGAAGTGTTTACAAAGTTACATAATATTCTTTTATAAGCAGCATTTTTATTTACCACAACAATAAACAAAATATTTTTTGTAAGTTAAAAATGATTGCTATTTCTTACATATATTTGCAGTGTTAATTTTATACGCAAAACACATTTGTACGAAATAGATTATTGCGAATGAATTACACTTTTTGAATATTATTAACCAATAAACTCATCATCACATCATGAAAAAAACATTTTTATTCGTAGCACTTTTGAGCTTTACATCGGGATTGTACGCGCAACAACAATTATTAAAAGGCAACTCTTTCTTTAGTGGCGGGGTAGGCTTTAGTCAAGATGGTTACACATCAAAGAATCAAAACTACCCACTTCCCTCGCAAAATACAATATCTAATATTTCGTCAACTTCCACACTTTCGCTTTTAGGTGACTACGGATTTTTTGTGAGTGATTTTTTGGTAGTGGGTGCAGGAGTCTCTTTTTTCATCTACAATAATGAAGTGGAATATGATTACGGCCATAATCTTAACTTTCTTCAGGATGGATATGAACAGACCACTTTGGGTTTCTATGGAAGATTATTTTCACGCTACTACATTCCTTTAGGTGATAAACTCTTCTTCTTTCCTGAGTTTAATGTGGTTTACGGAATGGATTTTACCGAAAACTATACGACTACAATTCAAGGTACGTATAAAGATAATAGCTCTAATCAAAATATGTTTTTAGTAGGTTTTGGAGCAGGAGTTTCTTACTTTGTGTCTAAGAACGCATCTCTAGATTTAAATTTTGGCTTTGCGGGGTGGAATAATTCAAGAGAAAACAGCGAAAGTTTTAATAATGATGGAGATTTGGTTTCCTCCCAAGAAATGGAAACCAATTCTTTTCAATTCAATTTTTCTATGGCTCAGCTTTTCCTCGGCTTTTCGGTTTTTTTCTAATCATAACCTAGCGTATTCCATATGACCTTTAAAAATAATCAATTATTTACATATGAAATGTCCATGTAGTAGCCTTCACAAGCTCCAATGAAAATTGACAAGGACATTCTATTACTTGTCCCGATATTTATGTCGGGATGACAACTAAAAAAAATTATTTATGAAAAGCTATCTGACAATCACTTTGTTTTTACTTTCCTCTCTTTTTGCTTTTGCTCAACAAAGTCAGTTGACTAAAGGAAGCTCTTTTATAAGTGGCAATATGAGCTTTGTTTACGGAGATAATCAAAGACACCAACCTTTTATTTGGCACAGAACACCAAACCTATGGGGTATTAAATCATTAAGATCGAGTGCGATGCTGAATTATGGTTTTTTTGTAGCGGACAATTTCGCCATTGGCGCTGGATTGGGTGGAGGAATTGGCAGACGCAACCCATCTGATGCTTACCCCTCCAAAGAACGCTCTTATTCGTTGTCTGGGAGATTTTTTGCCAGACATTACATAGCTTTAAGTAAAGATTTTGCGCTTTATTCGGAGGCTTACGCGCACTATGCTGTTAATCAAGGGAAAATTACTAGAGATGACCTAGGGCAAGAGTTTTTAGTTAGAGAATCATCTGGTAGCGCAATAGATATTGGTTTTAACGCTGGCTTGGCAATATTTGTGAGTAAGCGCGTGTCTTTTGACTTTAATGTAGGTCTTTTGAATTATTTTGCTAATCAATCCAAAAGCGAATCATTTTCAACCTTAGGCGAAACGGTTTATACATCTAATTTTGAAAGTAGCGGCACAAATATGCAGTTATCTCTTTCTAACTTGAGTTTCAATATTGGTGTTTCGGTATTTTTTTGATAGGAGCATGGTGAAGAAGAACTAGGTGAAGCTTCTTCATAAAATTGTTTAACAGGACCTCGGTTTTTCCACCCCGGATAGAAGTGGAAAGCCCGCAAAGCGCCGAGCCAGCAATTGCGGCTGCGGCGGAGGCTGCGACGATAGAAGCAGACCCCGTACGCGGCCAGGCAATTGCCGGCTCGGCGGTGCGGACTTGTAACGGATAGCCGGATTAGGTGGCCAAAAAACCGTTTTAGAAAATATGGTTGAAGCCGAAGAAGGTCTGGCTGCCTTCGGGGCTAACAGCGAAGTCTAAACGCACGATGGTGGACTGGTTCCATGCCATACGAGCACCAATTCCGGGAGCACCACGCCAGCGAGAAAAGCTCATTTTGTCGAGGCCGTCGAATACATTACCGAAATCGAAGAAGGGAGTAAGTCCGAGGTTGAAATGCTGGTTGAACAGCTTAAAGTCGTACAAGCGTGAACGCATTTCGAGGTTTACCAAGGCCATAGTAGGAGCCATAAAGCGGGCTTCGCGATATCCACGAAGAGAACGCTCACCACCCATTACCAAGATTCCTCCAGCCTCTGCTTGGCTAGATAAATCCCACATTTCGATGAAGTTGATGTTTGATCCCCAAACGTGACCAATGGCAGCGAGTCCGGCGAAGGTAAGGCGGTTTTTATTGTTTTTCCAACGCTTCAACGTTTTGATGTACTGAGCTTGAACCATGAATTTGTTAAAGTCAAACATAGAGCCTAGAAAGGGAGCTGAGTATTCGTGAGAGTACTCCAAGAACACCCCTTTAGAAGGATCGGGTTCGAAGTCGCGCGTATCGTAAATCAAAGCAGCGGCGAGCATACTGGTGAAGTTAAATCTTCCATCGCCAATTTGGTCAAAACCGGACAGGTTGAAGCGGTCCCAAGTACCGTCGGCTTTTTCGCGCTCAATAAGCGTTTGGTTATTGATAGCAGAAACTTCATTTCCGTTAATGTCGAAGGCTTCTTCAGCAGCTCTTCCTTCATATCCCTGAAAACGAGTAAATAAAGCTTCGTATCCAAACATAAAGCGGAGCTTACCCCCCATCATCACGCGCTCACCAAGAAGGTTGTATAGCATTTCTTCTTGAATGAATTGATTGAAATGGTGGTCTGTTCTCCAAACACCATTTTGGTCTTGTTCAGCAATCGTTAGGTTTTCTTCGTAATCACTAACGCTACGAAAAGTTGCTATACCCGCTCCAGGGTTGCTTTTGTCGCGAAAACGTAGGCGACGATTGGATGAATTGCGACCAAATCCCCAATACTGTGCGTTGGGGTCTTCCCAATAAACCGCATCGGCACGAAGGCGCCACTTCGAGTTGAAGATGTAAGGCGCATCATAGTTGAATTCGTAACGCACACGGCCATTTTCAAAGATGAAGAACTCTCCTGTGATTCGGTGACGATAAGGGGTGTACTCAAAAAACGGGTCGTCTTTTTTACCATTGAAGAATAAGAAAATATTTCCTCCTGCTCCAAAACCTCGAATGGGATCAAATTCCAATCGGGGCAATCCAGTAATAAAAGTACCCTCTTTTTTGTCTTCCAACTCAAACTCGGGCAAACGTTTGATAGGGTCGATGAAGAAGGGTAAGTCGGCCCGCTCCACTTGTTGGGCTTGCAGCGAGAAAGCCACGCTGGCAAGTAAGATGAAAATAATTGACTTTTTCATGATTAAAAATTAGAAATTAAAAATTGATTACAGATTAAAAAATAGTGTGGCTACTCCGAAGTAAATCAGCAGGCCGGTGATGTCAACTACGGTAGTAATTGCCGGACTGGCTGCAACGGCGGGGTCGCCACCAAAACGTTTGACAAGCATGGGAAGCCCAGCGCCAATTACCGTGGCGGTAATCACCTGTAGGGATAGCGCTAGGGAAATGACGAAGGCAATGCTGCTTAAGGTATATTGCTCGGGAATTTCGCTCTCCCAGCTTAAAAACAATACTTTTCCGTAGGCCAATAAACCTAAGCAAATGGAGAGCATAACCGCTACTTTGGCTTCTTTCCAGAGGATGTAAAACCAGTTTTTGAGATTGATTTGTCCTAAGGCCAAAGCGCGAACGACCACCGTAGCTGCCTGGCTTCCGGAGTTTCCACCGGTATCTGCCACCATCGGCATGTAGAGTGCTAAAATTAGCAGGGCATCTAGGGCGTTTTCGTAGCTGTGAATAATGAGCCCGGAAATAATACCAAAGGCGGCAAGAGAAACAATCCACACCACCCGCTTCTTGAAGTGTTGCCAGCTGGTGGTTTCGGCGTAGTTTGTTTCGGCTGCGTCAGACACAATACCCATGAAGCGTTCCATATCTTCGGTTTGTTCGGCACGAATAACTTCAATCGCGTCGTCGTGGGTAACGATTCCTAGGAGTTGATTTTTGTTATTGACTACGGGAATGGCTAGGAGGTCGTAACGCTCAATCTTCACGGCTACTGCCTCACGATCTTCGTCAACCAAGGCTGATACAAACTGGGTGAACATGATTTGATCGATGGAGGCCTGTGGGTCTGCAAGGATTAAATCTTTGAGGGTTACAAACCCCAAGAGTTTTTTGTCTTCATCGATGACGTACACGTAATACACCGTGCGTTTGGAAGGCGCTTGAGCGCGAATGCTTTCAATGGCGCTTTGACAGTTGATGGTGTGAGAGATGGCCGCGAAATCGGTGCTCATGATACCTCCTGCATGTTCGGGAGGGTAAGCGCTGAGTTGTATTACGTTTTCACGGATTGATTTTGTGAGGTAGGGTAGGAGTCCGGCCTGCTCTTTTTGCGTAAGGTGCTGAAAGAGGTCGGCGCGATCATCCGATGGCACATTCTCGAAGATGGGAGCAAAATGCTTGCGCGATACGCTCTGGAACAGTTCAATCTGACGGAGTACGCTAAACTCGGCAACGATGAGACCTTGCTGATGTTCGGTAAAATGCTTGAGCACTTCGAAGAGGTAATCAATGTCGAGGTTGGCTAAAATATCGCTCACCTCTACCACCGGCATTTTCTTCATTAGTGGGATGCACTCAATCAGTTGATTGATATGCTCAAAATTTTTGCTGAGTTCTTGAATATCTTTGTGTCTCATGATCAATCGTTTGAGCTTTCAAGTACTTCCCAGCTTACTTCCACTACTCCCAGTTCGATGGTAAGTGTACCTACGAGTCTTTCGATGCTCGGATCTTGCTTGCCGTTAGCGAGAATATCGGCGTCGATGATGCTGAGTTTACGGTTAACATCGTCGCTGCTTCTCAAGGCGCGCAGTTGTAGGTCGGGATTAGCTTTTACTGCATTGAGAAGTTGAATGCGGAGGAGGTTTTCGATATTTTCCTTGCATACAATACTTAATCTGTAAATAGGTGTTGCGGAGCTTTCTGCTGAAGAAAATCCGAAGCGGTTAACAAATACGCCCAATGGACGAAGGAATACATGCGTCATAGAAATGGCGACGGCCACGAGTGCGGATTCGATAAACATGCCGGCACCAGCTAGTGACCCCACTGCGGCGGAGCACCAGATGGTTGCGGCGGTGTTTAGACCCTGAACGTTCAGACCGGTTTTCATGATTACTCCGGCACCAAGGAAGCCAATTCCGGTAACAATTTGTCCGGCAACTCTAGATGGATCACCGTTGTAAATGGATCCATCATCACCGAAATCGGTTAGGGAGGCGGATAGCAGAATAAAGGAAGCGGCACCTAGCGAAACCAAGGTATTGGTTCGCAATCCGGCACTTTTTTGCCTATATTGTCTTTCCACGCCCACTAAAGCGCCAAAGAGCAAAGCCCAGCCCAATCGGGATGCAAACATCCAGATGGTCATAGCGATTTTTCTTTAGAGGGTTTACGGACTGAGTTTCGCTTGGTGTTCGCGGAAGCCAGAGCCACAAAGGGAAGGGCTTCGATTCCAAAGTCTTGGTAAGACTGATATACTTCTGCGTGCTTGATATTTGTTACCACAGCATTTTTTTTGACCCTAGAGCGTCTAGGAAGCTTGAGAAAGTTTTGCATGACACTGTTTTTTTCGGTGCAGCGAAACTTTCTATTTTTCACTACACCATGTTTGACGGAGGTTTACTGTCGTAGTCCATGGGTTATGATTTTTAACGGTGCAAAAGTATCTAAATGCTGTTTGCGGATTATTAGAGGAGTCTTAGGAAAGTATTAGAAAAAAATTAGAGCAAGACGGTTGCATAAAGAATTTAATATCTATGCTATAGTACTATAGGTGAACAGCCAAATGAGTATTTATCTCAATTCACGCATCAAAACCCCAAATGCCCCCGCAATCTTTCCAAAACACTTTCCGCGTGTGGACGGGCTTTGGCAGCGCCCATTTTCAGGATGTCTTCCAAGTCATCGGGACGTTGCATCCAGCTTTGATAACTCTCACGGGCCTCGGCAAAGCGGTCGGTTAGAACTTCGAGTAAGGCCTTTTTTGCATGACCGTAGCCGTAACCTCCCTTGCGATAGTTGGCCTCCATTTCCGCAACTTGCTCTGCGGTGGCTACCAAGCGGTAAATTGTCATTACGTTGCAGGTTTCCGGATCTTTGGGATCTTCTAAAGCCGTACTATCGGTAATGATGCTCATCACTTGTTTTTTGAGCTTAGGCAACGCATCATACACGCGAATAACGTTGTTGTATGACTTGCTCATCTTTCGTCCGTCGGTGCCGGGAATGGTCATAACCTCTTCACGAATGAGAGGTTCGGGCAGAACAAGCACTTCATCATTACAGTGGTTATTGATGGCTTTAGCTAAATCGCGCGTGATTTCCAAATGTTGCTTTTGATCTTTACCCACGGGCACAAACTCCGCATCGTAGAGCAAAATATCGGCGGCCATCAACACGGGGTAATAAAAAAGTCCGGCGTTAACATCGCTGAGTTTATCGCTTTTGTCTTTAAACGAATGCGCATTAGCCAGCATCGGATACGGCGTAAAGCAGCCCAAATACCAGGTGAGTTCATTCACGAGTCCGGCCAAATCACTCTGGCGGTAAAACACGTTTGCTTCGGCATCAAAACCGGTGGCCAACCAAGCGGCAGCAGCAGCACGAGTATTGAAGCGTCTTTGCTCCCCATCTTTCAAAGAAGTGAGCGAATGCAGGTCGGCAATAAAGAAAAAAGATTCGTTTTCCGATTTTTTAGAAAGTTCAATAGCGGGTTGAAGCGCGCCGAGAATATTTCCAAGATGTTGTTCACCAGAACTTTGAATACCGGTAAGAATACGAGCCATACTGTTTAAATGAAATTGTGACTTTCTAAATTGATAGAGCAAAGGTACAATTACTAATGTACTTTTGCCGTCACTATGGCAAAGCTTTTATATCCACTTCAAGTTGTATGGCGATTTTGGTTTTTTATCGCCGTATTCATCGCCATTGTACTGGTATTTCCTTTTATTACGTTGTTTTCCCTGCGTAAAGAGTGGTACAAATACTTCTTTCGTTTTGCCCGAATTTGGGCGTATTTGGTCTTGTACCTCAGTGGGTTTTATCCTCGGGTAAAAGGTCGAAAAAACATTGGTAAGCGCAAAAGCTATATCGTTATTGCCAACCATACCTCCATGATCGACATCATGCTTACCTACATCACCGTGCCCAATGTGTTTTTGTTTATAGGCAAAAAAGAGTTAGAAAAATGGCCGGTGTTTGGCTACTACTACAAGCGCACCAACATCTTGGTTGACCGAAGCAGTTTGGCTTCTCGTCGCGATGTGTATTACGAGGCGCGTAAAAAATTGCAAAACGGACTGGGAGTATGCATATATCCCGAAGGAGGTGTTCCCGACGATCCTACGGTATTACTGTGGCCCTTTAAAATTGGCGCCTTTCGTTTGGCCGCCGAAGAGGGGATAGATTTGTTGCCTATCACCTTCCCCGATACCAAACGCAAACATCCTTACAGCTGGTGGGATGGCGGCTCACCCGGAAGATTGCGTGCACAAATTCACCCACCCATTTCTGCTCAGGGAAAAACCGACAAGGAACTTCGAGATACCGCCTTTGAAATCATGAAGACATCGTTGGAAAAAGACCTGTCTTGATTGGGTATTATTTCCGAACTTTGCCATAAATATTTTAGCTACATATACCATGGAAGTTTCCAAATCAGAATTAGAAAAAATTGCCCACTTAGCGCGCATCGAGCTTACGGAAAATGAGAAGGAAAGCATGCTTCAGGATTTCAATAAGATTTTGAAATTCGTGGAGAAAGTGCGCGAACTGGATCTAGAAGACGAAGAGCCTTTGGTCTATATCAGCGAGCGCGTGAATGCCTTGCGTGAAGATGTTCCCGGAAAAGAGGTGAGCCAGCAGGACGCCTTGAAGAACGCCGCAGATCACGATACCGATTATTTCAAAGTGCCAAGGGTTGTAAATTCCGGGAAATAAATTGTGAAGGCACATTTTGTCACCCAAATTAATCAAAACTAAAATGGAGCCTACCTCCTCGCATTATTTAGATTGGGTTTTTGTTTTGGTTGTGCTTCTGGGCGGAGGTATGATGTGGGTGCGAATGAATTATACCAAGCGCTTTTCTAATCTTCAAACCTTCGCACTCACTGGGGGCTATAATACTAAGGCGGCTGACATGAAGGAAGACTATCCCAGTATTCTTTCCGGGGTGTTATATGCCGTTTACATTTCTTCCTTGGTATTGTTGATAATGGGTGTACTGAATTGGGCACAAATCATCAATGTGACGGCAAATAGTTGGCGATTGTTCATTCAGTTTTTCTTCCTTTTAAGCTTTTTTCTGTTTTTTCGAAACCTAATTGTCAAGGTTGTTTCATTACTTTTCGACCGTCAGAAAGCCGGAGATTTGTGGTTAGATTTTTTACGAAAGTACAGAATGGGACTTGGATTATGGCTGGTGCCAATGGTGGTTTTAGCCTACTATTCTGGCAATTACTCGAATTTTTTCTTCGGTTTCAGTTTGGTGTTTTTATGCGCAATAAGTGTTTTCCACACCTTACGCGCAACTTCACAATTACATCATCAAACTCGTATTCCGTATTACAGAATCTTTTTGTACCTTTGCACCTTGGAAATCAGCCCTATTATTTGGGCTGTAATTCTCACTATCAGTAAGTAAGAAAACACTAAAAACCGGGTACTTTGAAAGTAAAAACCATTTTGGTTTCCCAACCGGAACCTGCAGGAGATGTTAAGTCTCCATACGATGAACTCGCCACAAAACAGAAATTGAAAATTGATTTTCGACCTTTCATTCACGTTGAAGGCGTGGACGTAACGGAGTTTCGCAAGGAAAAAATCAACATTCCTGATTTCTCGGCCATCATCTTCACTAGTAAGAACGCCATTGATTACTTCTTCAAAATGTGTGAAGAGGTACGCTATGAAGTTCCCATCGAGTTAAAGTATTTCTGCGTTTCGGAAGCCATCGCCTTCTATCTTCAGAAATATGTTGTTTACCGCAAAAGGAAAATCTATTACGGTAAATTGACTTTTCAAGACTTGATTCCGGTATTGAAAAAGCACAAAACCGAGAAGTTTTTGTTGCCCACGAGTGATAGCCTCAAGCCAGATGTGCCAAAATTGCTAGAAGGTATTAAGGTGGATTACACCCGTGCTATTCTGTACAAAACCGTTTGCAGCGACTTGTCCGACTTGGAAGATGTTAAGTATGATGTGCTCGTATTCTTCTCGCCATTAGGAATTAAATCCTTGTTTGAGAACTTCCCGGATTTTGAGCAGGGAGAAACACGCATTGCCGCCTTTGGAGCCACTACGCACAAAGCCATTGCCGAAGCTGGTTTGCGCTTGGATATTGCCGCCCCTACTCCGGAGTTTCCATCCATGACGATGGCCTTGGAAGATTACATCAAAAACGCGAATAAACGAACGTCTTGATAATTTAACCATTATCTTGCAAATCAATTATTTGCCTCGGTTTGTATAGAGACGTCTATACACAAAGCTGAAAAATTCTTTCGGCTGTAAAAAAATTTTGGCAAACATAGACATTGTGAATTATACCTCTGCTTTTCAATGTCTTCGCTTAAAGAAATGTCGATGCTCTATTCGCAAAAAACCACGATTTTTGTCAATAGAGCATCGACAATTTAGATCTTGATTGATGGTATTGGGTTTTTGAACGCGTGGGGTTGAAATAATACTAAATTTTGGGGCAGCACGATGGTTCAGCAGGCTTCCCACGAGCCATATCCTACGACGATAAATCAATATTGTTTATTCCTTTTTGGTGAGGATGTTTCAAAGCATCTACTAAGTTCTCCAAAGCCTCTCCTTCCCCAACAAAATCAACCTCCCGCTTGTCGATAAACAACACCGGAATGTCCACCTGATGAATAAAACTCTGATAGGCGGTTTGTAAATCGTAGAGGTATTCGTCTGGAATGGACTGCTCGTATGAACGACCTCTCCGGCGAATGTTTTCTTGGGCCGACTTCACCGGCAGATCTAAATAAATCAACAAATCGGGTTTTGGCAACCATTTAAACAAGGAATCAAAAAAGGTGCGGTAGAGATTGAATTCCTTCTCGGGAAGATTCTGACCCGCAAAAAGCTTGGACTTCAGCGGATGAAAATCGGCAATCACCGGTGTGCCAAACAAGTCGTTAAACACATTCGTTTCGCTTATTTGACGATAACGCTCGGCCATGAAGGCCATCTCCAAAGGGAAAGCATAACGCTCTCTATCGCGATAAAAATCCGGTAAAAAGGGGTTGTCGGCAAACTGCTCTAGCAAAAGATGACTACCCAATTTCGCGCTCAGCAATTCCGCTAGGGTGGTTTTCCCCGCGCCAATGTTTCCTTCTATGGCTATGTATT
Source organism: Schleiferiaceae bacterium (assembly GCA_051859825.1). Classification (GTDB taxonomy): domain Bacteria; phylum Bacteroidota; class Bacteroidia; order Flavobacteriales; family Schleiferiaceae; genus CSBr16-58. Next base: position 36,338 of record JBHYFA010000019.1, read on the forward strand.
TGTGAGTCAAGGAATATTGTGCTGTTATGATTACGACATAGACGCGATTTATCACGTCTTAAAAAACGGCAAAGACGCGATTCATCGCGACTAACCAAAAGCAGGAGGCAACACCCCCTTCTTCATCAAATAATGCATCCTGATGCTTAAATCTGTCATCACGATTTTTATATTCATGGTTCTACCAATTTCGTAAACCGCACGATCGATTTCCGCTAAAATAGCGTGGGTGTTATCCGGGTTTATGAGTTTGGAAAAGTTGGATATCTTGAAGTCGGAGCCGGCAAAAACGGGATTGTTTCCGTCGATGCTCGTCGCCTTGCCAAGCAATAACGCCTCACGGATAATTTGCAGGGAAAATTTCAAAAAGTTCTCGGTATAATTCTTCCCGCCCTTTGATAACAAATCGGATATGCTGAGTATTTCTTTCATGTTTACCGCATAGCACACACGCATCCACCGGGCAAATAAGGCTCCCATTTCTTTCACGCCAGAATCGGCCTCGAGAAAACTGTATGCACGCTGAAGATTCCCCTCCGATATGCGGGCAATCTCGTCGGCCTCGCTCACACCCTTAGTCCGTAAATGTTGCGCCAAGTCCTCCACCTGCAATAGAGGAAAAAATACCGACTGCACCCTACTGCGTATAGTGGGTAAAACGCGATTGATTTGCTCGGAAACCATCAAAATAATGGTGCGGTCTTCCGGCTCTTCGATGTTCTTGAGAATTTTGTTGGACGTTGTAATGTTAAGCATTTCGGGCAACCAAATCAGAACGATTTTATAGCCTCCGGAATACGACTTATACGAGAGGTTTTTATTGATTTCCTGCGCCTCATTTACCCGTATCTCAAAATTCTTGCTATCATAACCCGTTTTGACTCGCCAATCATCAAAATTGAAGAAGGCGTGTTTTCCCAAGAGTTCACGCCATTGAGAGATAAACTCCATACTTCTTCCCTCAATTTTATCAGTAGCATATTTCGGCGTGGGAAAAATAAACTGCAAATCGGGGTGGGTAAACGATTTGTTTTGTATACACGAGGAGCAGTTGCCGCAGGGACCGTCTTCCGTGGGATGCAAACAAAGCATTAACGAGGCGTACCACAGCGCAGCCTCCAACTTTCCGTTGCCGGGCGGCCCGTAAAAAAGTTGGGCATGACTGTTTCTTCCAGCCTTAAATGCTTGAAGAATAAGCTCTTGTTGGGTTTTATGAAAATGCATTGCCATTGCTGCGAAGATAGTGACGGGAGCGTGTGAACTGCAATACCTTTGCAGAATGATTACCAAAGACACCATCATTGCCATCGCTACCCCTCCCGGAATGGGTGCTATTGCTGTTTTACGACTTTCGGGTGAAACGGCTATTGCGGAGGTGGCGGCGGTTTATAAAGGAAAAAGCGACCTCCAAAAAGCGCCCGGATACTCCCTGCATTACGGCAGCATTATGGACGATAACGCCACGCTCGACGAGGTCATCATCAGCATTTTTCGCGCTCCGAAGTCCTACACGGGAGAAGATGTTGTGGAGATTTCGTGTCACGGCTCCACCTATATCCAGCAGGCATTACTCAACCTCTTTTTACAACGAGGCGTTCGTCTAGCGGAACCGGGAGAATTTAGCATGCGGAGTTTTTTCAACGGGAAAATGGATTTGAGTCAGGCGGAGGCCGTGGCCGACCTTATTCATTCCGAAAGTGCGGCTTCGGCAAAAATCGCCCTGCAACAAATGCGCGGTGGATTTAGCAAGGAACTGGCCGCCTTGCGTGATCAGCTCATTTATTTTGCCTCACTCATTGAATTGGAACTCGACTTTGCCGAAGAGGATGTGGAGTTTGCCAACCGCGAGCAACTTCAACAGCTTCTCGACGAGATTGAGGCGGTGGTGCTGCGACTCAGTAGCAGTTTCGCCCTGGGCAACGCCATAAAAAACGGTATTCCCGTGAGCATTGTGGGAGCGCCCAACGCGGGAAAATCGACCCTGCTCAACGCCCTTCTGCAGGACGAACGCGCTATAGTGAGCGAAATAGCCGGTACCACCCGCGATACAATTGAAGATGAAATGGAAATCGACGGACTGCGTTTTCGCTTCATCGATACTGCCGGCCTACGCGATACCGACGACGCCATTGAAAGCATTGGGATACGCAAGGCATACGAAAAAATCCAGCAGGCGGAAATCGTACTTTTTCTTTACGACGCCACCAAACAGTCCGAGGAAATAGAACGAGAATACCGCGAATTGTGTGCGCGAACGGAGGCCAAAAGCATGATGGTGATTGCCAACAAAAGCGACCTCCGCCAGGTGGAAAAACCACAATTTATCGAGCATCCATTTTTTCACGTTTCGGCAGCCCAGCAAGACGGCTTAGATGAACTGCAAAATGCCTTGGTACAAATGGTAAAAGGCAGTAGTCAAATTGGTCAAGAAGTGATTGTCACCAACGCCCGGCATTTTCAAAACCTCGATTTCACGTTGCAAACCGTACGACGCATTCGCGAAAATATGTTGATGGGGGTTACGGGCGACTTCCTAGCACTTGATGTCCGCGAGGCCTTACGCTATTTAGGCAACATCACCGGCGCCATCGAAATAGATCGCGATATTCTCGGGACGATTTTCGGAAAGTTTTGCATCGGGAAGTAGGGGAGTGGAGGTGTTTTTTAATCCTGCGTACGCCTTGCTACTGAACTAGAAAGTTCGAGGACAAGGCATGCGAAATCTGAAAATCAGGTCACTTACTAATGTAAATTCCCTGATTTTCAGATGAGCATAACGCCGTCATTAGACTTTCTAGACAGACATTATTTTAGTATTTTAGATGGGCAAACATAATCCGTCTTCGCCACTTCCGTTTTCGCAATAGCTCCGAATCCGCCTTCTACTTCAGAGAAATTGCGAATTCCGCGAGCTTGTAAAATACTGGCCGCAATCATACTTCGGTACCCACCGGCACAGTGAAGGAAGAAATGCTTATCACGGTCGATGTCGATAAACCAATCGTTGATGAAGTCGAGCGGGCGGTTGTATGCCTCTTCTACGTGTTCAGCCACATACTCGCTTTCTTTGCGTACGTCGAGCACGATACTCTCGCCGATTTTCACTTCTTTGGCAAATTCCTCTACCGAGATGCGATTAACCGTATCATATTCTTTTCCGCTATCGAGCCAGCTTTGGAAACCGTTTTCGAGATATCCGAGAACGTTATCAAAACCCACTCTACTTAAGCGAGTTATCGCTTCTTCCTCCTGTCCGGCGTCGGTAACTAGGAGGATGGGTTGGGAAACCGAGCGAATCATAGCGCCTACCCAGGGAGCAAAATCGCCTTTTAGTCCGATATTTACTGACTTAGGAACAAATCCTTTGGCGAAATCACCACTGCTACGAGTGTCGAGAATGATGGCACCTGTTTCTTCCGCTGCGGCTTCGAATGCTGCCGGACTTAATGCTTGC
>JBHYFA010000020.1:0-39206 GCA_051859825.1 Schleiferiaceae bacterium
AATCCAAAGTCGTGGGCATTTTCCACCAGCCATTTGTAAATTGCTTTACCGGTAGGCGTTTCAAAATATGCCGGTTCAACGGAATTCAAGTCGAAGTCGGTTCCCCAATGGTGTCTGCTGGTACCCGGCATTGAAGAGTACTCCAAAATTTTCTGAGCGCGTTCGAGGTAGGTGCCACGGAAGCGGGTAAATTTGTTGTTCCAAATAGTTTTCTGTCGGTAATACGAGCGGAAAGCGCTCACTACTTGGAGATTTATTCCGTCTGCCTGCGCTTTTTTAGCCATGCGCACGTAAGCGTCAACAACTTCATTACGAAGGTAGTGCGCTCCGTGGGAGGCGTATTTTTCCGGAACTCTTTTAAACCCCGAATGTGAAGAGGCTTCAAACATGCCCATTAAATCGGCCTTGGAGAATGTATGCGTATTACTGGGGGCAAAACCCATTAAAAAAATGCATAGTATTGATAATGCTGCTTTGCCAGGTTTTGAAAACTTCATTTTGAGGACTAAGGTGCTTTAGAGTTCTTAATTCGTACACAAAAGTAAATCAAATCTTTTACCCAACAATGCGATTAATTCCGTTGTCTTATATTTAATTCCATGGTTAGTTTTTATTGCTTTACTTTGTAGTCGAATTTAATCCTCTTTCTCATGCGAACCTATCACTACCTCCTTACCATCATCCTTTTTTCGTTTTTCCTCATGGCGTCTCATTGCCGACGCGATAGTCCGGAGCTAATAATGCCTCCTATTACGGATACGGGGGCGAATACGATTGGCGTCTATATCGACGGAGAAGTTTGGACGCCTTACAAACGACCTCTAGGGGGTATTATGGGAAGTCCTTCTTTGATGTCTAGTTCATTTTCTGCTAGAACAGACTCGGGATATAGTATTTCTATCTCTGGGCGACAAACGCGTTTAGATGATAACACGCATAGCTCAAATCTGAGTATTTATTTGTATCTAAGCGACTTAAATTCAGTGTATGATACGTTTTATTTTGATGAAACGAATATTGGGTATTTTACGCATCGAGCCACAATAGATGACCCGAAAAGGGCTTATCAAACTTCCGATTTTCAAAATCGCGCTATCAATTGGGTGCATTTCCATTACTTCGATACCATCAATGAAATCATGTCGGGAACATTTTCCTTTGATGCGGAGTCAGATGAGCACGGGATTAGGCAGTTGAGGGATGGACGCTTTGATATGCGCTTTGGAACAGTTCGTTAATGGCTGGAATGTTAATTTATTTTACAGCTTAAACACTCCAAACCACTGCTCCCCATCTTCCAGTAGTTTCCAACCAACTCGTAGTCTTTACTATCCTGGTGCTTACGCGTATATTTGGAAATATCAATCATGCTTTCGTCGAAATGGATGATTTGACCTTCGGGGATGAACACCTTTATATCCAACTCTTGCATCCTGAATCTTTGATTTTCTGCTAGTTGAAAGTAGTTGTCGAATTGAAAAGCGTTGTTTTCCCGTTGATATGAGTAAAGAATTTCCTTTGCAGCTGTACGTGCATCGGCCTTGGTTCTTCCCTTGGATTTTTTATGGAATTCAACCAGCGTTTGCTCGGATTTGTTTTTTTCTATTCTTACGGAGACTCTTCTCAAATACTGATTGCCTTCTTCGGCCACCCAATAGAAGTTTTTGTCCCAGCCGTAATCTTCCAACTGCATATTGGTATTGGCCGAAAAGTGAATGGTGTCGTTGATACTGATTTCAGAAACTTCTTCTTGAAGGGTATATCGCGCTTCATTGCTAAATGCGCCGGCAAGCCAAACACCCGAAAATACGAGTGTTCCAATGCTGAGAAAGGCAATCATACTCAAAAGTGAATTCCACGCCGGATTATACCATTTGTGATTGAAAATGAGCTGTATGCTTAAGGATATGATGCTGAACACCACTAAGGCAGTTAGCCCGATTAATCCGGCAAAGAACAACCATAGATGGGTTTCATTCACAAAGAGTGCTTGAGTATATTCCATTAGTTCAATGGGGCCAACACGTAATCCACTGATATTGATACCTGAACCTAAAAGGGATACACTTAGACTAAAAATTGCAATGGCCAATACGATGAGCACGGAAAAGCCTAAGAACTTGAAGACAAACTTTAGGAGCGTTTTGATTATTTCGAATAATTTCAAAACGATTTGTTCCAAAGCTTTTCCGAGATTGTTAGCACTGCTTTGAATAGACTTCTCATCTATGGCTTTACCAGCCTCTTCTAATTTTTTTTTTACTTCATTGAACTCTTTTTTGATGGCTTTTTCAATGTTTTCGATGTTGATGTTTTCCCCTTTCATCATGAGTTTATCAGCGGTGGATTTTGCCTCGGGAATGACAATCCATAATACCAAGTAAACGATCACGCCAACCCCCGTAAATAGGGAGATAACAAATAATATACGAATGATTACCGGGTCTATATCCAAGTAGGAAGCCAGGCCGGCAGCCACGCCCCCCAAAACTCGATTTTCGGGATCTCGGAAAATTCTCTTTTTGGTTTTTGTCTGAAAACTATCGTTGAAATCCTTCTTACTCTCGGTCGTTTCCTCATCTAAATCTTCAGGCTTACCCATGATTTCGATGACCTTATTTACATCTTGTGTGCTTACTACCTCACGATGATTCCCTAAATACTCTTTGAAAAGTTCGGCAATACGAATTTCGATGTCGTTGATGATTTCGTCGGCTCCGTCTTCGTTTCGGAACGTTTTCCGCAGGGATTTCAAATAATGTTCTAAAGCACTGTAGGCTTCTTCATCCAGAAAAAATACAAATCCTCCGATATTGGCTTGTACGGTTTTATTCATGGCTTTGCAAAAATTATGTGTTGATGATGTGGTTAACGGATTCTGTCATTTCCTTCCAATTTGCAGTCATTTCGCTTAAAATTTCACTGCCTTTGGAGGTGATGCTGTAGTATTTGCGCGGTGGCCCCGACTTGCTTTCTTCCCATCGATAGGTGAGGAGCTCCATTTTTTTAAGACGATTGAGCATGGGGTAGAGCGTGCCCTCAACCACGATCATGTTGCCCTTTCGCAAAGTTTCGATAATCTCATTGGAATAAGCATCTGCTTTATTGAGAATGGCTAAAGTGCACATTTCTAATATGCCCTTGCGCATTTGCGATTGAAAATTGTCGGTTTTGGAGTCTTGCACAACGTCTTATTTGGTTATGCAAATATACGTGTATAATTTGGTACTATGCAATACATAATACTTATTTTTTACGAAAAAAATATTCACCCTTACTTTTCACTATCAACCCAAACTTTTCACTATTAACTTTTCACTTTTAACTATAAAGTTTCCCCTTTAAATTTGACCCCCCAAACACCCAACTACTTCTATGGACATACTGGTATTGGTATCCGACTCCTATTATCTTGAATACACTAAGCAAGTGTTTTACAGTGCGCATCGATTTGGCAACTGGAAAGGAGAGTACGGACTTTTTGTGCTGGATGTACCCGAACAAGACTTACAGTGGTTTCGCGAAAGGGGAATACACATTTTTACTCCTCCGGCTCTCATCAATAGAGACGTAAATGGCTGGCCACCCATCGTTTTTCAAAAGTGCTACCTTGTACACCCAATGATGAAAAAATGGCGCAAAGTGGTGTATATGGACACCGATATCATGATTATGCGTGATATCAATAAACTGGCAAGGTTTCCGGGCTTTTCTGCTCGTAAAGAAAATGGTAAACTGGATATTCGCGGACAACTTCTTCTGGATGAGGATTTAGACGAAAATGCTAAAAACCTAGTGGATGCAATTGGGAAGAAGTTTCGTCTGAAAAAAGTAGCACTCAACGTGGGTGTAATGGTGTTTGATACCAAGCAAAACTCACTGGAAATGTTTGAGAAGGCTAAAAAAATTCTCGACGATTACGAATCGGTCATGCGTTTTCCCGAGCAAGCACTCTTCAACTTTCTCTTTTATAAAAAATGGAAAGCACTCCCTCCAGTGTATAACGATTACACCTACTTTTTTTACAAGGAAGATAAAGGACGTCATCCGTTACTTCCTATCAAGAAAAAGCATTCTAAGGTATTGCATTTCATTGGGTTAAACAAACCTTGGCATCACGACTGCTACTTTAACCCCGAATGGCAAAATAGAATGTCGCAGGCTGATGACTTCCCAAACGTGGATCAGATTGGCGAAAATCCCAGTGCGTGGACCGATTTTATTCGCGCATTTAAACGTACCATGCGATTGATTCCCATGTATCTGGCTCATTTTACGTGGCTTTGCGGACAGGTTTTACAAAAATATTGGCCTAGTGCTTATCAGTGGTATAAAAAGCGTTTTTCATGAATTCGGATTACGCGCTTGTCGTAGCGGTGAATGAGGCGTATTTGCCCTACGCCAAACAAGTTTTTGTGGCTACGAAAACCCAAGGCGGATGGAACCACGATTTTGTGCTCATCGCCCATGATATTCGCGAGGAATTGCTCGAATGGTTTACTCAGCAGAACATTCGAATCTGTCGTGCCGATAAAATCATCAAGGATTTTTCTCCGAGAATTAATAAGGCACATGTCTGGCCGGAAGTAGTTTACGCGAAACTCATGCTGTGGCATCCTTTTTTTCAAGCTTGGGAAAAAGTGCTGTATCTTGATGTGGATACACTTATTCGTGGTGATTTGCGGCCTATTTTGGAAAACAATCAATTTAGCGCTAGGGAAGAGGCTCTAGGAATGAATTTGTTGTATCAGTTTGTTCCTGATTTGCTTTATCTCAACCGGGAACACCAAGCGGCTATCCACACGCTAAATCTCGACTGGAAAGCTCCTACCTTTAATGTGGGCGTGATGCTCGTGCCTACGAAAAATAACACTCAAGAAGACTTTGATGCCTTGGTGGAATTGGCTAATAAGCTCCACGGATTGGCCTATTTTCCCGAACAAGCCGTACTAAATGCACATTTCCAGCACAAGTGGAATCCCCTGCCTTATGTGTATAACGACCTCTTCGTTTACGAATGGTATGTTCCACGCAGGCAACCACACGAAGCAGTAATACTCCATTTAGTGGGCCAACCCAAGCCCTGGGATGAGAACAGTCCTTTCCATCACGAATGGCAAGAAAACATGGCTAAGGTAGATGATTTTCTAAATGTTAAACCCCAAGCTAAATCCGTTTCCAAGGGCCAAATAGAAGCTTTACAGCGCAGGGTCAAGCGGTGGGAATGGCTGGGCAAACTCGGTAGATGGTGGTGGAAAACCAAGAATGCTTTACCAAAAACCTTGGCCGATGAAAGATAATGCACTGGTTTTTTTGGCCGACGAAAAGTATCTCGACCAAGTAAAGCAAATGGTGTATTCCGCCAGAAGCTTTGGACATTGGGAAGACGATATCGTGTTGCTTACTTGGGGAGATGTTGATGCACAGTGGTTTGAAAAGCGCGGAGTCATTGTGGTTTCGGTAAATGAAAAAGATTTTGCTTTTGGTGATTTACCCAAGGATCAATGGGTGTATTTCGCAAAAATGTACCTGTTTCATCCGTATTTCACCCGCTGGAAAAAGCTGATATACCTCGATACCGATATGCTCATCCGCAAGGATATTCGGCCATTGTTAGAGTTTACGCCCTTCGCCGCCACTGATGACTGCTTTCAGTATCCGGTTATTCACCAACTGTCGCCTCGGTATTCCGATTGGACGAAGTCGAGGATAAATCAGGTAATGTCCACCAGAGACCTGAACGCTGTAAGTTTCAATTCCGGAATGATGGTAATTTCAACGGAGTTATGCACGTTAGAATATTTCCATCAACTTTGCGAGATGACAGCTTTGTACTGGCGTGAATGTGCCTATTACGATCAGGGCATTCTCAATATGGTTTTCAATCCTATTCGTGAGCGAGTACCCTACGTTTATAACGACTATTATTTATCTGAAAGCTTTAACAGGAAGGGGTTAATTCGCAGATTATCAGATAAAAATGCAGTCATTCTTCACATCATTCATCCGAGCAAACCCTGGCAACAAAATAACCCTTATCACCTCGAATGGAGGGAGCGCATGGAGGCTGCTGAGCTTCAGGATTCGTATCAGATTGGAGGGAGGAGTCCTTCGTTTAGAAGCATTATGTTGGTAGATTTTATCAATAAATGGAATATCCGTAGCGTGTATTTTTGGGGCTGGTGGCTGGATTTTTACCGAAAGAGAAGATGGCGTTTTTACAACTTTATTGATTCTTTGCGAAAATGGATAAAAAAAATGCAATAGCGGTACTGGCCGATGAAGGACATTTGGAAAAAACCAAGCAAATCATCTATTCCAGCTATGTGGATGGCAACTGGCAGGGTGAATACATTCTGTTAGCGCATCAAATAGCCAATGCGGATGCTCTCAAGTGGTTTGAAGAGCGCGGCATCCACATCCACCACATTGATAATGAAATGGGTGTGAGTGAAAATCAGCCGAAAGTGAATAGCATTTATTTTAGCAAGTTATCGCTTTTTCACCCCGATTTTGCTAAATGGCACCGCATTCTATACCTCGATACGGACATGGTGATTCAGTGGGATATAAATGCCTTGGTGGAAGTGGAGGGCTTCGCGGCTGCCAACGATTGTGCACGCTTTAACCTCTGGCACCAGTTTAGTCCCCGCGAAGGATGGCTTAGTGAAGACGAAAAACGCGAGCTCTTCCATTTATTCTCCGACTACGACCTCGACAAAACAGCTTTCAACGCCGGTATGATGGTGATTGACAGTGGAAATAATACGGAGAAGCGCTTCGGAGAACTCATGGATTTGGTAGATAAATACCATGCGTATTCTACCTATGGCGACCAGGGAATTCTCAATCTGTATTTTCAGAAGAGCAGAATCAAACTGCCTTACGTGTATAACGACTTTTACCAGTCTGACGACTTTAATCGCATTCATTTTCTACGACGTAGAACGCCTGCCGATGCGATTATTTTGCACATTACCTATCCCTATAAGCCATGGGATGAGCGGAGTATGTTTTACCCAAAGTGGAAGGACAACACGGAAAAAGCCGATCAACTTTTCCAGGTAAAACAGATTGGTAAAAAGCCTGCTATTTGGAGAAAATGGCGAACGGAATTCATCAACGCCTTCAATATATGGTGGTATATCCGCGATCGAAGACTACGGCGTAGGAGGGAGCGGTTTTAAGAAAAACGGATGGTTTTCGCCGGCTGAATTTTTCCGATAAACATCGCGGGGACGAGCAGACAAACCCAGCAGAAGAGCACGGTGATGATATTGACCAAAAACAAGTGCCATAGATTCAGGTAAATAGGCACGTGCGAAACGTAATATACACTCTGATCGAGGGTGATGATTTTGAAATTTTTCTGTAAAAATGCGAGTCCAGCACCAAAGAGATTTCCCCAGAATAATCCCTTTACAATCAGATAAATACTCTTTTGCAAAAAGATATCGCGTATTTGTTTGTTTCTCGCACCCATAGATTTGAGCAAACCGATCATCGGGGTGCGTTCGAGCAGCATAATCATCAGAGCGGAGGAGATGTTGATGGCCGATACCAAAAGCATGACAACGAAGATGATGATGATATTTATGTCAAAAAGTTCAACCCACTGAAAGAGTTGTTCGTAAAGACTCCGTGCCGATACCGCATCTACGTCGTGCGGTACGAGATTGCGGATTTGCTGTGCCACATCTTCCATATCGAATTTTGGATGAAGAAAAATCTCGAGACTCCCAACTTGATTTTCCTCCCAACCATTGATACGCGTAAGATGCCGAATGTCACCCACGATGATGCTCTCATCAATTTGTTCCAAACCGGTTTCGTAAACCCCACTGATGTAAAAATAGCGTAGGAGAGGGGCTTGTGGTGCTGGTCGGAAAAAGTACATGGCCAGTCGTTCGCCTTCTTCGATAGCAAGCAGGTTGTATAAATGCTTTGAAATCAAAATACTATCTGAGGGTCCTTCAAGTGAAAAATCGGGGATTTTGCCCCACACCAATGCGTTTTTCAGAGACTGGGAGCGGTAATTGCCGTCGCCTCCTTTAAAAATAGCTCCTTCGTAAAAGGCCGAAGATTTCAGAATTCCGGCTCTTGTGGATACCTGTTGCACGCGTTCCACGGCTTCGAGATTTTCCACCACATCCACCCATGATTGATCTAAGGTGATGGGTTTATTCTCCCATCCTAGGCTGCTTTGGTAGGAGCGAATTTGCACATCGCCACTGTAGGTAGTAAGTTTCGATTTGATTTCTTTTTGCAAGCCAATGCCTGTGGCTAAAGAAATAATGATTACCGCTACGGAAAAGGCGATTGCGGCCACAGATAGGCGAATGATAGGTCGGCTAAATTGATTTTGCTTTCTATCAGAAGAAATTAATCGTTTAGAGATAAACCATGAAAACGCCAAAGCAGGAAAATTTTTAGTTTGCAAACCTACGATGAAAACCAGCTAAATTTGGCAAAGCAATTGTACTTTTGTTTGGTAATTAAATTACATTATGCATCTATTCACATCACGTGTTTTTTTCTGCCTAAGCCTATTAGGTTTTGGGCTTTTTGCTTCTGCGCAAAATTTTATTCCCGCTGCCGATCACCCAGATGAATACTTGCGACTGCTTAATAATAAGCGCGTTGGGTTAGTGGTTAATCACAGTTCCACCTACCGCGATAGCATTCATTTGGTGGATTTTTTACTGCATAAAGGTGTGCAAGTTGAAAAGCTCTTTGCCCCTGAGCACGGAGTATTAGGCAGAGCCGGAGCGGGAGAGAAGGTGGAAGATTCGCAAGATGAGCGTCGCGATATTCCCATTGTATCTCTTTACGGCAAAAAGAAGAAGCCCGATCAGGAGGATTTGAAGGGCTTAGACGTGGTGGTTTTCGATATTCAGGATGTTGGCGTTCGATTTTACACCTACATATCTACGCTTACCTACGTAATGGAAGCCGCAGCCGAAGCGGGCATTCCGGTAATTGTTCTCGATCGCCCCAATCCACATCGTCATTATGTTGACGGGCCTGTGCTCGACACAACGAGGTTTAAGAGTTTTGTAGGACTTCATCCTGTACCGGTGGTGTATGGCCTCACCATTGGAGAGTATGCGAAGATGGTAAATGGGGAGAATTGGATTAAATACAAATGCAATCTCAAGGTTATTTACTGTAAAAACTACGATCCCAAAGTGCCTTATGAATTGCCCATTCCTCCATCTCCAAATCTACCCAATCAAAATTCCATTTTCTTATATCCCTCGTTGTGCTTTTTTGAAGGAACGCCCGTGAGCGTGGGTAGGGGAACCGATCTTCCCTTCCAAATCTTTGGGGCACCTTGGTTTACCGAAGGCGATTTTTATTTTACACCCCAGGCGCGCGAAGGAGCACCAACGCCCAAGTTCAATAATCGTCGTTGTAGAGGATTTAATCTCACCTACTTTGCCGAAGATTTTCTCCCAAATGAACCACAGCTGCACCTCGGCTGGGTAATTTCAGCCTATCATATTTACAAGAAAACCAACCAAACAGAAAGGTTCTTCACGCCCTTTTTCGATTTATTAGCCGGCACCGACCAAGTTAGAAAGAGTATCGAAAGTGGAAAACATGAGGCGGAAATTTATCAGGATTGGATGCCGGGAATCGTTCGCTACACGGCCATTAGATCAAAATATTCCCATTACGACTAGTAGAGACGCATGGCAGTGCGTCTGTCAGTATGGCAATGCGTCCCAAAAACCACTACTACGTCTCAACAATCTTCCTCCCAACGCGTATTATTAGCTAACAATAAACAAATCATTTTTTAGTGCAAACCACCTATTTTTTCAACGGAGAATACTTAGACCAGCAATCGATTTCTTTAGAATTACATGACCGTGCTTTGAATTACGGCGATGGTGTTTTTGAAACCATGAAGTATGATCAGGGTCAAATTCATTGGATAGAAGATCATTATTTTCGTTTGATGTCGAACATGCGTATCATGCGGATGGATATCCCAGATTCGCTAACGCCGGAGTATTTTTCGGAGATTCTCACTGAATTGGTAAAGGTTAATCATCGCGAGAACGATGCCGTGCGCTTGCGTTTTCAAGCATGGAGAAAGGCGGGAGGGAAGTACCGTCCGCAAACCAATGAGGTGAATCTACTGGCGAGCATCGAAGTTTTACCCAGCGGCGGATACGCTCCACAGCATGGTGAATATCGGGTTGATATTTACAAGGATTTTTACAAAGCGCGTAATCTGCTTTCCAACGTAAAATCGTGCAATGCGCAGTTGTACATACTTGCGGGCGTATATGCACAGGAAAATGGCCTTCAGGATTGCTTGCTCCTCAACGATGAGAAGAACATAATAGAATCTATCTCCTCGAATATCATGATTGTAAAGGACAAGGTTATCCAAACGCCGCCACTATCTTCCGGATGCTTAAAGGGAATCATGCGAAAGCGTATTGTGGAGAAATTAGCTCCTTATCTGGGTTACAAGGTTGAAGAAGTTGACTTTAATCCCTTTGCTTTGTTGAAAGCGGATGAAATATGGTTGACCAATTCCATCACGGGTATTCAACCGGTTACGCATTACAAGAAACGCGAGTATGGGGATGAGGAGGCGAGGAGGATGATTGAGATGATCAATGCCCAATTTTAAAGGAATAAATACCATTAAACGTGCTTATATTTGCCGCGTGAACGGGCGATTAGCTCAGTTGGTTTAGAGCACTACCTTGACAGGGTAGGGGTCACTGGTTCGAATCCAGTATCGCTCACAAAAAACGCCCTTGGGATAGTATCTCAAGGGCGTTTTGCATTGTTTTAGAAATTATTTCGCCTCAGCCTGAATACCCCGCAAAAGCTTAATCTTCTTCTTTAACAACTCAATTTGCTCTTCACGGTAGCGCTGGTTTTTTCTAACTTCTTTGAAGAAAGGATTCGAAAGATCTCCGGTGATACGCATGATGTTTTCGTTGAGCTGCGCCAACTCTTTCTTGGCTTCATCCATTTTCTTTTGCAAGAAGGACGACTCTTTCTTGAAGAACACGTCCGTATTTTCCCCGGAAAGGGCAGATTCGATTTTTGCACGGTAGCGAAGCAGAGCAGATTCCAACTTATCCATATCTATGGAGGCAAAAGCTTCGTCGATTTTGGTGTTCCAACTAAACTCTACTTCTTTCTTGTCTCTAGGCACGGCCCCAATTTCCTTCCACCTGTGAAGTAACTGTAACAGCTGGTCTTTCTCGGGCTTTTCCATTTTACTTAGCTCCTCTAAAAGCGCTGTCTTGGCCTCAAAGTTTTTCTCCAAATCCTTGTCCTTCGCATCAAAATGCTCTTTCATACGGTTGAAAAAGTGATCACATGCGGAGCGAAACTCTTCCCATACTTTCTGACTGTCTTTTTTGGAAACAACACCCGTCTCTTTCCAGAGTCGCTGTAATTTTTTGAGTTCGTTGGAGGTATTTTTCCAATCGGTGGATTCCTTTAGTGCCTCGGCTTTTTCTATAAGGTCACGCTTAGACTTTAGGTTATCCTGATACTCCTGTTTGATTTTCTTGTAAAACTCGTTCTTCGCCTGATGAATTTTTCTGTTTACCGCACGAAAACGCTCCCATAATTCTTCATTTTCCGGCAATTTGGCATAACCCACTGCCTTGTACGCTGCCGTAGCTTTTTCAAGCGCATCAAGGGTTTTTTGCCATTGATTATGCGACTTGATTTTTTGAAGCTCAAGCGATTCTAATTGCTCACAGATATTCGCTTTTTGCGCAATACGCTGCTTGTCTTCTTCCAGACGCTGTGCTTCGTACGCCTCGCGTTTATCGTGAATTTGCTTGGTGATTTCACTGAAACGCTCCCACATTGGCTCACGATCTTCGCGAGAAACAGGCCCCGTTTCCTTCCATTCCTTGTGCAAACGCTGCAATCCTCGAAGAGCCTCAATAATATTTTCACTTTCCGCTAGTTCTTGCGCTTTAGCAATAATTTTTTCTTTAGCCTCGGCATTTTTCTTAAAATCTAAATCACGCAGCTCACGATCAATCTGCACAATATCGTAGAAGGCCTCCACGTAGTAGTTGTAATTGCGATAGAGTTCGTTGGCCTCCGCCTTTGGTACCGGCCCCGTATTTCTCCAAGCCTCTTGCAAAGCCCTAAACGCAGGGAAAGTTTCGTTGATTCCTTCCTCTTTTTTTGCTAATTCTTTTATTTCTTCAATGATATCCATCTTGCGCTGAAGATTGGCCTCCTGCGTTTTGCGGATTTCATCTTGCTTATTTTTCTTTTTCGAGCGATAGGCTTTGTAAACATCACGGATTTCTTCGCGCAGAGGCTGATGCCATTCAAAGTCGATTTCATCGCCGCCATCCGCAACAAAAGCCTCCTTTTTCTCGGTTAATTCCGAATCCAGTTCATTCAGAACCCGCATTCGTATATAATCCATATCGGCTTTAACCTGAAGAATAACCTCGTCATTGATTAATTCCTTTGCCTTTGAAATTAAGCTTTTTACGTCTAATGAACCGTACTTATCCTCTAATGTAAGAGGCGCCTGTGTTTCTTGATTGTTGGTGTTTTCTTCGCTCATAACGTGGTTTTTTGCCAAATTTTCCAGGACAGCTCAGCTTGATTAATAAGCATTTGCCTGCCATTAATAATGCTGCATCCTGCCGATTTTCCTAGGCGCAAAAATACAGTCTCAGCGGGATTATATATCAGGTCGTAAAGGATTTGTTTGTGATGTAATCGTGAAAAATTGATTGGGGGACATTCTTCCACCTTTGGAAACGTTCCTAAAGGTGTCGTATTTACAATGATATCGGCCTCGATGATGCGATTATTGAAGCTATGATAATCTATTTCAGAAGAGGAAATAGGATTGCGAGAAACTTTCACTACCTCAAATCCCAAAGCTTGAAGTGCGAAGCTTACTGCCTTTGAAGCCCCTCCCGTGCCCAATACGAAGGCTTTCCTGCCATTAAACTTGATGTCTTTGAGCGTCATGGCAAAACCTTCAGCATCGGTGTTATGACCGATTTTCTCACCATTTTCAAAAGAAATAACGTTTACCGCGCCTATGGATTCGGCTTCCGGTGAAAGTCTATCCAGAAAGGGAATAACGGCTTCTTTATAGGGAATAGTGACGTTTAGACCACGAATGTTTTCTGTATTTCGCAGAAAATCAGCTAAGTCAGCCACATTCAGTATCTCAAATTTTTGATATTGATAACCAGATAAACTTTCTCGTTGGAACTTTTCCGAAAAATAATCCGGAGAAAACGAATGCGCTAAGCTCTTTCCAATCAACCCAAAAGTTTGACTCACATTTTTTTACTTACAAAGGATATGGAAATGATAACGATGAAGGTGATACACATAATTACCACCGAACTTGTCATGAAGGGATCTGTTCCAAAAACGGCGTTCGCTTCCAAACTACTAAATGTTTTAGGACTCACGCTTAGGCTTTTGGTTACAACCTCACGACCGTTTTTCTCAATTGTTTCAAGAACCTTTTGCCAAGGCCATATTTTATTTAACGAACCAAGCATGAATCCGGTGAGAATACCCAAAACCGGATCACGGTAGCGCAAATAGCCCCAGTGTAAAAGCCTGCTTAAAGTGAATAACCCCACAATGCAGCCTAGGGCAAAGAAGGCAACAATATTAAATTCGGAAAAATTACCACTGAGAACTTCTTTCACTGCTGGAATTACCACGGTGTACATGCCTAACAATAAAAGCACAAAGCTTCCACTCAGACCGGGAAGGAGCAAAGCACTTATAGCCAATACTCCACTGATAAAAATAAAAATCAACGAACTATGATCACCAGAGCGTGGATTACCGGTAGTGATCCACAAGGCAATAGCAGTTCCCACTGCGATAAAAATCAAGCTTTTCCAGGTGAATCTTTTTATGTCGCGGGCAACCAAAAAGGAAGAAGCGGCAATCAAACTGAAAAAGAATGCCCAAACTTGAATAGGGTAGGTGTCAATCAAAAATGAAATACCGAAAATTCCAACCACGATTCCGGTAACCATACCTAATAGTAATTTGACCAAAAAGTCAGCATTGACATACTCCCAAGCCTCTGACCATTGTTTATCCTTGAGTTTTTTTAGTAAACTCGCGTCAATTCTACGGATACTGGTGATCAAATTTTCGTAAATACCGGTAATAAATGCGATGGTTCCGCCGGATACTCCTGGTACAACTTCGGCCATTCCCATGGCTATACCTTTGGAAAACAAGGGTAAAAAGCGTTGTTTCATTAGTTTGGTTTTGGGCTTAGGTTAATTTAGTTCTTCTTCTAGTAAGTGAAACCCATCGGGAAATTGTTTGAAAAAATCGAGGGTGAAGTCTTTGTTGAGTAGGTATGATTCAAGAAAATATTTTTTGGCAATATCTTCCATTTCATACATATAAAAAATGGAACCTAAGCGCAATTTGAATTCTAAATTTTCAGGAAACTCAATATTTCCTTGCAGTAAAGCATTGACAGCTGTATCCATATTCTCGGTGTCGAGCATAATTTCTGAATACAGAAAATAAACTTCCGCCGAAACATCGTCAGACTGCATGAGTTCTTCCAACACATCAATGGATTCATCTACCAAACCCGAAAGATTGAATACGTAGGCTATATATAATTTTACCCCGGTAGATTCAGTGATTTTCAATAATTTTCGATTGTAGTACAAGGCCTCGCGCCATTGCTCATTTTTCTCGAAAATACTTATGAGATTGATTAGGATGTCTTCCGACTCCGGATCTTCAACCAACGCCTTCTTTAAATATTGTACCGCTTTGGCACCTTCACCCATTTCCTTTAAAGCTAAACCAATTCGGAAATAGGCGTACGCGTTGGTGTCTTCAATATCCATAATATCTTCATAGATACTAATGGCCTTCGCATATTCACCCATCAATTCGTAAGCACGGGCTTTTTCGTATTGCGCAGCGGAAAAGTACTCGTCGATCAAACAAGCGTAATCAAAGGCTTCAACCGCAAGTTCGTACTGTCGATTTTTTTGATACAATAAACCCAACTGATGCCAAGCGAGCTCCGAGTACGGATTCTCATCAATATATTCTTTGAGAAAATCAATGAGCTCTTTGGTTTCACCAAGCATATCGTAGCAGAAAGACAAACTAAACAAAGCTGAACCATCATCGTAGTCTTCCAACAAAACCTTTTTAAAGTACTCCGCAGCCATCTTGTAATTGGCCATTTCCAAGTATTCCTGAGCCAAAAGGTGGTTGATTTCGTCGTAGCTCTCCAACAACTCCGCAGCCTTTTTTAAATTTTGAATGGAGCGGTTGTGCTGACCTTTTTTGGAGTGCCATTCTGCAAGTGCGATGTACGCATCTGGATTGTCATTATCGATACTAAAGGCAGTGTCAAGATCATTTTTGGCAGAATTGAGCTTTAAGTTGTCTAAAAACAACTGCGCTCGACGCACGTACAACTCGCTGGAATAGGAATGTTGACCGATGGCAATATGCAAGGCTTCAAGGGCAATTTGATCTTTGCCATTTTGCATATAATAGTCGGCAATCATTTCAAAATCATCAACATCAAAAAAATATACCTTACCTAACCGACGCATTTCTTCAAAGCGGTTAATAAGCTGATTGGGTTCAAGTGGATTAAAATCTTCCATAAGCGGAAAACAAAATATTTATTTTGATAAAGATACATCAAAGCACGACAAAACTACAAGTTAAACCAAGAACTTACTTCATTTTTTTCAACAGCAAAAATTGAAAAATAAATGCACATTACCTTAAGCTAGTTTATACTTTTGTCAAAAAAAAGTATGACTCTTATAGCTTCTGTTTCGGGAATTAGGGGAACAATCGGTGGAAAACCGGGTAATAATTTAACCCCAATTGATATTGTCGCTTTCGCTTCGGCCTACGCCAAGTGGATTTCTAAGAATCAAAATTCTAATATAAAAGTTGTTCTCGGTCGCGACGCTCGTCCTTCCGGAGCAATGGTGCGCGATTTAGTCGCTCAAACGCTCTGCGCGGCAGGCATTGATGTTCTCGACTGCGGCTTAGCTACTACACCAACGGTAGAAATGGAGGTGGTGCGCCAAAAGGCCAACGGTGGCATCATTCTCACTGCATCGCACAACCCGGAAAATTGGAACGCCCTAAAGCTTCTCAACCATCGCGGTGAATTTCTTAGCGCTGAAGATGGCGCGGAAATTTTACAATATGTGCAAGAAGGTGGAGGGGAGTTTGCCGAAGTGCAAAAACTCGGTAAAATCACCAAAGTAGATGACGCTCTCGAAGCCCATATTCAAGCAATACTCGACATGCCGGAAATCGATGCCGACAAAATCGCCTCGAAAAATTTCAGTGTCGTGGTTGACGGGATTAACAGCGTTGGCGCTTTGGCCATCCCTAAACTGCTTGGTGCTTTAGGAGTAAAAAATGTCCACGTTGAAAATGCGGAAATGCACGGGTTTTTTGCCCATAATCCTGAGCCTCTACGCCAGCACTTGGGCGCTACAATGCAGATCGTTAAGGATAAATCTGCCGACATGGGAATCATCGTAGATCCCGATGTGGATCGCTTGGCCTTTATTGATGAAACCGGAGAGATGTTCGGCGAAGAATACACCCTCGTAGCAGCGGCCGATTTTTGGCTGCGCAAACATCCGGGCGTCGTTGTTTCTAATATGTCTTCCTCCCGAGCCCTAGACGACCTAGCTAAGAGTTTTGGTCAAAAACGTTATACCAGCGCGGTAGGCGAGGTGCACGTGGTTAAGAAAATGAAGGAAGTAGAAGCCGTTCTCGGTGGCGAAGGCAACGGAGGAGTCATTCTCCCTGCTCTGCATTACGGTAGAGATGCCTTAGTAGGGGTAGCGATGGTGCTTACGCACATGGCCGAAACGGGTAAGAGCTTGACCGAACTGCGAGCCGGTTACGCGTATTACGAAATGAGCAAGAATAAAGTTGAGCTTTTAGAAACCACCAATCCCGACCAAATTCTTGAAAAACTCAAGCAAAAATATAGCGATCAAGAAGTTGAAGATATTGACGGATTGAAGATTAACTTTGCCAATGGTTGGGTACACATGCGGAAATCGAACACGGAACCCATTATTCGCATTTATTCAGAAGCCCCAACGCAGAAGGAGTCGGATGATTTAGCCGCTTCATTTATTGAAGAAATTCGTGCTATGGTTTAAAAATTAGTAAAATGGCAGAAACAAAAGAGCGCATCGATATTCACATTTTGGAAGATCATTTTCGTGAATTTCGCAACAATACTATCGGAAGTGATACCACATACCAAACGCCCTTTGGCGAGAAAAAATTGGTTTATGCAGATTGGATTGCCAGTGGCCGTCTTTATAGTAAAATTGAAGACAGCATCGCCTATAAAATAGGTCCGTACGTGGCGAATACGCACACGGAGACTTCCTATACAGGCGCTCTTTTGACCCACGCCTACCACGAAGCGAAGCACATTATCAAGAAGCACGTGGGCGCCAATAGTAACGACGTGATTATTCCCTGCGGCACGGGAATGACCGGGGCGGTGTTGAAGCTTCAGCGCATTCTCGGACTCAAAGTCCCAGAGCAGCACAAACACCGTTTTGAAATTCCCGATGAAGAGCGTCCTGTGGTGTTTATCACGCACATGGAACACCATTCAAACCAAACTTCATGGCTGGAAACCACCGCCATCGTTGAACTCATCGAGGCAGATGATCAAGGTTGTGTGAATTTACAACACTTCGCCAAGCTCCTTGAAAAACACGCTCATCGTACCTTAAAAATCGCCAGTGTAACCGGTTGTAGCAACGTTACCGGAATATTCACCAAGTACGGCGATATTGCAAAAATGATCCATCAGGCCGGGGGGTATTGTTTTGTTGACTTTGCATGTAGCGGTCCTTACGTGGACATCAATATGCATCCTGAAGATAAGGACTGTGCTTTGGACGCAGTTTTTCTTTCGCCGCATAAATTCTTGGGTGGACCCGGAAGTCCTGGAGTTGTGGTGTTTAACAAGGAACTCTATCGCTTGGAAGTGCCAGACGGACCCGGAGGGGGAACGGTTACGTGGACCAATCCTTGGGGTGAGCATCGCTATTTCGACGATATTGAAACCCGCGAGGATGGAGGCACGCCCGGATTTTTGCAAACCATCAAAGCCGCAATGGCAGTGAAGCTCAAGGAGCAAATGGGCACAGAAAACATTCGTATTCGTGAAGAGGCCATGATCGAGTACATGTTTGACCGTATGGAGAAAATTCCCGGTTTGCAAATTCTCGACGGACAAAATCGCGAGCGCATTGGAGCTATTTCCTTCTATTATGATCAGGTTCATTACAATTTAGCCGTTCGCTTATTGTCCGATCATTTCGGAATTCAAGTTCGAGGAGGCTGCTCCTGCGCCGGAACCTACGGGCATTTCTTACTCAATGTTTCAAAGGAACTAAGCAAAGAAATTACTCAGAAAATCGACCGAGGTGACGCCACGGATAAGCCCGGCTGGGTGCGTTTATCACTTCACCCTACCATGACGGGCGAAGAGCTTGTTTACATCGCAGATGCGCTCGAGTACATCGCCAATCATGCAAATGAACTTTCTAAAGATTACGAGCAACAATCCGGATCGAATATGTTCTTTCACAAATCCCGATCAAAGTCTGAGGAAGAAAAGGCGCATTCGTGGTTTGAGCGTTTCAATGACTGATTTTTTTCGATGATTTATTTAGACAACGCAGCCACTACACCCGTTAGGGAGGAAGTCATTCAGGCCATTCAAAAGTCCATGCTAGATGATTGGGGAAATCCTTCATCTACACATAATAACGGCAGGAAAGCTAAAGTAAAACTTGAGGTTTCCCGACGACTATTTGCCAAAGATTTGGGTGCAGATTCCGGGGAAATTTTCTTCACCAGTGGAGCCACCGAGTCGATATATTTAGCCCTACTGAATTTCGTTGAAAATGGCGCAAAGCATTTGATTACCTGCAAAACTGAGCACAAAGCGGTGTTGGATTCGGTGGCTTTTTTAGCGGATAAACACGGAATTTCTCACAACATTTTGGATGTGAGCAAGGATGGGTTGATTTCCCTAGAAGCGTTACAAAGCATTCTAGCTAGAGAGCAAGCGGCTTCTTGCGCCGTGGCAATCATGCACACCAATAATGAATCCGGGGTGATTCAAGCTTTGGAGGATATTTCGCAATTGTGCAAGGAGCATGGCGCGTTTTTCTTCTGCGACGCCGTACAATCAGGACTCACACATTCCATTCACGTAAAAGAACTCGGTATCCACGGGATGAGTTTTTCGGCCCACAAAATGTACGGTCCGAAAGGAGTAGGGCTGCTTTATTTGGATAAAGCATTGAAGCGTACATCGCTAACCAAGGGCGGAGGACAAGAACGAGGTTTACGTCCGGGAACCGAGAATATGCCCGGAATCATTGGTTTTGCAAAAGCCTGGGAATTGGCGAGAAAAGAACAAGCCTCGTTCCGCACACACACGCTCGAACTGAAACAGCACGCCATCCAACTCATAAAAGGCAAGTATCCGGAGGCATACATTGGTACTGGTGAAGCTCCACATATTTTACATTTTGGCATTCCTACTACGAAGAAAGCCGACACCGTTTTGATGGATCTTGACCTAAATAATGTCTGTTTAAGCGCCGGAAGTGCTTGTCAATCGGGCAGTCACAAGCAGTCGCACGTGGTAGAAGCAATGGGTTTGCCTGCTGATTTTGTTTACCTTAGAATGTCGTTTGGCAAAGGAAATACGAAAAGTGAAATTGACTCTGCAATTGCGCATATTTAATATTGAAAGCCTTTGGGCTATTCTTAGTTTTGCGCTTTATTTGTAAAATAAATTCACAGCATTATGCAGCGGAAAAAGCGCTACGTTTTACTATTTGGAGCAATTCGGTTTTTGTCGCTTGCTACCATGGTTTTGTTGTGGATTTCTCTTTTAGGCATTGTAATCCCACCGCATTTTTTTCCACCCTTGGGATTAGCAACCTTGCTTATGCCGCCCTTGTTTATTGCGCATAATCTCTTTTTGATTTTCTATTTGCTGCGTGGAAAAACCTACGCATTTATTTTGATAATCACGTCGTTTTTCACCATTTCATCCTTTCACAGTTGGATTTCATTAGGTCCAAAAGAGGACATTGTACAAGATGCACCCACTTTTTCACTTATGAGCTTCAACGTAAGGATGTTTAATGTGTATGATTGGTTAAAAGACCCCGAAGTACCTCAGAAAATAGCGCGTCAGATCGCGGAAAAAAGTCCCGATATTCTTTGTGTACAGGAGTTTTATTCCTTTGACAAAACTCCGAAATTCGATTATCCTGAGGGTTTTGAGTACTTTACCAATCCGGCTAAAAATTTCGGTTTAGCCATATACAGTAGGTTTCCCATGCTGGCTAAGGGGGCAGTGGAATACGAGCGTACGGAGGGTTTCAACAATTATTTTATTTACGCTGATCTTTTAATGGACAAGGACACGGTGCGTATTATCAACGCCCATTTGGCATCCTTTTACTTCGACGTGAAAGATTTTGATAAATTAAAATCGGCAAGCAGTTCGGAAGAAATTCAGAATAGTGTCTTATCGCTCGGTAGGAGTTTGTTTAGAGGCTTTTCCAGGAGAAGTTTGCAACTCCAAACGCTCAAGGACTTCATCGATGCTAGTCCATACCCCATTATCATTGCCGGAGATATGAATGATGTTCCGGCGTCCTACAGCTACAGAATACTCAATCGCCGCTTTACCGATGCTTTTCGCACAGCAGGCAAGGGCATAGGTAGAACATACATCGAAACACGCTTCCCTTTACGAATCGATTGGGTGTTTTATGATGATGAGCGCTTTCAAGCCACCTATTTTGAAACCTTAAGCGGAGGAGAGCCTTTGAGCGATCATTGGCCGGTGTTTGTTAGGTTTGCGAAGTAGGTTCCACCATTTCCACAAACCTCACATCCAATACATTCATCGGATGCAATGGTAGGTTCTTTACTTTTGGGGAACGAAGGCGAATTACGCGGTCGTAGAATAGGGGAATGACCGGCTGATATGAACGGATTTGTTCGTGCATTTGCAACAAAAGTGAATCGCGTTGCGTCCCTGAGCTAAGGGTTTGCAGGCTCTCGTAGAGCGCATCAAAAGTCTCATCGCGCATGCGGGAGTAGTTTGGCCCCGAGGGAGGAATGTTTTTGGAATAAAAGAGCAGCATGTAATTCTCCGCATCGGGATAGTCGGCAATCCACGAAGCGCGGAAGAATGCCGATTTTCCGGTGGACATCTGCTGACGAAGGGTAGAAGCCGGAACTACGTCAACCTTTAACGGAATTCCAACCTTTGATAGCTGATTCTGTATGAGTTCGGCCATGTCTTGGTAGCCGGGATTGGTGGTTAATACCAATTCGGGTAGTCCTTTACCATTGGGATATCCCGCCTGCTTCAATACTTCGCGTGCGTATTCCGGGTTAAATTCAAAGGCGGGTAATGGCTGTTGAAGTAAAACGGGTGGAATCATTCCTGTGGAGGCTTTCGTGCCGAGTCCTTTGAGAATGTGATTCACCAATAGCTTCTTGTCAATGGCCGCGTGAATGGCCTTGCGAAGCTCGGGCTTAGCGTAGGGACTGTTTTCTTTTTCCAACAATTGCAAGTCGAAAGCCAGATATTCGGTATTCAAATATTCGGTGGTTTCCAAATGCATAATCTCGCGATATTTCTCACGCAATTCCGCGTTTTCATCCAAAATATTATCCCGAAAGGAAACGTCAAAGCCGGAAACGAAGTCGAGCTTAGCTTGCACAAAAGACAAAAAGGCCGAGAGTTTATCGGGTATGAAATGAATTACCAAGGCTTCCACACCATTTTCCGGCATGGGGTGATACCAATCGTGAAATCTGCGCAAAATGAGTTTTTCACCACTAACCCAACGCTTGAGGTAGTAGGCGCCCGTGCCCGAAGGGTGTTCACCAAATGGAAGATCTACATATTCAACCGCTTCCTTGGGCACAATAGAACAGTACTTCATACTGAGAATACGAAGGAATGGAGAAAAGGCTTTTTTGAGGGTAATCTGCACCGTAGAATCGTTGATTGCCTCTACGTTTTTTACGGCTTGCATGGTCCACGCGCCGGGCGAACCCCATTTAGAATCTTGCAAACGACCTAATGAGTACACCACATCTTCTGCCTGAAGATATCGCGGGGATGCAAAGGAAGGGTGGGGGTGGAAGGGAATTTTAGTGCGCAGATGAAAAAGATAAATCGAATCGTGCACCTCCCACGAATGGGCAATACCCGGTATAAGCTCCAGATTTTCATCGAGTTCTACTAGGGTTGAAAAGATATGGTGTGCCGGCCAAATACTGGCTTGAGAACGGGAGTAAATAGGGTCTAAACTCTGAATAGCCGCAGTTTCGTTGTAGCGAAAGACATTTCCTTTTTCTTCGGCAGACGAATTTCCGCAACCAGAAAAACATAGGGCTACTATTGAAACAGCAGCAAGTAAGCCGGGGAATAAATGTAAACGAGAGCCTTTCAAACTGGTATGTCTTGAAATTTTGATGCGGTAAAATTAAGCCAAAAGAGTTAGTGACTGTCTATAAAGATAGCTTCGTTATGCATGCCCTGCCAAAGGCCTTAGGGCTCGGTTGAAAAAAATGTCATCCCGTCAAAGGCTTGTCGGGACTCACTGTTTTCAATCCAAGTGCAACGCGGCAAATGGGCTTTATGGACAGACTCGAATAAAAAAATCCCTCCGGGTGGGGAGGGATTCAAGAAAATCAAAAATACGCTTATGAACGTTTTTCGCGAATACGGGCAGATTTTCCGGTACGCTCTCTTTGGTAGAAGATACGCGCACGACGAACTGCACCACGCTTGTTCAGTTCAATTCGCTCAATGCTGGGTGAGTTGATGGGGAAAATACGCTCCACACCTACGTTACCACTCATTTTTCTGATCGTAAAGGTTTCGGTAGCACCGGCACCGCGTCTTTGAAGCACAACGCCTCTAAAAAACTGAGTACGTACTTTTTCACCTTCACGAATTTGGTAATAAACTGTGATGGTGTCACCGGCTGAAAATTCAGGAAGATCCTTTTTTTCAATGTACTGATCCTGAACGTAAGAAATTAAATCCATGATGTTTAAGATTTGATTTTACTGTATGCCAACATTCACAACTTTTGCCAGTGGTTGATCATACCTTTCCGCTTTTGCAAACAGGCTGCAAAATTAGTGTAAACAAGCCAAATTCAGCAAGTAATAGAATAAATTTTTCAAGGGAATGAAGATTTTGTTTTTTTGCCTAATTTCGCCACGGCAAAAACGAATTGGTGATTTCGTGTTTTTGTCTATGGTTTTTCAGTAAATACCTCATTGTCAATATGTGTTAGGGAAATGTCGATGATGATATGAGATTATGCCGCTCCTACTTTTAATGGCATATGAATAAGCCTTTTAAAAATAACGTAAAGGAATGAAGAAATTTTCTATATCTGAATCAACGAATAATTACTTATCGAGAGTCGCCGTTTTTGGTGTATTCTTATCTTTGGTATTGGGACTTACAACCTTCCCCATTTTCGATAATCAGGAGGCGACTAACATTTTAGTAGCGCAAAATATCCTAACCACAGGTGAGTGGCTCGTTCCGGAAGGCTTGCAACATCCGCCATTATTTCACTGGTTTTTGGCGTGGAGCATCAAGATGTTTGGTATTGGGGAGTTTTCCGCCCGTATTTTCTCCGCCTTATTCATGTTTTTTACCTATTTGACCCTATTCTTTCACGTCAATCGCTTTGATCGCCAATTGGGCTTGATGACACTTATTGTATTTGCGGGAAATTTGGCAGTGGGCTTAATAGCCAATGTGGGTTTGCACTTTAGCATGTTGCTGTTCTTTTCTACTACGATGGTTATAGGTATTCACCGCTACATACTGTATCAGCGTCCGGGATGGTTGGTGCTTATTTCGTTTATGTTGTCTTTGGCATTACTTACCGAAGGTCCGGCCATACTGCCATTTGTAGCCATTTTTTGTTTGGTTCTGGGCTTCATTCACCCCAAGGGAATTTGGATTTTTAAGTTGAAGGTATTGTTTTCCTTGCTAATGGCCTTAGTACCATTTTTATTGTGGTGTTATGTAGCAGAAACGCGTTCTCCGGGCTATGTTTTAGACTTTATTTCTCGCAATGGGTATATATGGACGTTCAAGGAAACGCTGGATATTCCCTTTTTCCGTTGGCGAGAAATGCTCATCTTGATTTTCGCCTTTTTGCCTTTTGCGGTTTTCATTCCTTTGGCTATTCTACGAACGGTTCGCGTTTTTGGTCGCAAAGGAGCTCCTAAGCAGTTTTTCGCAATATGGGCAATATGCGCATCCGTTCCCTATTTAGTTTTGGGTGGTAAAATCGCTTGGATGGCCATTCTATCTTTTCCGGCGTTTTCAGTTATTGTAGCCTCCATTGTTCATGATTGGTCGCGGCAAGTTCGGCCACGCGCGGTTTTCTTGGCTCCCATTGCCCAATCCATCATTCTTGGACTCACATTGATTGTTACCAGTTCCACCATGTTGGTTATCATGAAAAAAGGAAGTTGGCAATGGATTCAACTACCGGGGATTGTTTTGTCGCTAGGCGCCTTGCTTATTCTTCTGAACATTCGGAAGTCAAACGGAAGAGAAAAGTACCGTCGTTGGTGGGTGTATGGTTTGATAGCCACCATTTTCTTCTGGGCCTCGGTTCCCCACGCTTTTAGGCATCATTGGGGTGCGATGAAGTACATGGTGAAATCGACCAAGAAGAAATATGACGTGGTGTTTGTTGATAAGCAAGACCTCGATTTACATCCGAGTTTGCACGTCTATTTATTACGTTATCAACCAAACAGCTTCCACATTTTAGGAGAAAACGAAATTCCCTTTGTATCGGATGAGTCTAAAGCGGTATGGATTCAACCGGTAACTGACGAAATGCCACCGGGAACATATATCTACCGTGGGCGGATAAGTGGGGGGGTAGGACAGATGGAGTACGGCTTGGTGCCCGTATATCCTAAGTCGAATCAAAAAAAATCAGAAGTTCGATGAAAGTATATCTGCGTAGGTTTTTCTATTTTGGAATAGGGGTGTTTTTGGGGACTTTGGTGGTTATGGCGCTCTTTGGTGATCGCGATATTCAATGTTCGTACTTCCCGAACGATAGAGTTCTCAATGATTTGAGGAAAAAAGAAGTCCGTTTTGCTCCCTATGCACGTTGCTTGATGGAATGTTATGATTTTCCCGACAGCAATTTTGCCAACGTTTTTCGTGAAGCCAAAGTAGATTTCACGCATAGTGAAGCCCGAGAGGATAAGGTGTGTAAAAAGTATCCGCTTCGTTGGACAGAAGATGAGGATAACATTTGGCAGATATTGGTTAATAATTGCACGGACTCCGTTGTGGTGCTCAATGTGCAGCGGTTGGGAGACAGTGGACAAAGCTGTATTTGTCCTTAAGAAAAAATATTTGTGAGATTTACTACTATCTCACTCACATAGTTTGTTGTTGCGTCGTTCTAAGTGTGTTGACCGGTCTAAATTAACATTCATCACTCTTACTCACTTTTATTTCCATGATAATAATTGGAAATATTTTAAACCACTTAACTATGAAAGCAAACTTTATTCATCAATGCTTTATTGCATTGAGCTTATTCCTATCATCTAGCGTTTTTGCTCAAAATGCAGGTCATATCGATTCAACCTTTTGGGGAGCGCAAACCACGAGTGCCGGATTTAATAATGCCGCACGTTCCGTTCATCTACTTTCTAATGGAAAAATTTTCGTTGGCGGTCACTTCACTCAATATTTTGGTATTAGCACTCCTAGAATGGCGTTATTAGATACCAACGGCTACCTAGATACAGCATTTACCATTAACTCTTTGGGTGCCGGTGGTGCCAACCATGATGTGCGAGCCGCCTATGTTGATACTTTTGACATCATCTATATTGGCGGGATTTTCACTAGTGTAAATGGTTTTTCAAAAAATCGTTTGGCACGATTGAATCCCAACGGTGTTCTAGATTCTGCTTTCAATTCAGGGCCGGGACCGAATAACGAGGTGACGAAAATTGTTGCAAATGGTGGTCGTATTTTGATAGCGGGATTTTTTAGCACATATGATGGTACACCCGCACAGAATTTCGCCGTTTTAAATCATTTTGGTAATATCGATCCAACTTTTACCCTGCCTGGACCTATTAATAACGTTCGTGATTTTCATTTGTTTCCCAATAATTCAATGATTTTAGTTGGTGCATTTACTTCTCCAGCAAATAGAATCATTAAGCTTAATGCCAATGGAACTATTGACGCAAGTTTTAACAGCGGTACCGGAGCCAATAATGTGATTACATCAATAAGAGTTCAGGATAATGGTAAAATAATGATTACCGGTAGTTTCACTTCTTACAATGGTACTCCGGTTGGTGGAATTGCCAGACTAAACCCAGACGGCAGCATTGACCCTACTTTTTCATCTGTTCCAGGATTTACACTTGGTTCAGGTTCACATATTAGTGTTCAATCTGATGGAAAGTATGTGATTTCTGGGACAAGTTCGCTTGGGACGTATAACGGAACTCCTATTGATTTTCTGGTTAGATTGAACAATAATGGTTCGTTAGACGCGACTTTAGATCTTGGAAGTGGCTTTAATGGAAACACCAACATGACCGCAATCCAACCTAATGGAAAAATACTCGTTGCCGGCGGTTTTATGGAATATAGAGGACAAATTCACCGTCGTCTTGTGCGTTTGATGAACAATATTGGTGCTACACCTCCACCTCCTGCACCATCAAGCGTTTTTGCAGAATTTGACTTTATTATTGATAATGCCCCACTCGGCAGCCCCGATTCGTTACTCATTTTGGTTGATACTTTTCCTCTAACACCATCTCAACCCGCCTTTTCATTCTACATACCTAAAGTAACGGCAAATTCATATTACATAAACCATAGGGAACAGGTTTATACATCTTTCCTTGGAAGTAATTTGGACGTTCAAGTCACCTACCCATGCGGTTCTGGTACGGCTACGTTTATTTCTTCGCATCGACTGGTAAATGTAAATATGTCCGGTTCAACAGTTATTGATACGACGGTTTATTTCGCGGATACCATTAGTTTTTGTCAGCCACCTGCATCCTCAATAGAGTGGGATATCTTTGTATTCGGAAAAACTAATTCCGCAGGGAGTATTGATCCGGTAAATAATTTCACCTATTTGCTTCTTTTGAGTAAAAATAACTCGGGAACAATAGCAGTGGTGGATAGTTTAAATCCGAGTACGCTGGCAAATGATTCTCGTATTTTCACAATCAACGACACTACCTTAGAGTATTCTGTTTTAGCGATCCCTGACTTCCAACACGCCTTCCTTTTCAGTAATAATCTTCCAACGTTTTTTGGAAATGTTACCGGCTGGCAATCCGCCGCTTGGAGAAGTTTTGGCGTATCAGCAGTTGATACCATTAACCTAGTTTCTACTCAGCCCGGCAACGGAAATGGCTCTGGATCTGGAAATGTAAATAGTGGTTCACCCAGAAATACGAATACCGATCCTGTTGAAGGTTTGTTGATGATTATTGCTGATGCCCAAGGTAATATAGTAGGCTTTGACTTTACTGATGCCCAAGGTGATTACCAAATTTCAAATCTCAATGATGGTAATTTCCAACTATGGGGTGAAAGTTTAAATCGTGTTTCCGATACCGTAAACTTCAGCATTAGTGCTTCGGGTACGCAGCAGTTTACCGACCTCGACTTTGAGAAAACCGATACACGAATCATCTTCCAAGGTATTTTGGTTTCAGTAGAGGATTTTAGCTCAAAGAATTTACGCATGTTCCCTAATCCCACCAGAGATGTAGTTACGCTGGATATAACTCATTTGCCTGGAAGCGAATATATGCTCGAAATACTTTCCAGCTCTGGAGTGACTATAGAACGCAGAAACATTCAATCGGATACTCCTAGCAGAATTGATATGCAAAATTATGCTTCGGGTATGTACATCATTCGATTGCTAAACCTAAATTCGTATGAAAGCTACACCAGCAGAATAATAAAGCTATAACACAGAGCTAACTCGAAGAAGAAAGGTATCTTTCTCCCCAAAGTCCTTTCTTCTTCGTTTTTTAATAATGTAGTGACTTTTTCATAATATGCAGGAACCGGATTCCTCATTGCTTAAGGATTGTATTGCTGGTAAACAAAAGGCAATCAAAGATCTATATCATTTCTGTTTTGCGGAAATGTATAGAGTTAGTCTGAGGTATGTCCACAATAAAGAGGATATCCACGATATCATCAATTCCTCATTTATGAAAATTCTCAAGGGATTACCTGACTATAAAAATGAAGGTAAATTTCTGGGATGGGTAAAAACCATCTGTGTTAATTGCTCTTTGGATTTTTTGCGAAAGCTCCAGCGCAATAAAGATATTTTTTCCGATGCAGAACTCGAATATATCGATCGCAGTGGTAAAGGAGAGTATCAAAATTGGAACAACGATTTAGAAGCAAACGATGTTATAAGCCTTCTTCACCAGTTGCCAGAACAACACCGAATAATCCTAAACCTCTTTGCTATTGAAGGCTATTCTCATAAAGAAATAGCCGATAAAATTGGCATTAGTGAACAAGCTTCAAGATGGTACGTTTCCACGGCTCGAAAACGACTCATTGAAATGATAAATGCTGAAGAGATGACAACAAGTTCAGAGTCAGTTTACAAAAATGAAAAGTTGAATACCCCATTACAAGTTTCGCTTGGGGATGCTAAAACATAATGGAATGATGAACGATAACGAAAAATTTGATAAATGGCTGAGGGAAAAGGCAGATAATGTGCCCGTTCCCAATCCAGATGATTTTTGGCCAGGCACACAATCGGCCTTGAGCAAAAGCTTTTCTTGGAAAACCTTAATCGGTGGATTGGGCGTTTTTCTCATTCTTGGAGGTTTAGCCCTCGCTTTTTGGCCAAACAACGAATTAACATCCACCAATACGGATTCTCAAATTGTAAATGAAGAAAGCAAAAATGATGATTTTGAAAACAATAGCTCAAATATTATCGAAAATCAATTAGCGAATGAACAAAACCTCAACACCGAAATAATTGAAGAATCCGCTTTGGTTAACAGTAACTCTACTGATTCAGAACTAGATCACAATAGTGAAGAAGTTCTAAGTTCTGAAAGTAATCAAGCTATTGAAGCTTCAATTTTAGCCACTAATGCTGTTGCGACTTCACCTACTATCATTTCTGCAACGCAAGCTGAGAGTCAGATTGAAGAAACCACCTCCAATCAATATCACCAACTTGCATTGAATGAAAGTCAGCAGCTCGCCCAAATAGCTACCTTCGTCAGGGATGTAGATAATAATGACCAAGAATCATCAGTTATTGCTGCAAGAGGTGAAGAAAACGAGATAGCAGAAACTCCCCAATCTGAATCTGCTAATCTTGCTGAACTTAAGTTAGGAGAAGAAAAGAATGAATCAGTGGTAAGTTTGATTGAAGATAACTCAACTGGAGACGTACTTGTTGCTGTAGATGTTGAAGAAGAAAAAGAAAGCATTGTTCCTGAATTGAAAAAGCTTGCCTCAAAACCAAGATTTGGCAGCTTTACACAAGTACAAATTGGATACTTTAGCGATTTTCGCCCTACCTACGGCTTTGAATTAGGCTTGTCGTACGACTTTAAAGAAAACTGGGGAATACTAGGTGGATTGGGTATTCAAATGGTTGATAGAGTTGGTTTTTCCACCAGTCTTTCACGGGTTGATTACTCCTTTGATCGCTTGGATGAAACCTACCAAATGGATATGCATAATCTCTTATATGCCTCCTTGCCTGTATCTGTATTTTACCGAAAAAATCGCCACGCTTTCCATACGGGCGTAGTTCTACATCGTGCTATTCAGGCCAGAGCTTCGGTAACGCATCCTGATGGGAATGAGGCATCTTCTTGGGGGAATCCCAATCCGGCAGAGCTATGGCAAACATCGGTATTGTTTGAGTACCGCTACGCAATTAAAGAAAACTGGCAACTCGGAATACGTTACCATTGGAACAATCGGACTATGATAATGGGCGTAAATGATTTCAGTGCGTTTCATATTCAGCTCGTAAAATGGTGGTAGTATGGAAAAGTTAAGTACTCTTTTAATTAGCATGATCGTGCTCGTATTGGTGTCGTGCAACAATTCTCTTTTACCCGATTTGGATGAAGGAGACCCCGTGTTTCTCTTTGAAGGGGAAATAGGAGGGGAGCAATTTCTTATTCAGGCGGGTAGGGAAGAAAATGCGATGCAAACCGGTTTTTTTACCGATACTACCGGAGTTTGGTATATGCTCGGCACACTAGGCCCCCGAAATTGTCTTGAAGGCTGTCCGGAGGCTTTGCAAGTAAGACTCTACGACTTTACGCCTTCGGTTGATTATTCGCGTGATCGTTCCTTTAGTTTTCCCAACGGAATTTGGCCAATTGCCAGTGGTCGCCCCATCAGTGTGGATGACACAATTGAAGTTGCACACTTCTTTTTGGACTCATTATTATTGCTTTCTCAAAGTCCGGTTTTGTGGGATTTTCAATTTGGCGATACTACCTCAGCCTTTAATCCCCGTCGTGTATTAACTTCATATAGAGATCTTGAAGTTTGCTTAAATACTTCGCACGGTTCACAGGCGGCCAATATTTGTAATATTGTTCCCAAAAGAGAGAATTACCATTGCCGGTATATGTTTTATTACCGACAACTTTCCCCATTGACCTTTGAGTTTTCTTCAGCTGATGGAGCTTCCTACAACTGGACATTTGGAGATGGTCAGTCATCCTATGGAACCACAGTAACGCATACTTTTCCTTCACGGGCTCTTACCAACCGAGATCGTTTCCGCGTATGTATGGAAAGCATTTCCGGCTGTGAAACGTCATTTTGCAGGGAAGTTCGAACCGACTCAGGTGCTTTTGCCGGATATACGTACCAAATCCACGACAGTATTAGTACGAAGGATATCCCGGCTGGTTTGGCTGGAAAGGTATTAGTCACGTGGAAAAATGCCGACGGACTGCGATACTCGAACTATGTGGAAGGAAGAAGTCCACAATCTTCCGAAGTATTCCAAGTTAAACGACTTTCTCCGTATTCCGCAAATGCTGACGGCTATCCCACGAAGAAAATTGAAGCTGAGATGCAGTTATGGTTATTTAATGAACAAAACGCTTTGGATTCAATTTTTATCGATGCCAGGAGGTTTGTGTTTGCTTTGCCAAATCCTTAGACAACGTCTTTCCATAAAGTCAAGAGTCTTATTCATAAACCAATTCATATAACATTCCCGGAGCCTCCGTCAGCACAAAGCAACGATTATTCGGCATAAACGCCACTGCACGGAAACGGCCTGCTCCTTCAAAATATCTGCGCGTTTTGGTTACTTTACCTCCCGACATCTGTACGCCTTTTAAATGCTGAGCAGCCAAGGTTCCGATGAGAATATTATCGCGAGTAGGGACTCCCGCAGGCACAAAGGCCATTCCGCAAGGTGCAACCGAAGGTGTCCAATGGTAGATGGGGTCTTCAAAGCCTTCTTTAGTCGTATCAGGGGTAATTGGTGTTCCGTTATAGTTGATTCCGTGGGTTACCAAAGGCCAGCCATAATTAGCGCCTTTTATCATCTTGTTGAGTTCGTCGCCGCCCTGCGGACCATGTTCGTGGGTGTAAATGATGCGCTCCGTAGGATGAAGATCCATTCCTTGAATATTGCGATTGCCCATGGTGTAAATTTCCGGCATCGCACCCGGTACGCCCACGTACGGATTATCGTTGGGGACGCTTCCGTCATCGTTGAATCGTAAAAGTTTACCAGCGTGATTAGAAGAATCCTGAGCCCAATTCTGCTGACCCCGATCACCAATGCTCATGTACAAAAAGCCCTGATCGTCAAAGGCGAGCCGAGAGCCAAAGTGAACACTTGAGCCAGACAATGGACTGCCGATGAATAACTCCTGAAAGTTTTCTATCTTATTATCTATCAATTCCCCAACACCCAAGGCGGTATTGCTTGCACTAAACTGTCCACCCGAATAGGAGAAGTAAATCTTTCTGTTCTGCTCAAAATTTGGATGTAATACCACATCGAGTAAGCCACCTTGTCCTTGCGTAACAACGTTTGGCCCTCCGGTAACTGCTGTTTTGGTTTTAGTGGTCAAATTATACAACCAAATATTGCCAGGACGCTCCGTAAATAGTATCTCCTCACTCGAAGGAAAAACCAGTCCCCAAGGATTTTGAAGATTGTCCAACAAAGGCTCTAAACGCATATCGGCTTCCTGAAAAGGAACGGAAGGAAGCGTGTCATCATCACTTGAGCAAGATGCGCAGCTTAGTCCAATTAATCCAATATTGAAGATAACAAATGCGTGAAATAAATATCTGATTGTCATAAATTTTATTTTTTTAACGCCGCAGAAAGTATTAACAAACCACAAATCTACAATGTGCTTGAAGGAATCAAAAATAATGTTCTGCTAAATTTCCCAAAACTAGACTTACAAGTGTATTTTTGCCCCATGCTTGGACTAAAACTACCGACTGACCCACGTTGGGTAAATGTGGCAGAAAAACACATTGACGAGATTTTGACCGATCACGCTTTTTGCGAACAAAAGGCAGCATCTACCGCTATTTCTTTGATTGTTACCTATCCTGAACTTTCGGATTTGGTAAGAGAAATGTCGGCCCTCGCCCGTGAAGAAATGAGTCATTTTGAAATGGTTTTTAAAAAGATTGAGGAGAGGGGATTGACGCTAGGAAGGGAGCGGAAAGATGAGTACGTTAATCAACTAACGAAATTTTTTCCGCAAACAAAAGATCGAATGCTTCGGTTAACGCATCGCTTGCTTGTTGCAGCGCTTATTGAAGCCCGCTCGTGTGAGCGATTTAAGTTGATTAGTGAAAACATCGAAGATGAAGATCTGGCGAAGTTTTACCATCGCTTGATGATTAGCGAGGCCGGGCACTACACACTTTTCATTCGCTTGGCTCGTCAGTACGGAAATAGGGAAGAGGTTGACGCAAAATGGAAGGCGCTTTTAGACTTTGAGGCCGAGGTTATTAAAAGTCTGGATAACAAAGAATTTATTCACGGTTAAGTATTCATTTTCATAAATTTAATTGCACAATGCTAAAAACAGCTTTAACTCATGTTCATGAGAAAATGGGTGCCAAAATGGTGCCTTTCGCCGGATATTCCATGCCGGTTCAATATACAGGACTTATTCAGGAACATCATGCGGTAAGACAAGCTGCGGGCATGTTTGATGTTTCGCACATGGGAGAGTTTTTTGTTAAGGGACCGGAAGCGGAAGCGTTGGTTCAGTATGTTACTTCCAATGATGTGAGCAAACTTTCTCCCGGTAAAATTCAGTATTCTTGTTTGCCCAACGAAAATGGCGGAATCGTTGATGATTTGTTGGTTTATAAAATCGATCAAGACGAATTTTTGCTCGTTGTGAACGCCTCAAATATTGAGAAAGATTTCAACTGGATAAAGTCGCACAACACTTTTGATGCTGAGCTAACAAATCGTTCTGAACAGATTTCTTTACTAGCGCTTCAAGGCCCAAAGGCGAGCGATATTTTGGCTGAATTAACTTCGGTTGACTTGAATGAGATTCCATACTACAACTTTCAAATTGGTGAAGTTGCAGGTATTCAGAACGTTATCATCTCCAATACAGGCTACACCGGGGCTGGTGGATTTGAGCTTTACATTGCTAACGAAGATGCCGAGCGACTTTGGAATGCCATCATGCAAGCGGGGGAGTCCTACGGCTTGCATCCTGCTGGTTTGGGCGCCCGTGATACCTTGCGTTTGGAAATGGGCTTTTGCTTGTATGGCAATGACATCAATGACGAAACTTCACCACTGGAAGCCGGGCTAGGGTGGATTACCAAGCTCACCACCGACTTTGTGGGTAAAGACAAAATTGTAGCTAAAAAAGAAGCGGGATTAACACAGCGCTTAGTGGGTTTTGAAATGATTGATAGAGGTATTCCGCGTCAGCATTATCCCATTGTAAACGCTGAAGGAGAGGTTATTGGGGAAGTTACCAGTGGAACACAATCGCCTTCTCTCGGCAAAGCCATTGGGATGGGCTACGTTCAAATGCCTTACATTGCAGAAGGAACAGAGATTTTTGTGGAAATCCGTTCCAAGCGTTTGAAAGCTGTGGTTGCGAAACCACCATTTTTGAAAAAGTAACGATCTAAAACTATAGCTTGCGGTACTTGAAAGCCATTTCGAGTGCCGCATTTTTCATTTTGAATTCAAAAGCCGCCGGATTTGCCATTATCTCCGTCATCGCCTTTGCGGTGATGAACGTGAGCGTGAAGATGTTGCCAAACATCTCTTTTGTAGAGCTCGTTTGGTTTCGATCACTTATTTCCATTATCATTACGGTGTCGTACTTGCGTGGAATGAAAATTCCCATTTGGGGAAAACCTGAGAACCGCAAGTTGCTTTACTTGAGGGGAATATTTGGCGTAACGGCATTATCACTCTTCTTTTACACTTTACAAAAGCTGCCCTTAGCCACGGCAATCACCTTGCAATACACGAGTCCCTTATTTACCGCTCTTTTTGCGGTTTTATTTTTAGGGGAGATTGTGCGACGGATTCAATGGTTTTGGTTTGCCGTGGCCTTCGCCGGCATATTGGTTATGCGTGGGAGTGCTGAGGGTATTACGTGGTCGCTATTTATCATCGGGGTGAGTTCGGCTGCTCTGGCTGGCGCGGCTTACACGGTGATTAGTAAGTTGAAAAACAGGGAACATCCGGTAGTAGTGGTGCTGTATTTCCCATTGATTGCCATACCCGTGATGAGTATTTTTTTACCGACGGTATGGAAAACACCCGTGGGAATCGAGTGGTTGTTTATTTTGTTGATGGGAGTAGCTACACAATTTGGTCAGGTGTATCTCACTAAGGCGTATCAAGCGGCGGATGCGAGTAGAGTTGCCATATTCAAATACCTAGGAGTAATTTTCGGCTTAGGTTTCGATTTATTTATTTTCGATATTCGTCATTCGTGGGGTGTTCTCGCCGGCATTGGCTTGGTGGTTTTTGGCGTGATTATGCAGGTAATTCAAAAGTCGGCTTCTTCATCTAAGGCATAAAAAAACCGGACTTCCTAAGAAATCCGGCTTAACCTAAAAAACCAAAACTACAAACAAACAAAAATCTTTATACGTAGGTATTTTCCTTGATCAATTCGTCGGCAACAATATCTCTAAGCGCTTTAGGATTGATTGGGTTAGGGTACTTTGTAAAGCGTTTTAGTCCCATCAGCATGATGCGCTGTTCATCGCCTTCGGTAAAGCTGTAGATCGCTTCTCTTCCAGCGGCTGCACAACGCTCAACAGCTCTATACATGCTTAGCTGAGCCTTGGCAATTGCGGAGGGTTTTCCTTGACCAAGATCTTCCATTTTCAAAGCCCGCAATACGGCACTTTCCGCCACGTAGGTTTCAATTATCATATCGGCAATGGCCATCAGAACTTCTTGTTGGGATTCTAACTCCATTCCGAAATTTTCTACGGCTTTTCCGGCAACCATCAAAATGGATTTTTTCAAGCCCTTAAGCATATCCAACTCCATGGAAAGAGGAGAGGAGTAGTCGGGAGTGTCAAACGAAGGAATATCCATCAATTCCTTACCTACCTGCGTTGCTGGTCCCATAAGGTCGAGCTCACCTTTCATCGCTTTTTTCATCAGCATTCCCACGATGAGCATACGATTGATTTCGTTGGTACCTTCATAAATTCGTGCAATACGAACATCGCGATAGGCGGCTTCCATGGGCGCGTCAGCGGAAAAGCCCATTCCACCAAAAAT
The DNA here is from genome assembly GCA_051859825.1 of Schleiferiaceae bacterium. Taxonomy (GTDB): domain Bacteria; phylum Bacteroidota; class Bacteroidia; order Flavobacteriales; family Schleiferiaceae; genus CSBr16-58. The sequence continues at coordinate 35,976 of JBHYFA010000020.1, forward strand.
CTGAACACCTTCATCAGAAACATACGATGAAGCTTCGGAACCATATACTTTCAAAATGGCACATTCTACAGCAAATTCTTCAACCCCACTTAAATGTGCCTGTTGGTGATCCATTTCTGAGGAAAGACGCTGAATGTTGTTTTCAATGTCCTGTCCAGCACGATAACAGGCCGCCTCACTAGCAAAAGTGCGCGCTGCCATTTCGGCTAATTTTTGTCTGATGGCTCCGAATGAGCTTATCGAGGTGTTGAACTGCTTACGCTCATTGGCGTATTTTACTGAAAGGTCAATTACACGACGACTGGCATCCAGAGTAGCGGCGGCAAGCTTAATACGACCAACATTCAAAGCGTTCATGGCGATTTTAAAACCACCACTGCGTTCTCCAAGCATGTTCTCTACAGGAACAATGCAATCGTTAAAAAATACTTGACGAGTAGAGGAGGCTCGGATACCCATTTTGTTTTCTTCCTCACCAAAAGTCATCCCTTCTGTGCCACGCTCAACGATAAACCCAGTAATATTCTTGTCATCTTCAATGCGGGCAAAGACAATAAATACATCGGCAAAACCTGCATTGGAAATCCACATTTTCTGTCCGGTAATGGAGTAGGTTTTTCCATCTTCGCTCAAAACAGCTTTGGTTTTTCCGCTATTGGCATCCGAACCTGCACCGGGCTCGGTAAGACAGTAGGCGCCCATCCATTCTCCTGTAGCTAATTTAGGTAGATATTTATTTTTCTGTTCTGCCGTTCCATAGAGTAATATAGGTAGGGTGCCGATTCCGGTATGCGCTCCAAATGCGGTAGAAAGCGAACCGGAGATTCCAGAAATTCTGTCACAAACGAGCATGGTTGTGTTGAAATCCATTCCCATTCCACCATATTCTTCGGGCACTGCGGTACTCAATAACCCTAGAGAACCAATTTTTTTCATCAGTTCTTCTGTCCACGCATAATCTTTTTCTTCAAAGCGTTCGCGATGAGGAGCAACCTCTTTATCGATAAAATCGCGGCAGGTTTCCGCAATCATTTTTTGCTCCTCGGTAAACATTTCCGGGGTAAAGACTTCCTCCTTTTGTATTGGGCGGATGAGAAACTCGCCTCCGCTCAGGGTTGTTTTAGTTTCCATGATAATATGTTTTTTAGATTACGCAACAAAGTTAAAAAATATTATGCATGCATACTATTTTTTTCTCAGATTTTTTGATAAAATTAATGATTGTGTCCTTAAGCTAAGTGAAATTCGGCTTTAGCAAAATATTGACTCAGAAAAATGACGATTTTATCATATATTTACCTCTCAAAATTAAACACTGATTTTTATTCAAAATTTTTACTAACAGGTATGCGGGTTTTTGTGATTTTGGGTTTGTTTTGCTTTACAGCAAACATCTTTGGACATGAGGGGAATCCCGTTTTTATTCCTAATAAAGGACAGTGGGAGCAAGACTTTCGTTTCAAGACTCCCATGCTCAATGGCGACATTTATTTTCATACCGACAAGATTCTTTTCAATCTCCGCGATCCGAAATTTTCCAAAACCATACACGCGCACCATAAAGATTATGATGAATCTGAGGTGCTGCGTTCGAATCCCGATGGCAGTTTAACCCTCCGCGAACATTCGTACAGCCTTACATGGATAGGGGGTAACCGTCGGCCAAATGTTGAAGCCGATCGGCCAACTTCTTTTCATCACAATTACTTTCTTGGTAGCAATCGTTCTAAGTGGCGCAGTAAGGTTCCGGTATATCGTCGAAATGTGTATCGACAAATATACCCTGGTGTGGATATGCGTTGGTATGGAGAACGATCGAATTTAAAATACGATTTTCAGTTGAAAGCCGGAGTTTCTCCCGAGCTTATCAAGCTTAAATTTGAAGGTGTAGATTCGCTAACCATTGAAAATAATGAACTTGTGCTTTATACATCCCTAGGAAAAGTTGTGGAGCAAAAGCCTTTTGCCTACCAAGTAAGGGGAGGTGTGTACTACGAAATTCCGTGCAGTTTTATAATTGCGCCCGACGGAAGTCTGCAATTTGAAGTTGGAAACTATGATACAGAGCATCCTTTGACCATTGATCCAACTATTGTTTTCAGCTCCTTTACGGGATCGGCTGCCGATAACTGGGGTTTTACCGCTACCTACGATAATGATGGCAATCTCTACGCGGGAGGAATGGTGTTTGGAGGAAATTATCCCACGAATACTGGCGCATATCAATCTGCCTACGGAGGAGGAAATACAGATGTTTCGATATTCAAATTCAATTCCGATGGTTCGGCGCTTCTTTACTCAACCTTTCTAGGCGGAAATAATTCCGAACAGCCCCATTCCATGATTGTCAATGAAAACAATGAACTGGTGGTGTTTGGCACAACCTCGTCCACAAATTTCCCGACAACCACAGGTGCTTTTCAAACCACATTTGGGGGCGGTTCCAATATTATGTTGCCTGGCTATACTTTTTCAAATGGATCAGACATTTTCATTACCAAGTTTGATTCTACGGGCTCAACTTTAGTAGGTTCAACTTTTTATGGAGGCTCAGGAAACGATGGAGTAAATCTCGAAATACTCCGTAATTACGGGGACTTTGCGAGGGGAGAAGTCATCCTGGATAGCCTTGACAATATCTACATTGCATCTATGACATTCTCTACAAATGCACCGACAAATAATGCCGCATTTGGCACAAACGCCGGAGGTTCAGACGCGATCATTCTTAAATTCAATCCCAATCTCACTAGTCTGCTTTGGGGTACCTATTACGGAGGGCTAAACCATGATGCGGCATATAGTGTACGAATAAAAAACAATGTTGTATTTGTTGGAGGAGGCACCCGAAGTCCAGACTTACCCATGACCACTTCTTCTTTTTTGCCTACCTATGAAGGGAACATTGACGGGTTCATTGCCCGTTTTAACGCTACCACCGGCGCATACGAAAACGCTACATATTACGGAACCACCGATTACGATCAGGTCTTTTTTATTGATACCGACAGATTTGGTGATTTATACGCTTTTGGACAAACAAAGGGTACCATTCCCATGGATGCAAATCTCTACGGCCAGCCTGCAGGTAAACACTTTATCAGTAAGTTTTCACCAGACTTAAGTACGAGAATTTGGAACACCAATATTGGCAATAGTAATGGCGACTTAGTATCCCCTTCCGCTTTTGAAGTGGACGATTGTAATGCGATTCTTTTTAGCGCGTGGGGA
>JBHYFA010000021.1:0-32266 GCA_051859825.1 Schleiferiaceae bacterium
CCTCGAAGAGGTCACATGTTTATTACGTATGATCAACGTCCACCCCTGACCTCGAAGAGGTCACATGTTTATTACGTATGATCAACGTCCACCCCTGACCTCGAAGAGGTCACATGTTTATTACGTATGATCAACGTCCAATCCTGACCTCGAAGAGGTCACATGTTTATAGTCATGTTTATTACGTTGCACGTCCGACCCCGTAGGGGTCGCATGTTTATATACGACCCCTACAGGGTCGCACGTTCATAAATCTACGTATTTGTTTTTCTAGAAACATTCAATCCCTTTGGGATTGGTGAATTACGATGAATTGGTACATGAATCTGTACGTCGCGCTCCTCACTTCCAATCACCCTTTCTTCAAATCCTCGCCAGCATATATGTTTAGTTAAAAGAAAATTTTCCTTTAAACTTTACAGCTCAAGTTGGTTAGCAAAGCTTTAGAGGTGCGTTTTGAGAGTGAAACCGTGTGTTCGTTAAAAAAATATTTTATGAATTTGTTATAAATGCGTTACCTTTGAGCTACTTAAAGGTAGGTGTTATGAAAAAAATTGTATTAGTCGCTCTCTTGCTAATTGCCTTCTATATGCTAAGCATTCAGAATGAAATAAAGGCTTATTACAACAATACAATTTTCACTGAAGAGGAAATAGAAACTGGTATAAGTGACACCTTCAGAATCCCCATGTTTAACGCTGGTGTGAGAGTCATCCTTAGACCGGATTACACATTTAGTTATTCTGAATCCTCATTTGGGTGTTTGGGTGGTTATTACATAAAACGAGTAGATGGCGAGTACGTTCGTGATGGAAAAAAAATGCATTTATCACCAAAAACCCTAATATATCAAGTAAGTAGCGAACACTTCTTCGACGACAAAGAAGACAGTCTTTATGCAATTCCCTATTTTGAAAGCGACTCTACATCAATCCCTTTGGAAGGCTACCTGATTAGATTAGGCAATTCAACAATGTTTGTGTTTAACTGCCAAAATAGTACAAATGAAATTTATGGCTTACCAAATTCAAACATTCTATCCTTAGCAAACCTTTATAACTCCAAAACTTATTATAGCCAAGGCACTGATATTTTGATTAATCGTTATGAAGGAAAACTTGACATAAATGATTTAGACATTGAGGGAGAAATACCAAAAATCCATCAGCACTTATTTCTGAAAGAACCAATTACAGGTGAAATTGAAAAATTAGATAAGATATTTAATGCAGAAGATAATTACTATTTTTCCAGATTCACTGTAAAAATTGACAATCCCGATAAACTACGTGTTGGAATGTATTTGTTTCCAGAAGACATGAGTGATTATCCAATAGTTGTTAGTGAAATACATGGCAACTATTGTATTGCAATAAATTCATTTTTGGGGGGCTCCTCAAACATGAATGTTGGCCAAAAAGTTAGCACAACACACAATAATAGTGATTAAACACATAGAGTCTATTCAATAATCGCTGCATTAATATGGACGTGCGGCAGCGTGTCTCTACATACTCAAACCACTTCACTAAAATTTATTAATCACGAGACACATTGTACGTCGCACTCCCTCACCTCCTCGCTCCTCCGAATCCTGTCCAAACATAGCTATTCCCCTTTCCGCTTAATCCTCGCCATATAAAACCCATCGGTATTAAAATCTCCGTGTAGAATGCTCTTTTCTTCTTCAAGCTGGAAATTTTATACTTCGGCATAGGCTAGGAAAGTCTGTACTTGCTGCTCATTTTCGGCGGGAAAGATGCTGCACGTGGCGTAAACCATTTTTCCTCCTGGCTTGAGCATTTTGCTGTAGTTGCGGAGAATCTCGGCTTGGGTAATCTGTACGCGCTCTAGTTGATCGGGCTGCATTTTCCATTTGGCGTCGGGGTTGCGACGGAATACACCAGAGCCGCTACACGGTGCGTCGAGGAGAAGTCGATCAGCCGTTTCATGCAGACGCTTGATGACCTTCGCATTTTCGATATGGCGCGTTTCTACGTTGGAAATCCCGTTTCTACGCGCTCGTTTCTTTAGTTCGCTCAGTTTCCATTTTTCTACATCCATCGCGATAATCTGTCCTTTGTTTTCCATCATGGCGGCTAGGTGAAGGGTTTTACCTCCCGCTCCTGCACAAGCATCAATTACACGCATACCGGGCTCTACCTGAGTAAATGCGCCAATAAACTGTGATCCAGCATCCTGCACTTCGTACCAGCCTTCGTGAAAACTCTTTAGGCGAAAGGTGTTCAGACGCGCACCGAGGCGAAGGCCAACTTCATTTTCGGGAAAAATTTCGGTTTCAACTCCCTCAGAATGCAATATTTTACGAGCTTCATCTCGACTCCCTTTCAGGGTATTCACGCGTAGATAGACATCCGCCGGGGTGTTCATATCTGCAGCAATTTTCGCCCAAGCATCACCGAGTTGTTCAAAGGCGTATTGGTTGAACCATAGAGCATAAGACTGACGCAAGCCAACATCATCTGGTAGGGCATCAAAACTCTGCTTCACGGGGAAATCGCGAATGGCGTCAAACTTATCCCAATCGGGCAGACTGCGCTCTTGCCACAGTCGGTAAATACCGAAGAGATTCCAAAGCTCCTTGCGCTTCAAGGTTGGTTCCTTGCCGTAGATGGCCCACAGCAGTCGCCACCAACGCACGATTTCGTAGGTGTGTTCGGCCACAAAGGCGCGGTCGCGTGAACCCCATTTTTTATTGGTTTTCAGCAAGCGCTCAATCACCTTATCGGCGTAGAAACCTTTGCCAAAAATGGTTTCCAAGGCTTCGAGTACTCCGGCAACGAGATTGGGGTGGAGACGTTCCAAAATTATTCTTTAATCATTTCCAATACCAAATCAACTAAATCATCGGCGCTGGGCTTGCTGAAATAGTCGCCATCGGTTCCGTAGGCCGGACGATGCGCTTTGGAGCATAGCGTACGCGGCTGAGCATCGAGGTAGCGGTAGGCGTTTTGACCTTCCACAACTTGCTGCATCATAAAGGCACTGGCTCCTCCGGGAACATCTTCGTCGAAGAAAATAACGCGGTTGGTAAGCTTCAAGCGCTCAACAATACGGTGTTCGAGGTCGAAGGGAAGGAGGGTTTGCACGTCGATGATTTCGATGGAAACGCCCATTTCTTCGAGTTCTTCCGCCGCTTCCAAGGCAATGCGACAGTTTGATCCGTAGGTGACTACCGTGAGGTCTTTGCCTTCCTTAATCACTTCAGGAATACCCAGCGGAGTGCGTATGCTTTCCAGGTTATTAGGCATTTTTTCTTTCAAACGATACCCGTTTAAGCACTCAATAATCAAGGCGGGGTCATCGCTTTCGAGCATGGTGTTGTAAAAACCTGCGGCCTTAGTCATATTGCGGGGAACGAGTACATACACGCCGCGCATAGCTCCGAGGATGGTGCCGAGTGGACTCCCACTGTGCCATATTCCTTCCAAGCGGTGACCGCGAGTACGGATGATGGTAGGTGCCATTTGTCCACCGCGAGAACGATAACGCACGGTAGCTAGGTCGTCGCTAATAATTTGCTGGGCGTAGAGAAGATAGTCGAGATACTGGATTTCAGCGATGGGGCGTAGTCCACGCATGGCCAAACCTATACCTTGTCCGAGAATGGTTGCCTCGCGGATACCGGTATCTTGCACGCGGTGTTCGCCGTGTTTTTCTTGTAAGCCTTCAAGACCCTGATTCACATCGCCGATTTTTCCACTGTCTTCCCCGAAAATCAGCACGCGTTTGTCGCTCCCGAGGATGCGGTCGAAGTTATCGCGGAGTACGACACGACCGTCAACCTGTTGGGCGTCATCGTCGTACGTTGGGGCGACTTCTTGAATATGGAGTGCTGAGCGCTCGTTTTCCGCGTGGAGGTGACTGCTGTAGTCGTCGTGGCGCTGTTCGGTCTTTTCCGCTAGCCACACGCGGGCGTCGGCAGCGGCGGGAACAGCGTTGGCCATACGGAGAGCCTTGCGTAGGGCAGAGGTGTAGTCTTTACGAATGGGTTCTGCGATGCCGCGCAGTTCGGTGGCCATAGCGCTGATTTTTTCTACTCCGCTTTCTTGGGCAAGACGATCCATCAGTCCGGCTGCTTCCGCCAATTCTGCTTTGATTGGTTCGATAAATTCTTTCCACGCTTCGGCCTTACCCTGACGCGCGATTTTTTTAGCTTCTTTTTCTACCGCATCTAGTTCTTCGGCAGTAGCAATGTTTTGGGCGATCATCCACTGACGCATTTGCGCAATACAGTCGAAATCTTTTTCCCACTGCAAGCGTTCGGCACTCTTGTAGCGCTCGTGCGATCCGCTGGTGGAGTGTCCTTGAGGTTGGGTCATTTCGTGTACGTGAATCATCACCGGTACGTGTTCCTCGCGGGCAATGTGAGCGGCGCGTTGGTAGGCTTCGACAAGTGCGGGATAATCCCAGCCTTTCACTTTGATGATTTCGTATCCCGGTTTTTCATCGCGCTGAAATCCGGCAAGAATTTCGGAAATGCTTTCTTTGGTTGTTTGGTACTTAGCGTGTACGGAAATACCGTATTCGTCGTCCCACACGGAAATCACCATTGGCACTTGCATTACACCGGCGGCATTGAAGGTCTCAAAAAACAAACCTTCAGAAGTAGAGGCGTTACCGATAGTGCCCCAAGCAACTTCTTTTCCTCCCTTGGAAAAATTTGTTTCGATGGAGGCGTCGTTGGTGGTTTTGTAATATCTACTGGCTTGAGCAAGTCCCAGAAGTCGAGGCATTTGGCCCGCAGTAGGGGAAATATCGGCAGAGGAATTCTTTTGAGCTGTGAGGTCTTTCCAATTGCCATTTTCATCCAAACTACGGGTAGCGAAATGACCGTTCATTTGTCGTCCACCAGAAGCGGGTTCCTTGCTCAAGTCGGTATTGGCATACAGACTTGCGAAGAATTCCTTGGTGGTGAGCTGACCGATAGCCATCATAAAAGTTTGGTCGCGATAGTACCCGGAGCGGAAATCTCCATTGCGGAAGGCTTTAGCCCAAGCGATTTGTGCGACTTCCTTTCCGTCGCCAAAAATGCCAAATTTCGCTTTTCCTGTTAGTACCTCACGACGACCAATCAAGCTGGCCTCTCTACTTTCAACCGCTAAGCTATAGTCTTTAATCACTTCATTTACAAAGTCCCTCTCCACTATGCTCGGTGCTTCTTGCTCTTTTCCCATGGTAATATATATGATTTCTTTGTTCGTAATAAGGGGTTGCAAAAATAGGGTATAAAATAGGAGAATCAAAGAGGGGTAAAAGGGATATTGGCGGACTTATTTATCAATCTTCATTAAGATTTAACCGCTTCTTTCAAACAAAATAATCTTGCCTCCTTTAGCCTTTGCTTGTACTTTTGCGCCTCTAATTTCAATTATACATTTAATATGAAATAAGCATAAAGAAAATTATTTGCTATACAATCACGAATGCAGATAATTTTCTTTATGCGATTCCATATGACAACTGAAAAAAAATAATTAACATATGAAAGAATACGATGTAGTAGTGATTGGCTCAGGCCCTGGAGGATATGTTTGTGCCATTCGCGCTGCCCAACTTGGGAAGAAAACCGCGCTCATTGAAAAGTACAATTCACTCGGAGGTACGTGTCTCAACGTTGGATGTATTCCCTCGAAAGCCCTCTTGGATTCGTCGCACCATTTTCATAGTGCCGTACACGAGTTTGCTGATCACGGAATTGAAGTTGGAAACCCAAAAGCCGACTTGGCTAAAATGATTGAACGCAAACGCAAGGTTGTGAGTCAGACCGTTGATGGGATTAAATATTTAATGGGCAAAAATAAGATTGATGTGTACCACGGTCTTGGTTCATTTGAAGATGCCCATACCGTCAAAATCGCCGGGGAAAAGCCGGAGAGCATCAAAGGAAAAAACATTGTTATTGCCACGGGCAGTAAGCCATCTACTTTACCATTCATCAAGCTCGATAAGGAGCGCATCATCACTTCCACCGAGGCACTAGAGCTCAAGGAAATTCCCAAGCACATGATTGTGATTGGCGGAGGGGTGATTGGCATGGAACTCGGTTCGGTGTATGCCCGTTTGGGAGCCAAAGTAAGTGTGGTGGAATATCTCGATCGCATTATCCCTGCTTTTGATAAAGAAATGAGTAAGGAATTGATGCGCTCGATGAAAAAGCTTGGAGTGGCATTCCACCTATCAACCAAAGTAACCGCAGTAGAGCGCAAGGGTGATGTGGTTAAAATTACCGCTGAAGATAAGAAAGGTGAGGAGCTAAGCTTAGAAGGCGATATTTGCCTCGTGAGTATCGGTCGTCGTCCGTACACCGACGGGTTAAACTTGGAAGCTGCTGGTGTTAAGGCCAACGATCGCGGACAAGTTGAGGTTAATGATCATTTGCAAACAAATCAGCCGCATATTTACGCTATCGGAGATGTAGTACGCGGAACGATGCTCGCCCACAAGGCCGAGGAAGAAGGCGTGATGGTGGCGGAAATCATCGATGGACAAAAGCCACATATTGATTACAACCTCATTCCTAATGTGGTTTATACTTGGCCGGAAGTTGCTTCTGTAGGCAAAGGCGAGGAAGAATTGAAAAAGGCTGGTCACGAAATAAAAATCGGATCTTTCCCTATGCGAGCCTTGGGTCGTTCACGTGCGAGTGGCGATATTGACGGTGTAGTGAAGGTAATGGCCGATGCCAAGACCGATGAGATCCTCGGAGTACAAATGATTGGTGCGCGCGCCGCGGATATGATTGCCGAGGCGGTAGTGGCGATGGAGTACAGAGCTTCCGCAGAAGATGTTTCCCGCATGAGCCACGCACACCCCACCTATACAGAGGCCATTAAGGAAGCCGCTTTAGCGGCCACCGGGAATCGGGCGTTGCATATGTAAATATATCAATACGTTGTGACGTAGAGACGTAGCATGCTACGTCTCTACACCACAACGTTTCTATGTCACACGGCCCCACATCAATACACCAATTAGGTATAAATCATTTTTTTTTAAAATTTATAAAGCCCAAGCCTCGTTTTCCGTCTTTCTCGTGAATAGATTAAAAACGCATCATCGAATATCGGCGTTGGTAGGTAGTAGGGCAATACCTTGTAGGTTTCGCGTTTATCAAAGTGGATAACACGGTAGCTAACGGCACCAGCTCCATCAACCACGGCCTCGGTTATTTTGTATTTTTTATACCCGGTTGTATAGTTTTTCATCTTTTCGTTAGGGTCATTTGAAATCCGTACGTTTTTGTGGTGGTCATGAAAAATGAATCTAAGTTTATCACCATCCTGCATAAACATGTAGCCAGTGGTGGGAAAACCTCCCTTTGATACTTGTCCTTTTCTGACCATTTTTGCCCATTCCATTTCTAATTTGCTATCCAGTGATGCAACAAGAATATAGTCATTAACGTAGTATCGCTCGGTTCTATGATGCGTAACCATTCCTTGAGAATTTGTTACGGGCATTGAAACCTCATAGAAGTATCTTCGTTCGCCAATTAAGGAAATTCCGCCATCTTCCCGGAATATAATTTCGTCGATTATGAAGTTTGAGAGTTCAACCTTTTTACCTCTTTCCTCTTTTTTTCGGGCTCTCTTCGCTTGCTTTTGACTCATCATGCTGGTGATAAAATCAATAGAAAACGCACTGGTATTCGAGCGAATAATATCGCCATTGCTTGGGTCAATTTCCAAGGCATAGATTCCTTTCATTGTAGGGCTTTTATCCTCAGAGAAAAAACCTATGCAGTACAAATTTTTTCCGTCTTTGGTAGAAATATTCATTTCAATAATAAACACATCGCCCAAGCTAATGACGGTTTCACTAGCCTCGGTCGTTTCGGCGCTGTAGCTAAGGAGATGATACGCGTAATTGGGCTCGCCTTTAACGGCCTCACGTTTTTTATCGCGATACAAACGGGCGATAAGGTGGACGTTTCCTTGGTTATCAACCATAAACTGTTGGGTTTCGAACAACTTGTCCTCATAAGGCAACTCAATATCTCTTTGCCAAATAAGTTCCAAACTTTTGTCGAAAACAAATAGTCCAAAACGCTCATTTTCCCTCTTTGAGTAGGGAAGTTTATAATAGGCCAATATCCGATTTTGATCTTGAGAGGTTCTTACACTGAAGTTTCCTCTATTCCAAAAACTGCCATCTGAATAATCAAAGGAAGTTAGCAGATGACTTTCTTCTTTGATTTCCCCGCGTTCCTTATCAAAAAGGTTTACGTATAGGTACTGAATCTTATCACGTTTTTCCGAAGAAAAAATGAAGATATTTCCATCGAGCATTTCAATTTTTTCCAAACTCCTTTTTTTAGGGAGAGAAACAAAATATTGTTCTATTTTCTTTGGGTCTGAATTATCCAATGGAACTTTAAGAATACCAATATCGCCCTTCACGATAAAGTACATGTGCGTGTCATCCTTGCCTAAAACAAAATGAAGCATTTCACTTTTAAAATAGGGGCGCCAATCTATCAAATTCGCTTTTTTTTGGGCATAGACAAAGATGGAGCTAAACAACAATCCGAAGCAGAGTAGAGCTTTGTTCATAATTAGATTTTTGTGATTAATACTGATTTTATCGAAAAAAAGCAGGTGCTTACCAATAATTTTGAAAGCACACAAATCAAGCTCATCACAAATGTAGGGTAAAGGAATTATTTGCAATGAATTTTTTATAGCAAGTAAAGGAGAAATTTTGCTTACCAAACTAGTGGCTGTCTATAAAGTCCGAGAGCTGCGTTATGCTCAGTCCAAAATTTAGTCATTTACTAATGTAAACTCCTAAATTTTAGACTTTCGCAAGCCTTGCTCTCGAACTTTCTAGCCTAGCCACTATGACTTTATTGACAGACTCTAACTAGTGGCTGTCTATAAAGTCCGAGAGCTGCGTTATGCTCAATTGAAAATCTTTCGACTTTATGGACAGAATCTAACTTACATCCAAGTTTTATTTTCAAGCTCAACCTTGTAAAGCAAAAAGTCGCGCAGGTACGCTGCATTTTCAGGAGATAAATATGATACATGCAGATTGCCACCAGCTGTGCAAAGCGTAACGCGTCTATAGCCAAATATTTTGCTAATTGGGTTGGAAGATAAAACCACAGCGTGTATTTTCTCATAACGGATAAATACCTCTCTTTGCTCGAAGAAAACAGTCTTTTTTTCCAAGCCTGTTTTTAAAAGATTTACTTGGTAAAACTTGAAACTTCGCCAGTAAAAGATTCCTAAAAATGACCAAACTAATAGTAAAGGCCAAAGGATGAGGGAAATAGGGAAGAAGAACCCAACACCAATAAAAAACAAACTAAAAAGAGCAAATTGCGTGAGTAAAAAAATGCTTCTGCTAGGGTGTATATCTATTTTAGCTTTCCAAGACGCTGATGCTCCTTCGCTATATTCGAGTAGCAAATCTGTAGCTATTTCCGAGCTTATTCCGGGAATTACCAAGGAGCTTTGCACATCTTTTCCAACTTGCTTAAACCGCAGTTCTTGAAAATTCACTAGTTTTTGTAGTGGGTTTTGAACTAAGCTGATTTTTTGAATTCTACGTTCGCGCAGATGTACTTCGGAGGTTTTCAATAATCCATGACTGGCCACTAGGTATTTCCCAAAATCGGTAAACTTGAGATTGTAGTATTTAAGAATGCTTGACGCCAAGGAAACGACTAGGCTTATGGCTACAAATAGCCCCAATAATTTTAACCAAAGTCCCAGAGAGGCAAATTGTACTCCAGATTCAGCAATTTGGTTTGCTGCATATTTTTCAAGTCGCAAACGCTCAGTAATTTGGAAAATGTAAAATATACCTGCGAAAATATAGACGGAAGATTTTAGGTGATTTACCGTTAATCCAACTAAGATTAACTTACCAAAGCCCAGTTGAAGTAATGTTCTCCCGTTTTTATTGACCTCTCCGTGAGCCAGGGGAGTAGCATCTGCTGGTCTATCCAACTCTGCATTCGCGTCGATATCCTGCGTGGTTTTTTCCTGTAAAAAAGCTTTAAACTCCAGAGCTTGTTCAATGTCTAAAGCCTTAAGATTTACTTCGTCGCTTGAACTCCCCGCGGTATCAATTTTTACCTGATACACATCGAGGATTTTTTGTAAAAAGGTTTGTTCCAGAGAAACCGACTGTATTCTGTCGAACGGCACACTGATTTTTTTTAGTCGAAAAAACCATTCGTTTACAATGACTTCTTTATCCGTTACCCAGAATTTATAGTTCAAGTAATGAATTATTCCGAGCAGGATAGCAAGTACAGAAACTCCAAGCATGGTAAGGAGCAGATACCATAGTTTTTGCCAACTGAAATTCAACAGTAGGGGAACGAAAATTATCCAACCAGAGCTTACAAATCGCCTTAAAAATAGGAGGGGGCTACTTATCAAGGCGAAACTAGACAGTCGGTTGGGGCTATACCAATTCGTCTTCATTTTCAGCTTGATTAATTTGTTTTTCGGCGGCTTTTGCTATTTCGTTGGGGTTTTTTGCTAGAAACAATAAATGGTCTTTGAGGTTTTCGGCCAAATCATATTTCAATCCGGGAAGGCTAAGATCTGACTGATTGCCTCCCGCGGTGTAGATATTAAGGTGGGCTAAATTGAAAAGACGCTCTAATGGTCCTTGCCCCAAGCTTACGTGTTGGATTCTATTTATTGGAATCGTGGTTACGGAGTAAAATAGTTTGCCTTGCTCATAGGTCACATCATGTGTTCTTACCAGAAATTTCCGGGTTGGGAAAACCACGATGATAAGCACGGTTGAAGCTAACCAAAGTGCTAATACTCCGCCGAGAATGAGCGTGGCGGGTACCGTATCCATATCAGGGTAAAATTCCTGAACACCGAACCAGATTCCGAGAATAAGTGCGAGTTGTAAAGCTTTTTGTATAAGCAAAATAATCAAGTATTTTTTTTCAATGGGCTCGGTGGGAATGCCTTGAAAACTAGGCAGAAATGTCGATTGCAAAGCTTGATTGTTGAATGCCGAATTTTCACTCATTGTGTAGCTTGTTGTGTGTCGATTGATAATGTTGGAATAGTTATGTTAACGCAAGAAAATGATTGGTATCTCAGCATAATTTCCGAGTGTCAAAATTACTACTAAACAAACAACAACGATTGGCGTATTTTGATTTGTTCGGGGGGATATTTAGTTTTTAGTATAATGTGAAAGTAGGTGGAAATGGCAATTAGAAGTAACAAAATCTTCATGCGCTTTTAAGGTTATCTGCGAGGAATCTTAGATACTTAAAGGTTGTTGTTATACGTCCTTAACTCCCGTATATTTGCGCCCGTTTTTAGGATCAAAATATTTAAATAGCGCTCTCAGCATGCAAGCATATCAGCCCTCGGAATTAGAAAAAAAGTGGTATCCTTACTGGATGGAAAATCAGTGTTTTCGCTCGACTCCAGATCAGCGTGAACCCTTCACTATTGTTATTCCTCCACCTAATGTCACCGGGGTTTTGCACATGGGACACATGCTGAATAATACCATTCAAGATGTGCTTATTCGCAAAGCACGCCTTAATGGAAAAAATGCCTGTTGGGTACCAGGAACCGATCACGCCTCAATTGCTACTGAAGCTAAAGTGGTTGCTCGATTGGCCGAACAAGGTATTTCTAAGGACCAACTCGGTCGCGAGGGCTTTCTCGATGAAGCCTGGAAGTGGACGGAGGAATACGGAGGAATTATCCTTGAACAACTAAAGCGTTTGGGTGCTTCATGCGATTGGGAACGAACGGCATTTACCCTCGATGAAACCCGCTACGCATCAGTTATTCAGACTTTTGTGAAACTACACGAGGACGGATTAATCTATCGCGGCTATCGTATGGTGAATTGGGATCCGCAAGCTAAAACCACCATTTCAGACGAAGAAGTTATCCATAAAGATGTACAGTCTAAACTCTACCACCTGCGCTACCAGATTGAAGGAAGTGAGGATTTTTTGGTGGTGGCTACAACTCGACCGGAAACCATCCTAGGTGATACCGCAATCTGTATCCATCCTGATGATGAGCGCTACACGCATTTACACGGAAAACGCGTTATTGTGCCTATTGCCAACCGTAGCATTCCCATTATCCTCGATGATTACGTGGATCGTGAGTTTGGAACCGGCTGCTTGAAGGTAACGCCTGCACACGATATCAATGACTATAATCTCGGTGAGCGACATAACCTGGAAATTATTGATGTGCTCAATGAAGACGGAACACTAAACGAACACGGATTGCATTTTGCCGGACAAGATCGTTTTGCTGTTCGCAAAGCCATTGCCAAGGAGCTGAGCGAAATGGGTGCGATGGAAAAAGAGGAAGCCTACGCCACGAGTGTAGGAACTTCTGAGCGTACCGGTGCCGTAATCGAACCTCGCCTGAGTCGTCAGTGGTTTTTGAAAATGGAAACCCTCGCTCCGGCCGCTCTGCGTGCGGTGGAAGATGCTGAGGTTAAACTTTTCCCCGATAAATTCCGCGCTACTTACAATCATTGGATGGAGAATATTCGCGATTGGTGTATCAGTAGGCAATTGTGGTGGGGACATCGCATTCCCGCCTATTATTACGGCAACGACGGCGACTACGTGATTGCACATAATATGGATGAGGCATTAGAGAAAGCCCGCGCAGCATCGGGTAATGCTAATTTGCAAGCCACCGATCTTCATCAAGATGAGGACGTGCTGGATACTTGGTTTTCTTCGTGGATTTGGCCATTGAGTGTATTTAATGGTGTAATGGAGCCAGACAACGAAGAAATCAATTACTACTATCCCACCAATGTTTTAGTTAGTGGTCCCGATATTCTCTTCTTCTGGATTGCCCGAATGATCATGTCGGGCTGCGATTTTCGCAATACGCCTCCATTTTCCAGTGTATATCTCACCGGAATTGTGCGCGACGAGAAGGGAAGGAAAATGTCGAAGCAACTCGGAAACTCTCCCGATGCATTGAAACTGATTGAAAAATACGGGGCCGATGGAGTTCGCGTTGGAATTTTGCTTTCAGCACCCGCCGGTAACGATTTGTTATTTAACGAAGACCTTTGTGCACAAGGACGCAATTTTGGCAATAAAATATGGAATGCGTTCACCTTGGTTAAGCAATGGAATCCCACAGCGCTTTCCACCATCCCCGAAAGTGATTCGCAAGCCATTCTTTGGTTTGAAAATCGTCTTCAGGAGGTATTAGCAGAGGTAAATCAAGCCCTCGATAAATTTCGCTTGTCTGATGCTTTGATGATGATTTACAAGCTTATATGGGACGATTTTTGCTCCTGGTATCTGGAAATCATCAAGCCCAAAGGAGATAAGAATATTCACCACGAGGTGTTCGACAAAACCATTGGTTTTTTCGAGCAATTGATGGTCTTAGTTCATCCTTACATGCCCTTTATCAGCGAGGCACTTTGGCAGGAAATGCGCGAACGCAAAACGGGTGATACCATTATGCGTGCCTCCTGGCCTGAAATAAAAGCTGTTGATTCAGAGGTATTAAAAAATTTCGAAGAGGTGAGGAGCATCGTTACGCAAGTTCGCCAGATTCGTTTGGATAAACAAATGGGATTTAAGGAAGAGATCAGCTTATTTGTTGATTCGAATTTTGATCATCCATTTATTTCCTTAGCTTGTAAAATGGCGCGTTTGAGTGGGGTAGAGGTGGTTTCAGAAGCGCCAGCCAATTCCGTTAGTTTTCTTGCCGCCAATCGCACATTCTACATTTCTTTGGGTGATGCACTCGACGTTGAAGCAGAGAAAGCAAAAATTGAAGATGAGATAAAATATCTTGAAGGCTTTTTGCGAAGCGTGGAGAAAAAATTGGGGAACCAACGATTTGTTGATAATGCTCCGGCAGCGGTTGTAGAAAACGAAAAGAAAAAACAATCTGATGCCCAGCATAAAATTTCGCAGCTTAATGAGCGATTGGAGGACCTAAAATCTTAGTTTGCGGCTGTCTATAAATTTATGCTCAATTGAAAATCAAGAGTCCAGAGAAGTTTTTGTCGGGACTCTTGATTTTCAATTTTTGCAGGTCTCACACTCGAATTTTATAGCCACACTATTGCGACTTCAAAATTTAACACATCGAGCATTTTACAGGTTTTTTTCTGCGATTTAAAACAAAAGATATTTCTTCACGGAAAAGCTTATTTCTTCTCACATTTTTTTCGCAAATCATTCGTATAAGCCTCAGTGATTGGCTTTCCTCCGGTCGCCTTACATTCATCATAATACTTCCACGCATTTTCGCAATCGTCTTTAAGCCAATAGGAAATAGAAAGCTTGTACGTGGTGTTTTCATTGGTCGCATCAATTTGGTATGATTGTAAAAGTAACTCAATTGCCGAATCTAAATTGGTCGAAGCAAGCTCATTATCAAAAGATTCAAATTCGTAATAATTCGCAAGGAAATAGGTTGCATAATCCGTTAATAAATGCGTGTTTTTAGGATTAAGTGACAGCCCTTCCTCATACTGCTCCCTAGCTCTGGAAAAACTACCCAAGGCCATATAAACTGCACCGTAACCCCAATAAATATCTTCGTTTAAACTATCAAGTAAGTATGCTTGATTGAAACGGAACATGGCGGTCTTAAAATCGCCACGATACAAATAATCAAAACCAAGCCGGATGATATGCTTCGAGGCAGTAGTTCTATTACCCTCAAATTGTTCTTGTTTCATTGTGGCCTCAATGAATCGCTCATCTCGTTCTTGCTGTTCTGCCGTTTTTTCAGTTAATCCATACTTAGGCAGTAATCTGTGATCCTTCTCCGCTTGTTTATCCCACTCCTCTAGACTAATCCATTGTCCAAGAGTAGTGAAGGTGCAGAAAAAAAGAAGTTTAATCACTAGGAAATCCTTCATGCTAATCAAATTATACTGTAATAATTTCTAACCACTCTTTTAAGGGAAGCTTACCAACCTCTTCAACCGATTTCAGCTTTATGTGCCGCATGGTTTTTCCAGTGCCTTCCAAATATCCGTGAGGGTCGTTAAGCTTGTCAAAATTTCGTGAAATTCCTAAATTAACGTGGTTTTTATTGCAGAGCAAATAGGCAAAGTCTTTTTCGGTACTGAAAATGGGTCTGCTCCATTTATACGATTCCACCACGCCATCAACATTTTCGTGAATGATGTTGCGTAATAGCTTCATTATCTCCTGCTGCGGACTAGGTGCTTGCTCAATATATTTTGTAATCTCCGCAATCATAAAAAAATTTTCCGCTAATATACGGGAGAGAATGTAGAACGATAGACGTCTCAACATTAATACTACGTTTTGGAATGAGCATAACGTCATCGCCCATTGAGCTTATGTTTCTAAAAGGTACAAAAAAAAAGGGGTTGAAATTTAATCCAACCCCTGTTTTCATTTACTTAATTATGACATCCGTTCTTCGGTCGAGGAAGCTGTCATCAGCGTACCCGTGTTCATTGTCCCATTGAAGTACTTCAATACGATCACTGCTGATTCCCATAGAGGTAAAGAAATCAACCACGGCATTTGAACGAAGCTCTCTTACTCTTTCGTTTGCCGATGCACTTCCAACCTTATCCGTAAATCCTGCAACATAGGCTTTTACCCTAGATTCATTGCGCATTAAGGAAACCAGTGGCATAAGTTGTCTTTTGTGCTCAGCAGTAAGCTGATGCTGGTTGAACCCAAAGAATACCGAGTAGGAGAGAAGGTTGTTACTTGAAAGCTCTTTCTGTTGTTGCCTTCTTCTCAACTCCGCAATTTCCTCCTTCAACTCTGACTTTAAATCAGCTTGACGTGCGGCTACTTTTTCTAACTCACCCTCCGTGAGGTCACTTAAACTAATTAAGCCTTGCTGTAAAGCCGAAATTGTATCCTCAATGGTTTGCATTTGAGTAATGGCATCGGTAAGCCTAGCGTCTTGCCAAGCCGGAGTTTGGTCAACATGCTTTCCTTTTCCAAGGGTGTAGCGTATTCCAATCATGGTTTGCATCAGATGGTCTCTGCCGCTACCGTAATCGTATCCATCAAAGCCGTCATTAAACACGGTGCGGAATTCGGTAGAAATAAAACCGTGAAGATTATTGGTAATATGATACCTCATTCCCAGTCCAATTCCCATTTGAAAGGCAGTCCCTGATTCACCGGAAATTCTTCCATCGTCGGAAATGAAAAAACGCTCGGCATCATAATCCACTAAACCGGTAGATATACGAGCAAAAGGCACCCAACGGTAATTTTCAACGTTTTTATTGCGTTTTAAACTCAGGTTTGCGCCAAATGAATAAAAACGCACTGTGGAATTATAATATTCTACATCGTTGGCTCCCGTCATACTTCCAAAATCTATTCCCGCATCAATGCTGAAAAGTGGAGAGAAGAAGTAAGAAAGATCAAAACCTCCGGCCATATCAAAGCGGGTTTTTTCTCCATTCAATCCCCATACATCATTACCAACTACATCAAAGCCTATGCGGTCGTAGCCAGTAAATTTCAAGTCGTACAAATGACTGCCTCGCAAACCAATGGCAAAGCGGTTAAACTTTTCACTTGCGGGTTTGGCGGATTCATCGTTGGAAATATCTTGACCATAAGATTGTAGGGGAACTAGCCCCATTGCAAGAATCCCTGCAATTAGGCTAGTTTTTGTACCGGAAACGATAGTTGAAAATGCAGATTGTATCATTTTGTTTCGTTTAAAGGTTTGTTTGATTATCATGCGCTTAATGTTTATTGACCAATAATAAAGGGTTTGATGCTGTTTTGCGTACCGTTGCTCAATTGAAGCATATACGCACCTTGAGCTAGATGAGAGAGGTCAAACTCTTCCACTTCTTTATCCACTGGTCTTACATAAACAACCCTTCCGGCCATATCGATAATACGTACAAGGTGGGTCTCGCCATTAGGATTAGGGAATTCTAAGGTGATTTTTCCTCTTGAAGGGTTAGGGAATAGCTTGATATTGGTAATTTCCTTATCGAAATCATGTACACTCACATTTACGCCTACACCAAACTGCTCACTCATGGTTTTACATCCTTGGGCATTACCTACTTCTACTTGGTAAACACCAGTTTGCGTGATGTTTAACACTTGCTGGGTTGCTCCTGCAATAGGCACTCCATTTCTAAACCATTGATAAGTAGTGAACTGCTGCTGAACTCTGAGTTGGGTAGAACTTACCTGATTGATGATTGGCACATCCGGATTAGGATTGACCAATACAAAGAAGGTGCTCGTTACCACACAACCCATGGAGTCGGTAAATGAAGCAATGATTTGGTGGTTACCTGTTCCAGATAAGGCCGGACTAAAGGTAATGCCGTCAGGGAGTAATCCACTTCCCGCGAAGCTAACATTAGCTACACCATTGGTAAGGTCAAACGGATTATCGTTACGACAAACGGTGAAGTTGGTCGCAGTGTAATCGTTGTATTGAGGTGTAATGGTTACATCGAAGCTCACGGTCACTGAATTATTGTGAATATCCGTAATCTCAAAGGTATTGGTAGTGGTACCTGTTGGGAAGGTAGATCCTGAGGCCAGACCCGCAATTTGGGTAACGGTTACCGGTCCGCAATTGTCGGTAGCCATCGGTGGATTGTAGTTAAACACCGCTTGACAATGTCCGAGAACCTCATCCGCAGGAACGAAGGTCACATTAGGCGCTTCGGTATCTTCTACCGTTACGGTAAAGCTAGCGGTTGACTGGTTGTTTGATGCATCAGTAACAACCACATTCACTACATGAGTTCCCACTGCGAAGAAGCTTCCGGAAGGAGGAGTTGCAGTCACCAATGGACTAGGACAGTTGTCTGTTGCAGTAATGGTAGGCCAGTTAACAACAGCTCCACAAAGACCAGCATCATTACTTACTGTGATATTTGCGGGCACATTGGTAAGTACAGGTGCGATGGTATCAAGAACGGTAACTACTACGCTAAGAGTTGAGGTGTTATTGTTTACATCCGTAGCGGTAATGGTAACGTTGTTGGTGCCAATGTTTGCACATCCAAAGCTTGATTGGCTCAAGCTAGAAGTTTGTACCCCACAATTATCGGTGATTCCGGCAGCAGTTGTAACATCAGCTACCGTTACACTTGCACTACCAGTAGCGTCAAGGTAAACTGTTGCTGGTTGACCGTTGATTACTGGTCCGGTATTGTCGGTAACCGTAACATCAAAACTTCCGGAGACTGAGTTGTTGCTAGCATCGGTAGCTGTGTAGGTAACGGTTGTAGTTCCGAGAGGGAAGAAACTTCCAGGGCCGTGGGTAGTAGTAAGGTTTACACCAGAACAGTTATCCGATGCGGTTGGTGTACCCCAGTTTACATTTGCTCCACAACCTGTAGATCCCGCATCAACCGAAATATTGGCTGGCATACCACTAAGTGTTGGGCTTATGGTATCTTGAACAATGATGGTATGCGAATAATTGCGAGAATTATTGCTTACATCAGTCAATGTGAAATTGATTACGTGCGTGCCTACACCTAATAGCAAAGGATTAGCCATAGTTGAGTTAATTGTAACTTGCGAACAAGCATCAGAAGTAGATATACTACTCATCCAATCGAAGAGAACATTACAGCCAGAATTGTCAACAAAAATAGTTCCCGGAGGCATGCTACTCGCAACTGGAGCAATGGTATCGAGTACGGTAACATTGAACGTAGTAGAACCTACATTGTTATCGGCATCCGTGGCGAAGAATGTCACGGTTTGGTTGCCAAGATCACCACAATCGAAATTTGATTTACTCAAACTAAAGCTTAGGGTACTAGAGCAGTTGTCCGTACTTCCGTTGTTGACATCCGCCGCCAAGAGTGTCGCCTGACCATTGGCGTCTAAGAACACGGTTTGGTCTTGCGCTAAAGCTACCGGAGCAATATTGTCAACGATAGTAACCGTTCCTGTGGCAGTAGTGGTATTTCCACTCATGTCCATGGCAGTAATACTTACGGTATTGGGGCCCATGTTGGCACATGTAAATGTGTTAGGCGTTACAGTAATAACGTCAATTCCACAGTTATCGGTAATGCTTCCGGCCATTTGAGCAGTAGAAACGCTTACTGTACCGTTGGAATCCAAACCTACCGTGGTATTGGCCGCTACAACTACCGGTGAAATAGTATCCAAAACGGTTACGGTTGCTGTAGCTGTTCCTACGTTTCCACTAGGGTCAAACACACTGAGGGTTACAGTGTTTGGCCCCACATCTGCACAACTGAATGAAGATGGAGAAACGCTAAGTGAGCTTATCACACCACAACCATCTGTTGAGCCGTTGTCAATCATGGAAGCACTAAGTGTAGCGATACCCGCTGCATTAAGATAAACGGTGGCATTTTGTGCTACGGCGTTTGGAGCAGTAACATCTTCTACAGTAACAACTGCTGTTCCAGTGGCGGTGTTACCAGCGCTATCCATTACGGACAGTACAACGGTATTTGGCCCTACACTGGAGCAATTGAAGCTGCTTGGACTCACGCTCATAGTCATGATTCCGCTACAAAGGTCAAACGAACCATTGTCGATGGCGGCAGCACTTAGAGTAGCACTACCAGCAGCACTTAGAGCTAAGGTTATGTCTTGGGTAATTACCGTAGGTGCAGTTTGATCGAGAACAGTAATATTGAATGATTCTGTCGTTATCAATCCTCCAGCATCAGTTGCAGTATAAATCACGGTAGTAGTGCCTAAAGGGAAAGTACCTCCAGGAACATGAGATGATGTCATGCTTACTCCCGGGCAGTTGTCAGATGCAGTAGGCTGCGTCCAGCTATAGGCTGCTTCGCAATTGTTGTTTGCCGGTATAGTAACATCTGCGGGTACTCCGGTAATAACAGGAGGGAAGGTGTCGATTACGTGGAAAGTGTGACTGTGTCCACGACTATTTCCGTAGATATCTTCAACACTAAACTCTAATACGTGCGTACCAGCTCCAAGTAAGAGCATATCTGGCTGTGCGCTGGAAATCGTAAAGCTAGGTGAACAAGCGTCAAATACTTGAATAAATGGTTTCCAAGTTACCAATGCAGCACAAGTATTCGCGCTCGTGTAAACCGTATCGGGCGGATAAACCGTAACTACAGGAGCAGTGGAGTCGGCTATGTTAACAGTTGGATTACCAGTAGTTGTATTTCCACTAATGTCCACAATTGTAAAGTTTACACTATTCGGCCCAATATCGGCACAAGAGAACTGATCTGGGGTAACGCTAATAGAGTCGATACCACAATTGGCCACTGACCCACTGTCTAGGTCGGCAAACGTAATAGTAGCATTTCCGAGCGAATCAAGGTAAACCGTTGGATTGCGAGTTTGAATAAATGCTTGGTTGGTATCCACAACGGTAACTTCCGCTGTAGTCGAATCCATATTTCCTGAACCGTCCATTACTACGAGCGTAATTACATTTACACCTAAATCATCACAATCAAAATCAGATTGACTAACTGTGCGATTTACAACTGCACAGTTGTCGGTAGAACCACCATCAATGTCTAGCCCTGTAATGCTAGCTGTTGCATTAGCATCAAGGTAAACGGTGATATCTTGGGAAACAGCTGTTGGCGAAACTGTATCTATCACTGTAACGATTATTTGTGTACTAGACGTATTTCCATTAATATCGCTAATACTGTAGCTAACAGTATTGTTGCCCAAATTTGAACAATCAAATGAAGTTTGACTCAAAGTAGCAGAATTTAAATCGATTCCACAAGCATCAGTGCTTCCATTTTCTGCATCAGCAGCTAGAGCCGTGGCTTGACCATTTGCATCCAAGTAGATGGTAATGTCTTGGCCTTGGGCTACCGGACTAACAGTGTCAAATACCGTTACGATTGCCGTGCCTGTAGCGGTATTGGTACTTTGGTCAACCACGCTTAGGGTTACGGTATTTGCTCCAACATCAGCACAACCAAAGCTAGATATATCAAGGTACATGCTGTCAACAGAGCAGTTGTCCGTACTTCCGTTTTCTATTTGTGAAGCGGTAATACTCACATTTCCTGTTGCATCAAGGTACACACTTATATCTTGGGTGTTTACTACTGGTGCGATATTGTCTTCAATGGTTACTACAGCCGTACCCGTACCAATATTTCCTGCATCGTCAATTACGCTTAGTGTTACGGTATTCGGACCGAGATTAGCACAAGTGAAGATTTCTGGTGAAACGCTTATTCCAGCAACGGCACAATTATCAAATGATCCGTTGTCGATTTGCGCAGCTGTAATTGTCGCATTACCCATAGCATCAAGAGCAACGGTGATATCTTGGGTGATAACAGTTGGCGGTGAAACATCACCATTATTGATGGTAACGTAAACGGTATCTGGGTGAAGGTTTGCATCTCTCACGATTACCATATATGTACCTACGCCCAGATTAGTAGCCGTTGAGGTGGTCTGCGCTAATGGGTCATCCCACAAGTATGTGTAAGGTGCATCTCCTCCGGAGGCCAAAACGGTTGCTTGGGCGTCACTAGCAGTTAAACAAGTAGTTTCCGTAAATGAGAATACTTCAGCTTTAGTAAGATCCGCTGTCACCATTACGGAGTCAACGAATACGCCACAAACAGAGTTGTATTCAATACGATAAACATAAACTCCACTGGTGTCAAATGGACCAACCATTTGTTCAGGATTTGTACCCAGATTAACTCCATTTACAGACCACTGAATTCCCGGTGCTGGAGGTACGGTAGGAACGCTTACATTATTGTTAACGATATTTGGATCTTGAGGAGATACACCGGAGTTGATCCAGTTCGTCGCATCTTTGGTGTATGGCCCTTCCAAGCGGTTACCAGAACTACTTACTGCAGGGGTAGTTCCACTCCAGTCGGCTGCGGAAACATTTGCCGCTGCGGGGAAACTCATATTTCCGTAAACAACCGCGTCTACAATATTCCCTAAAAGGTCTTTAATGATATAACCTTGAACCGTTGTAGAGCCAAGTGTTGCTGTATTTCCAGAGTGGTAATAATAGTTAGCTGGACTTGGTACACTTGTCCCTAATTGCCCAGTAGCTATGATGGCTGTTCCCTGTGGACTAAGCACCGTTCCTGGGCCAAAAGTTTGAATGTTATTCAGAACAGTTGCCGTCCACATTTCAATGGTAAATCCTGAAATATCTTGATTAGGAGCACCAGTAAGTTCGATATAATCATCCGCAAGAAGATATGCCGGCCAGCCTCCTACAGGTGCACCATTTGCTGTTTTAAAATGACAAATTTCCGTGATTTTCACTTGAGCAGAAGGGAAAAGCGGCGATGTTACAGTTAAAATATCAGGAGGCGTTGGACTGGTAACCGTTAAACTTTGAGGCGACACATCAAAGAGGTTGAGAACGGTTGTTTCTACCAGTTGAACTAAGGTATCGTTCGAAGCGCTAACGTTAACAGCGTTGGGCTTGATGTATCCGTTTAAGGTGTAGGTTCCAGGCAATGACATATCAATGCCATCGGTTACCAAACGGAAATCAATACCGGCTGGTAATACGCCAGCGTTTAGAACGGCACTGTCGGAAGTATTGATGGGGCCGGTTACATGCCATACTAAAGTCAAAGGATTTACACTGAAGTCAACAGGTGACCCGAATAGGTTGCGAATGGTTACCGCTACCGAATCATTGTTTCCGTAACAAAAGTCTTCCTGAATCAATTCGGCAGAAATAACGGCTATATCGCCGGGAAGCCCGGTAAATTCTACCGCTCCAACATCCGGAGTGGTAGCTGATCGTGGATTACCCGCAATATCTGTTGTTACAGAAGGAAGCGGTGTACCGATATTATCCACATCGGAGGAAAGTGGGGTAGGGTCGTAGTTGGCTAAGTTAGCAAACGCCGGGTCGCCCACACTGGAATTTTGGTCGTAGGCACCTGCGTCAACGGCTTGCCATTGTGCCAAAGTAATCCGATTTCCACCTCTAAAACCTACACCGCTTGATGTGCTATTTGGCGCATTTATGTAGTATAGGTTGTAGTCAATGGTAGAATTGGTAAATGCCTGTGTAGTGTGAATTGGATGCTTCGCCGAAGTTCCGGTTCTGTCCACATAAGCAATATTGTTGATAAAATCAATACCTTCCGCATTGGCCGCGGTTCCATTGTAATAGAATCCTCTGGTTAGACCAGTTGTGCTGGTGTTACTTTCAGAAATCAACGTGTTGTGATACATTTTAATACCCGGCTGTGTAATCCAAATACCATGATGTGTTCCGTTGGTTCTGCTGATGTGAATAACGTTGTTGTAAATTATGGTCGTATCGGTAAGACTTCCGGCAGCAGTAAGATAAATACCCACCATTTGGTTGGTATTGGTAACGGGTAAATTTTCGGTAATATTGGCAATCTGGTTGTTTTTGATCACCAATCCAGTGTTGTTTCCGGCCGTTCCCAAACCATAAATTCCGTAGAATGTGGTGGTATTACTTCTATCAGGACGGGTAATAAGGTTGCCATCAATGGTAACACCAGGCATATTAGAGAAGCGGATCGCATCGGCAAAGGTATTGATGATGGTATTGTTTAAAGCTGTATTGTTTTGAGCTTGCAGAGCAGTGCTACCATACATGGTAATTCCGTAATAAGGGCCACCATCTTCACCACCGGTAATGGTGTTGTTTTCAAAGAGGTTGTTGCTTCCGGTATTACTAGCAGAAATCATACTGGTATTTGAACCAGACATAACTATACCCCCACAATTGGTATTTACGGTACTGGTAACGGTGCTCATATCAATGAGGCAATTTCTTATGATGTTATCAGATGCATCATTGTTTAAGAGAACGCCCCAACCAAAAGTTGTGCTGGTGGAACGTATAGTAAGACTGTCCAAAATAAAGTGGTCGGCACCGTTAAGATAGAAGATATATCGCTGGGCGCTTACCGGATCAAATTCCACGATGTTACCATTACCATTGATTGTGATGGTATTTGTAGAGCTAGCATTAGCAACTTCAACAAATTCAACTTGCTCTACATAGGGGCCGGAGTTAGGTTCAACATTAACCGTTAGGGGGCCGCCAAGACCAGCGCACGCCAAAGCGTCATTCAATTCTGCAAAACTTTGGAAATTGGTAAGGGTGGAAGGTGTATTTTGGTTAATAGTAACCACACCTGAAAGAGGAGGTAATCCTCCCACTTGGATTGAGCTGCTATTTACGGGTACTCCGCTACAAGTAACAATGCAGCGATAGTAGGTTAGAGTAGGGTCGGTAATGGTTAAAGTAGGGTCAGTTTCTCCAACGATATCAGACCAAACAGAATTGTCTGGAGAAGACTGCCATAGGTAGGTTTGACCAACACCAACACTTAAATCAGGCATGCTGAGTGTCGCGTCACCTCCGGCACAGAAAAATGTGTCTGTAGCGGCAAGAATTCCCGGAGTAGGAGGACTGTCGCAAGGCTTGAGTTCAAAAGCTCCTGGTGTAGGCGCAGTAACCGAGCGAGTGGTTCCCTCAATATCAGTAGTAACACCGGTTCCCGCTGCACCTAGGCCTGCTAAAGGGTCCCCCGGCATGAGGAATCCAATATTTGCACCTGCAAAAGTTGGGTCAAGGAAAACGGAATTTAAATCGTTGTTCAATACGGGTTGCCAAGCAGCCAAGTCGCTGTAGTTGGTTGTGCCCCTTCTGGCCAAAATTCCTGAAGCACTTGTGTTGAAGAATACGTTGTTATTTGAAGTTGGCGATGAACCACTGTTGCTAAACCACATGTTGTATTGGTTGCCAGAACTTCCGTTATCAATGTAGAAAATGTTGTTTTTGACATCAACATTACTGGCAGCACCGGTGTGGTAAAGCGTGGCAATGTTACTTGAACCTGTGTGATTTGCATTGTCTAATACTATTGTGTTGTGATAGATTTCAACATTATCCGTTGTTCCCAATAAATAAATACCGTATTGAATACCATTGCTGTGAATGTTATAAACTGTATTGTTAAAGATTTTCACGGGATTGGCAACACTGCTTCCACCGCCGGCTGTAAAGTAAATGGGGTAAGCAGCTGCAGTCATGTTAAAGTTTGTTCCAAAATCGTGAAAGCGGTTTCCGGAAACCTCAGCTGGGTTTGAATTGCTAAATAGGATACCGTATAATGTTGTTCCGGTGGTGCGAGTGAGTTGGCTAACATCATTGCCAATTATTTCAGTACCTTCTTGGTTTTGACAACGAATACCTGCTAAGGCAATTTCCTCAATAACGCAATTCAAGACTTTATTTCCCTGATTTCGATTTACGGTTGACTCACCCATAATGGAATATCCCCAATAACCGCCAATATGGTGGTTGTTTTCAAAGGTGTTAAAGCTTCCGGTATTACCTGCTGTGGTGCCGCCGGTAGGACTTCCACTCATAACAATACCGGCAAAAAATGTAGAGGTAGAGGTTGTAGGCACTTCAATTTTACAATTCCTGATGATGTTGTGATCGGCTTCATTCATCAATTGAACACCCCAAGCCCAGTTTCCGGTAGCCTCAATATTTAGACTATCAATTATCATATAATCTGTTCCATCGAGCATCATGGTAGCTCTTTCTCCGGTAACGCTTGCAGCATGGGTAAGTAGGTTACCATTTCCATTAATAGTGATGGTGTTGGTTGAACTAACTCCGGCAATTTCTTCAAAAACAACACGCTCGTTATATGGACCGGAATTTGGCGCAACATCTACCACAACCGGACCGGAAACACCACAGCCTAGAGCCGCAACAAAGTCGTTAAATGACGTGAAATTTGTAGCTGATGATGCCGCGTTCTGGTTGATGGTGTAATTACCCGCTAATGGCAGGGTAAGAGAAATTTCTGCAGCCGAAGTAGTATCGGAAAGACCACTCACTGAACATACTGTATAAGAACGTACCCAAGTGTTTTGATTTAATACGGTATCAATTGTAGCTCCTGAGTCAACAAGTGTCCAAGGTCCAGCCGCAGAAGGAGCCATTTGCCAATAATACTGAATACCTAAATCAGGAGTGGCTCCTGATAGTCCCAGTTGGAAGTTTGAACCGGAACACGCTAAAGCAGGAATTCCACTTATGCTTCCGGCATTGGGTTGGCCGGAACACATTGGGGGAATGGTGTAATAAACCAACACTCTAAATGTACCGTCAATAACGTAATTATAAAAATCATCACAAGTAGTTCCCCCCCAAGTTCGGAAGGCGTTGAGTTCAAAGTTAATATCACCACCTCCAATGACATTATTAGCAATGTCCAATTGTTTACGGCTATAAGTAGCTATACCTGCAGTTCCTGATGCAGTCGCCAAATTCAATTCTGCGGTCCCACCTGGATTGGTACAGCGAAGGTAAGAACGCTGTTCGCTCATAAATGCTCCATTTCGAGCTTCCATATCGTAGTCAACAGATACACTATCAATGATAGCAAATGGAGGAATCGTTACGGTGAGAAGACCCGGACAAGCACTCGAGACACTTGTAGATGCGCCGGTGTTAAATTCAGAACCAATATTTCCTGAATTATATATAGCAAAGGCGGGACAATTAGCTGCCATAGTGATGAACAACGTGCTAGTGTAGGCAGAATCACTGGCAGCAGCACATTTTACTTTCGCTCGATAATAGGTCGCTACGGTTTGGCTGGTGCTAAACGTCTCGTTATCCGCACCGGGGATATCAGTCCAATTTGATCCATCCAAGGAAGATTCCCATTGGTACTCAATTCCTCCAAGCGCAGTAGGGTTTTGTACAGATAAATCAATATTATCGCTTGGGCAAGCAGAGGTGAGATTCGAAAGCGTTTGTCCGGGAGGATTAACTCCTACACAAGACGCTCCTGGTAGGTAGGTTACTTGACAGTTATACAATCTCGCAGTTCCAGTGCCTAAATTTAAGGTATATGATTGTGTACTGGCAGATCTACCAACAGCTTGGTTAGTAGGTGTATTGGTGTATTCCCAATTGAATGCACCAGTAGATTGATTTCCTGTGCCCGGATTAACCGCCCAGTCTAAGGCTATTTCTAGTCCATCTCCCAAATACGTAAATGGGGTGGAGAACTCGAGTTCCATCCAACTGTTAGCTGCAATTGGAATATCGTTCTCGTCCATGGCTAGATTTTCGTACACAAGCGTTGACCCCACAATCCAATCATTGAAGTTTTGGGTGGTAACTAAAGCCGTGGCCGACGAGTTTTTAATATATGCTCTGTAAGTAGCCGTTCTAGTTGAGCCTATCGTGTGTGGAGTGGTTTTCTTGTAAGCTATTTTTAAAATGGTTGCCCCCGGTGTTATACCTACAGCTGCTAAATCAGCCTGAGTAAGCAATTGAACGCTTTGAGCGTAATCAAATCCACTAGTGGCCGTAGAACGGTAAATTGGAGAGCCATTTTGTGTATTTGTTGAAGCCAATGTGCCAGTACCTATTACCGCAACGGAAGGAATAGGGCCTAAATACTCCACAGTCGATGTAAAACAAGAGTTTGTAACAGCACAAGCAGCATTGTCAGCATAATGAATTCTATATGATCCATTTGAGCCAATGGAAACTGTTAAAGGTGCCAGTCCGTGATCGATTACATTATTAGAGGCATCTGTAAAAGTCATGTAGGCTCCAGGCTGGTTAATTGAAAATTCATAAAGTCCTGGACTGTTAACAGTAATAGGAGAAAAGTCACTAGTAAAAACACAAGTGTTAATTACTACCGGGGGTGTTGATTGATCTGAAACTGTAGCACTTCCCCATGAAAATGAATTTATACACTGTGCGTTTATTGTGCTAATTGAAAATCCAATTAGCAAGACTCCAAATAAGAATTTGAAAATGAGACTATTGTTTGGTAAATGTTTTTTCATAACGAAAAATGATTTGATTAAAACGGAAAAAAAATGAGGGTAAATAAAGCTGTGTGTTTAGCTACGATGAAATTCTAATCTATGTAGCTATTTTTGAAAAGACTATTAATTAGCTTAACTTATTATAGTCTTCATTATAATAAAAAATCAGTCGGAACGATAAACAGAGGACTCAGTTGAAAATGTAGAATAGCGCAAACAATTAAGCTTGCACTTGGGACTAAAATGCTTTAAGCAAACAAAAAAGAAAAAATGCATTGAAGTAAAAATTTACAATAGTTACCGAATTTTTGTGAAACAAATCTTGTGATAGAGTATGATGAAATGGTGTAGGTCTATTCTAAAACTTCAAGTTAATAAAATGTTGAAAAAAATATTAACGAAATTTTTTATTAAAAAAAAGATGTTTGTCTTTTGAAATTATAAACACTTCTTTGTTAACAAAAAATCAACATGACAAGTATAGGTAAAAAAACTGTTCGATTTAATTTGTAAAGAAAAAAAAATTATTTTTTTAAGTGAAAAAAAATATCATATTCAGTAAATTAATACCTAATTGGCTTATTTAATTTTTAAATCTACAAAAAAATCTTCTAAATATTTTATGTATTTGTAAGAAAATACTGTTTTATATGCTTAAGAATTGGTTTTTAGTTTTTCAAATAATAACAGAAAAAATTCAATTTATTTTTTAAAATCCTTCAAATCCGATAATAGGACAATAAAAAAGGTCGCGTTGCGAGCGACCTTTAAATTTATACGAATGAAAGAAAATTCTTTCTAAATCAATCCATGAATGGATAGGTGTAATCCGTGGGACTAACAAAAGTTTCTTTCACCGTGCGTGGACTAATCCAGCGTAGTAAATTCCACTTCGAACCGGCTTTGTCATTGGTTCCAGAAGCTCTGGCACCGCCAAAAGGCTGCTGATTTACAACTGCTCCGGTAGGCTTGTCGTTGACATAAAAATTACCCGCGGCATTTTCCAAGGCTTTAGTGGCATACTCTACCACGTATCTGTCATTTGAAAAAATAGCGCCGGTGAGGGCGTAAATGCTCGTCTTGTCAACCAATTCAAGCGAATTTTCCCATTCTTCATCAGGATAAACATACACCGTTAATACCGGGCCAAAGAGTTCCTCCTCCATGGTTTCGTAATGCGGATTGGTAGTCAATATCACTGTAGGCTCAATGAAGTACCCCTTTGATTTGTCGCACTTTCCACCAAATACAATTTCTGCTTCACTGCTCTCTTTCGCACGATTGATATACGATTCTAGTTTGTCAAACGAAGCTTCGTGAATAACCGCCGTCATGAAGTTTTGAAAATCTCGCGGCGACCCCATGCGGATGGTTTGTAATTGAGCAATCAAGTGATTTTTTACTTCCTCCCATCGACTGGCAGGAATATACGCTCTGGAAGCTGCCGAACACTTTTGGCCTTGGAACTCGAATGCACCACGATTCATGGCGGTAGCAACGGCAAGAGGATTTGATTCCTTATACATCCATATAAAGTCCTTCCCGCCAGTTTCGCCAACAATACGCGGATAGGTTTTGTACTTGAAAATGTTGTTTCCAATGGTTTTCCAAATGTTCTTAAACACTTCGGTGCTACCGGTAAAGTGTACCCCCGCAAAATCAGGATGTGCAAAAACGATATCGGCTGTTTCCTGTGGGTCGGTAAAAATCATGTTGATTACGCCCGCAGGTAATCCCGCTTCACGGAATACATTCATGATTACATTCGCACTGTAAATCTGGTGAAAAGAAGGCTTCCATACCACCACATTGCCCATCAAGGCGGCAGAGGCGGGGAGGTTACCAGCAATAGCGGTGAAGTTGAATGGCGAAATAGCGAATACAAATCCCTCTAAAGGACGATACTCCATTCTGTTCCAAACTCCGGCAGACGAATCAGGCTGCTCTTCGAGAATTTCGTACATGTATTTTACGTTGAATCGCAAAAAGTCGATCAACTCACAAGCGGCGTCAATTTCCGTTTGAAAAGCTGTCTTTGATTGATTAATCATCGTGGCCGCATTGATTTTATTTCGATAGGGACCAGCAATAAGGTCGGCTGCCTTCAAGAAAATGGCCGCACGATTTTGTACCGACATATTTGCCCACTCAGCTTTGGCAATTAATGCCGTTTCAATCGCACTATGCACGTGCTCGGCAGTTCCTAAATGATAATGACCCACATTATGTTGATGATCGTGAGGAGGTTTTACTCTTTCGGTATTTCCAGTGCGGATTTCATAGCCATTGATCACCATGGGAATATCAATTTGCTCCCTCCACATTGCATCATAGGTTTTTTGCAAACCTTCACGCTCTGGCGTTCCAGGAGCATAAGAATGAATAGGTTCGTTGGTAATAGGCGGGAGTTTAAAAGTTCCTTTTGACATATTCTTGTTTTTTAATAAGTGGCACAAAGGTAAGGGTACAATTTATAAATACAAATCCTTATAAACCTTTATGCCTTCCTGTTCTAACACATCAAAACTAAATACCTAAATCCACTTTTTATTTTTACCTCTAACACCGACCTTTGCGGTTGAAAAATCACTTTTGAAAGTTCTACGAATGACGATTATTGAAAAACTCGATGCAGCCAAAGGCAAAACGCTTTTTTCCTTTGAAATACTGCCTCCTCTTAAAGGCGATACCATCGATAGTGTGTATAGTACCATCGACTCGTTAATGGAGTTCGATCCGGCATTTATTAATGTTACTTATCACCGTGAGGAAATCGTACTGAAGCCAGCAGGAAACGGTCTTCTGAAAAAGAAAATTATCCGTAAGCGACCGGGAACCATCGGACTCTGTGCGGCTATCACGGCTAAATACAAGGTGCAAACGGTGCCGCATTTGCTCTGTGGCGGCTTTTCGAAGGAAGACACCGAAAACGCCCTTATTGAACTTGACTTTTTAGGTATTCGCAATGTACTTGCCTTACGGGGAGATTCGGTAAAAGGACAACGCCATTTTATGCCTGAACCTGAGGGAAATGGATTCGCGGTGGATCTTGTGCGTCAAATCGCCGACCTCAATAAAGGCATTTACCTCGATGAGGAACTGGAAAATAAACACGCCACCAACTTCTGTATCGGTGTGGCGGGATATCCGGAAAAACACTTTGAAGCACCAAGCTTAAACATCGACATTCAAAATCTTAAGGCTAAAGTAGATGCCGGAGCATCGTACATTGTTACGCAAATGTTTTTTGATAACAACTCCTTTTTCGCTTTCGAGAAAAAATGCCGAGAAGCGGGCATCACTGTCCCTATTATTCCGGGAATCAAACCGCTAGCCACCAAACGACAACTCAGTATTCTACCCACGATGTTCTATGTAGATTTGCCCGATCAACTTGCACTGGACGTACTACGTTGTAAAACCAATGCAGAAGTCAGACAAATTGGTATCGAATGGGCCATCAAACAAGGAAAAGAACTCATCGCAGCAGGTGTGCCGGCTATTCACTTTTACAGCATGGGTAAAAGCGATAATATCCTCAACGTAGCAAAAGCATTATTTTAAAAAAAACGAACATGAATATCAACGAACTAAAGCCTCAGTCTCTCTGGAATTTCTTTGCTCAACTCAACGCCATCCCTCGTGCTTCAAAAAAGGAAGAAGCCGTGCTCGCCTGGTTAAAGGCATTTGCCGATAAAAAAGGTCTTGCTTACCGTCAGGACGAAATAGGCAACATCGTTATTTTTAAAAATGGTACTCCTGGCAAAGAGTCGAACCCAAGCGTAGTTTTGCAAGGCCACGTGGATATGGTTCACCAGAAAAACTCCGATACCGAATTTGACTTCGATACCATGGGTATAGATATGTACGTGGATGGCGACTGGGTGAAAGCACGCGGTACTACCCTCGGAGCCGATAACGGAATTGCCGTAGCCACTATGCTCGCGCTTTTGGATTCTACCAACATCGCTCATCCACCTTTGGAGGCACTTTTTACCGTGGACGAAGAGGCGGGAATGACCGGTGCGCTCAAGTTAAACAAGGAAATTCTCACTGGAAAGGTCATGCTGAATATGGATACCGAAGAAGACGATGAATTTACCATCGGTAGTGCGGGAGGGGTTGATACTACCACGGAA
This sequence comes from Schleiferiaceae bacterium, assembly GCA_051859825.1. Lineage (GTDB taxonomy): Bacteria > Bacteroidota > Bacteroidia > Flavobacteriales > Schleiferiaceae > CSBr16-58. Next base: position 31,969 of record JBHYFA010000021.1, read on the forward strand.
TGGAATTATACACCCTCGCCAATTTCTGCTTCGGCGAAAGTTTGGGAAGTGAGCCTTCGAGGACTGCAAGGCGGCCATTCCGGTATGGAAATCCATCTCGGGCTGGGTAACGCTAATATTCTCCTGGCGCAGTTGCTTCTTCATCTGCCCGAAAACGGCTTCCAACTGCTTTCTTTTGACGGTGGTAGTTTACGCAATGCCATTCCTCGTGAAGCCAAAGCTTTTGTGGCTATAGATGCATCATATTCAGATGTTTGGCAAAAGCTAAAGGATGAGGCCGCCGAGCTTAAAAGGGTGT
>JBHYFA010000021.1:32276-37429 GCA_051859825.1 Schleiferiaceae bacterium
CCTAATTTTCATTTTTCCGTGGAAGAAGTTCCTAGCGAAATGAATGAGGGACTCAGTACATTGGATACTTTTAAGGTGCTCAACAGCATTGCCGGCTGCGCCAACGGAGTATTTCGCTTGAGCAGTGCCGTTCCAGGATTGGTAGAAACTTCTTCTAATCTCGCCCGAATAGAGATAGGTAACGGCCTTTTCCGTACCCTGAGTTTACAACGCTCTTCTATCGATCATTCCCGTGACTGGGCGGCTCAAAGTGTAGGAGCTTCGTTTAAAGCCATCGGGGCTAGTGTGACCCATACCGGACATTATCCAGGATGGCAACCGCGTTCAGAATCGAAAGTCCTGAATATGATGGTTGAAAAATACCAAGGTCTTTTTGGCAGCGAACCGCGTGTAACTATTTGTCATGCCGGACTGGAATGCGGAATCATCGGGGAGAGGTATCCCGAAATGGAAATGATTTCCTATGGGCCAACCATCAAAGGAGCGCACTCCCCGGATGAGCGTGTTTCTATCTCGTCGGTTGAGAAGTTTTGGAGCTTGACGTTAGAAACACTCAAAGTCTTGTAAAGAATGAGCTCTATAACACACTAAGTGCTTCCTTGAAAGTATTGGCGTGCGCGTTCACAATATCGGCTAAGCGCTCGCTATATCCACCCCCCATACTCACCACGGTAGGGACTCCATTTCTGCGGGCAAAATCAAAAACCAACTGATCGCGCTGACGGCAACCTTCCATACTCATGGCGAGTCTGCCAAGTTTATCTGTTTGCAAAACATCCACGCCTGCTTGAAAGTAAATAAGTTCAGGATCAATTTTTTGCATCAGTTTGTTAAAGTTATCATTTAACATTTGGAGGTAGGTTTCGTCATCTGTATTGTCGGGCAGAGGGATGTCTAAATCGGAGTTTTCTTTGTGTAGAGGGTAGTTGTTTGCCCCGTGCATGCTAAAGGTGAATACGCTCTTTTCTTGGGCAAAAATCTCCGCCGTGCCGTTTCCTTGATGCACGTCTAAATCAACAACGAGGATGCGTTTGATTCCATGTTTTTCACGCATGTATGCCGCGGAAATAGCAATGTCGTTGAGCAGACAAAACCCTTCTGCACGATCGGAGTAGGCGTGGTGTGTGCCGCCGGCAATGTTCATGGAGCAGCCGTATTTCAAAGCGAATTCGGCGTTCATCATGCTGCCACCAGCGATGGTGATTTCGCGTTTGACCAAACCTTCGGATAGGGGGAAACCCGAGCGCCTTTCTTCTTGTCGACTCAGCTCTAAAGCTTTTAGTCGATTCCAATACGATTTCTTATGTACCCGGAGAATATCCTCTTCAGTGGCGGGTGTGGGTTGAAAAAAATTATCATCCTCCGCCAAACCCTCATAGCGCAATTGGGCTGGGAGTAAAGCGTATTTGGCCATAGGAAAGCGGTGGCCTTCCGGGAGCGGATGTTCGTAGATGGGGTCAAAGGCAATTTTCAACATGCATTACAAACGTCCGGCCTCAACTTATGTTCTCAACTTCGCTCCGGTTTCTTCTGCTAAGGCTTTGAGAATGCGTTCCATCGACTTGTCTATTTGCTTGTCAGTCAAGGTTTTTGACTCGTCTTGCAAAAGGAAAGACAGCGCGTACGACTTCATGCCGGAATCGATACCCTTTCCTTGATACACATCAAAGAGATTAACCTTACGTAAGAGTTTTTTCTCGGTTTTTCTGGCGATGCTTTCTAGGGTATGGTATTGCACATTTTCCGGTAAAAGGAGGGCTAAATCTCGGCGCACAGAAGGAAAACGAGCTAGTTCACGATACTGGATTTTTTTGACTTTGCTAAATTCGAAGATCGCGTCCCAGTTTAGTTCAGCCACAAAGGCAGGCTGATCAACTTCAAGTGCTTTGTCCAAATCAGCGCTAATGGCTCCTCCAAATCCAATTACACGATTGCCCGAATGCCATTCTACACCTCCTTCTAGCAGAGGATGTTGGGCTTCACGGTAATCAGTGATTTCGATTCCCCATAGTTTAAACAGACGGTGTACCTCCCCGCTAAGGTGGTGGAAATTGGTATCTTGATTGGGCATTAGCCAGTTTTCTCCATGACTTTTACCGCTGATTAGCAGAGTTAAAAGATTGGTTTCGCGGTATTTTCCGGCTGAGAGCTTTTCGTACTGTTTACCCCATTCGTAAAGCTTGAGTCGCTTGTTGTTTCGGCGAATATTGTGGGCGGCATTGGCTGCTAATCCGGGTATCAAGCTCTGACGAAGAATGCTAAGCTCCTGACTGAGCGGGTTGAGCATTTCCACTTGTGTTGAGCTATCCACGGCAAAACGTTTGTTTATCAAGGCATTGTTTAAGCACTCATGGTAGCCCATACCGCTAAGTTGTAGGCTTATTTGTTTAATCAGACGTTCGTTGGGGTTCACCTGATACGCATTGGGTACGATGTGCATTTTTCCGGGAACTTCAACATTATTGAATCCGTAAATCCGTAGTACTTCCTCAATAATGTCGGCTTCGCGAGTAACATCGGCGCGGTAGGCCGGAACCTGCAAAACGAGGGTGTCATCTAAATCGCTCTTGATTTTGATTTCGAGGTTACTCAAAATCTCCTTGATGGTGGTAGGGGGGATATTTTTCCCGATGAGCTTTTGGATGTTACTTATTTTAACTTTCACCTCTTTGGGTTCGATGCTTTTAGGATACACATCGTCGATTTCCATGCTTGCGGAACCGCCGCCAATGTTCATAATAAGCAGTGCGGCGCGCTTGAGGGCGTAAATAGACATTTCGGGATCAACACCTCTTTCGTAACGAAAGCTCGCATCGGTGTTTAGTCCGTGCCGACGTGCTGATTTCCGAATACTAACCGGATCAAAAAGTGCGCTTTCGAGGAAGATGTTTTCAGTTTGGTCGTCCACTTCCGCTTTTTCACCACCAAAAACGCCGGCCAGTACCAATGGACCTCTTTCGTCGCAAATGCATAAATCTTCCGCACTAAGCTTGCGGGTTACACCATCGAGCGTTACGAACTCTGTTCCTTCATCTAAGGTTTTTACAATGATATGACCACCTTCAATACGGTCGGCGTCGAAAGCGTGGAGTGGATGCCCCGTTTCGTGCAGCACGTAATTCGTTACATCTACGACAAGGTTTATGGGGCGCAAACCGATGGACTTCAAACGAGCTTGCATCCAATCTGGGGAAGGTCCCATTTTCACACCCTTAATGCGAATACCTGCATATCTGAGACAGCGTTTATTGTCTTCAATGCTGATTTTTATCGACTGCGTTTTTTCTTTCACACTAAATCCCGAAACGGACGGAAGTTGGAGGGCAATTCCGTTTTTGTCTCTCGAACGAATGGATGCGCGTAAGTCGCGAGCCACTCCGTAATGACACATCGCGTCGGTGCGATTAGGAGTAAGGCCGATTTCCAATACATCATCGGTGAAAATCCGGAAAACTTCTTTTGCAGGTGTTCCGGGGGCGTATTCTTTGTCGAGAACCAGAATTCCGTCGTGACCGGTTCCTAAGCCAATTTCGTCTTCAGCGCAGATCATTCCGTTAGAAACTTCACCGCGGATTTTTCCTTTTTTTATGGTAAAAGCATCGCCTTTGATAGGGTGGAGGGTTGTGCCGGGTAAGGCCACAATCACGTGTTGTCCCGCGGCTACATTCGGTGCACCACAAACGATGGAGTAGGGTTCGTCCGCTCCAACATCCACCGTAGTCACCGACAATCGATCCGCATTAGGATGTTTACCGCAGGTGAGCACTTTACCTACAACTAATCCTTCAAGTTCACCGGCAATAGACGAAACACGTTCGATTCCTTCTACTTCCAAACCAATATCGGTGAGCAATTCAGCGGCCTGCTCAACCTTCATTTCTATGGGTAAATATTCTTTAAGCCAACCAAAGGCGATTTTCATTTTGTGTCAATTTTATTGTAAGCAAATAAAGGCTATAAAGGTCAAACAAGAATTATGTAAGCCTTTGCCTCGTTCATTTTATCGGGTATTTATGGCTGTCAAAACTACATAAACTTTTTCATTGAAAACCACTAAATTTTATGTGGTTTCTGACGATTCTTTATAAATGTTAAGCCGTTTCATTCTTGAACCACGAAAAGCACGAAAAGCACGAAAATGGATTGTGTGTTATTTCCCTTAAAATTAGCCTATTTACAATTCAACCCTTGCGAAGCAACATTTTCAATTCTTGAACCACGAAAAGCACGAAAAGCACGAAAAAGGATTGTGTGTTATTTCCCTTAATAATTGCCAAATTTACAATGCAGCCCTTGCGAAGCAACAATTTCGTGTCTTTCGTGCCTTTCGTGGTTAAAAACTTCAAAACAACAACATCGTCGTTTATTCTTGATGGAATATCATTTTTTGTGCTCCACATACTCACGCTTTAATGGCTTTAGTCGTGCCTAATCACAATGCATCAAAAAAGAAAAACGAGGCATAAAACCTCGTCTTTCATTGATAAACAAAAAAATAATAAAGTCGTCTAAGCGACTGAATGAGAAAATTTATTCTTCTGGTCCAACATAGAACTCCACCGTCTTTTCTGAACGATTACCAAGTTTATCAAACGCCACAACCTTCACAGAATACTTTTTGTTTCTCGAGAAAACATTGCGCTCTGAAGCATCGAGGGTACGAGGGCTGCTATAGGCGGTCATTGGCCCATCGTTGATTGAATACGTAATATCTCTGGTACCGGTGTGTTTGTCGGTAGCCGCAATATACATTCTTACGTAGTTTGGATACACGGGTAAGCCTCGACGCTCGCCAATAGGTTGAATGCTAAAGTTAACGAATATTTCTGGAGGTGTATTGTCAACAAAAACGTAGCTGGTCTTTTCAGCTTCAACATTGTTTACGTTGTCGGTTGAACGAAAACGAATCTTGCGGTAACCTTCGTTACTGATGGTGAAAGGAGAGTAAGACTGATACGCCGCGTCATCGATAGCGTATTCCGTTTTCTGAACACCTGAACCAGCATCGTTATTGGGTAAGGTAATGCGCGTTTGGTTGTTGATATACAAGGTATCACGGTCGAAAAACTGCGGAGAGCCATAATTGATTCTTGTCTGCGGAGCTCGATTGTCCATGAAAACAGTAAATGCTTTTGTCCCGGAACGGTTTTCCA
>JBHYFA010000022.1:0-30737 GCA_051859825.1 Schleiferiaceae bacterium
AAGGAATACAACAGCCAGTATATCGATACCCGAAGCCGATTGATGAAAGAGAGCTCCCGATCCAAAGTAGTATTCCGCGCTTCCACCTTAGACCTCATTGAAAGTCCAACCCCACCAAAAGTGATTTACATTAACGAATGAGCGATCCACGATCAAATATCAATAAACGAATAGTCATTTTTGGCTTACTCCCCTTGGTTCTCGCCATTGGGGTGATTATTCGTTTGGTGAATTTGATCTTCATCAGCGGACCAGAAATTCGCGAACGCACAGAAAGTCAGCTCATCAAAGAGGAAAGCATTCCCGCCGGCAGAGGTAATATCTACAGCAGTGACGAAAAACTCCTTGCCACCAGCATGCCGGTTTTCGACATTTACATGGATCCGGTGAGCGTGAAAGACGCCGATTGGGATGAAGGCTTAACAGCTCTAAGCAAAGGTTTAGCCCGACTTTTTCCCGAGAAAAACCACCTCGAATGGTCGAAAAAACTAAAAGACGCCCGTAGCGCAGGAAATCGCTACGTGCCCATAGCAAAGAATGTGAGTTATACCAAACTCATCGAATTGAAGTCTTTGCCCATTTTCAAACTGGGTAAGTACCGAGGCGGATTGATCTCCGAACAAAAGAACTTCCGCAAAATGCCGCTTGACAAGATTGCGGAGCGCACCATCGGCTACGATAAGCAAAATTCTGCTGCGGGTATTGAGGGCGCATTTGCCCACGTCTTAGCCGGTGTTGACGGTAAAAGACTCACGCAGCGTATCGCACAAGGTAATACAAAGCCCCTCCACGACGGATATTTGATTGAGCCCCGTGATGGACACGACATAGTTACCACCATCGACAGTAGAATTCAAGACATAACCCACCACGCGCTACTTAGTGCCTTGGAAAAATTTGAAGCCGACCACGGTACCGCTGTGGTGATGGATGTAAAAACCGGAGCCATCAGAGGAATTGCAAACCTCGGAAGAAATTCCCGTGGACATTACTACGAAAAACGCAACTACGCCGTTTGGGAAAGCACCGAGCCTGGCTCAACCTTCAAACTCGCTAGTCTTTTAGCCTTGCTCGAAGGAGGAAAAGTGGATACCACTACCATTGTGGATGTAAAAAATGGTGTGTGGGAAATCCATGGAGCCAATGTGCGCGACGCCTACGTATCTAGTGGTGGGCGAGGACTTGGTGAAATTTCCTTAGGAGAGGTTTTCATTCGATCATCAAACGTGGGTTTTGCCAAACTCATCCACGAGCACTACGGAAATAATCCCGAGGAGTTTGTCAACCGCCTATACAAAATGGGACTCCACAAGCCTCTAAATCCCGAAATCATCGGTGAGGGAAAACCCAAAATCCCCCACCCCAACGACGGTGCATGGTCGCGAATTACCCTGCCTTGGATGGCTTTTGGCTACGAAACCAGCTTCACACCACTACAAATTCTCAGTTTATACAATGCCATAGCTAATGATGGTGTAATGGTAAAACCCTATTTTGTGGAGGAAATTCGCGCACACGGTAAAGTAATAAACCGCTTTGAACCTACGGTAATTAATCCTTCCATTGGTTCAGCTACTTCCATTGCCATTGTACAAGATCTACTCGAAAGAGTGGTAAACCAGGGCACGGCAAAAAATATCCGCAGCAACGTATATCGAATGTCTGGAAAAACCGGTACGTGCAGACTGGAATACTGGCGCACCGAGGGGCCCGTGAAGTATCAAGCCTCTTTTGCTGGCTACTTCCCTTCAGAAAATCCTCGATACTCCATCATTGTGGTAGTTAATTCACCCAACCCGCAAATTGGTTTTTACGGAAGCGCAGTAGCCGCACCCGTTGCCAAAGTAATCGCCGATAATCTCTACGTGGAAATCCCCGAGGAAATACATCCTGTGGATAAGGCTTTCCGTCCGCAACTGGCCTTTTACGAAAACGCCCTGAACGAAATACAAAACAAAGCTGTACCCAATCTAAGTGGAGTTCCCGGTCATCAGGCCATTGCGCTACTAGAAAATGCCGGTATCAACACCAAGATCTACGGAAATGGGAATGTGCACAATCAATACCCAAAACCTGGAACGCGACTGCAACCCAATACAACTGTTGAATTAAGCTTGAAATAAAACACATTGAAAACCTTAGCCGACATACTGTATAAAGCCGGAATTACCGAAGTGAAGGGAAACACCCATATCACCGTGGAAGGTATTTCTGCCGATTCAAGAGAAATTGCCGCTAACTGGTGCTTTATTGCCGTACGCGGTACGCAAACCGATGGGCACACGTATATCGAAAAGGCGATGCAAGCGGGTGCAAGCTGTGTAATCTGCGAAGATTTTCCTGAGAATTGTCCCGAGGATGTAAGCTTCATCAAAGTGAAGTCAAGCGCAAAAGCACTAGGAATTATTGCTGCCAATTTTTACGATAATCCGTCGGAAAAACTCAAGTTGATTGCTGTAACAGGAACCAACGGAAAAACCACCGTAACCACGCTCCTCTTCGACTTATGCATGGATATGGGCTATCCTTCCGGACTTATTTCAACCATTGAAGTTCGCATCAATAAGGAAATCATTCCGGCAACCCATACTACTCCAGACGCGGTTCAATTGCAAAGACACTTGGCAAAAATGGTGGAAGCCGGAGTGGAGTTTTGCTTTATGGAAGCTTCTAGCCACGGTATTGAACAAGAACGTCTTGCCGGTACAAAGGTGGCCATCGCGGCTTTTACCAATCTCAGCCACGATCACCTCGATTACCACAAGACTTTACAAAACTACATCAAAGCAAAAAAGAAACTCTTCGATGATTTAGCATCGGGTGCAATTGCTCTGTACAATGCCGACGACCGTAACGGCCAAGTAATGGTTCAAAATTGTCGTGCCAATATTCAGAGCTACTCCTTCCATCGTCCGGCAGATTTTGAATTCAAAGTGCTGGAAAACGAAATCAGTGGATTGCTGATAAAATTTCAAGACACGGAATTTTTCAGTACCCTCAACGGTATGTTCAATGCCTACAATTTAGGCGTGGTCATCTCCATTATGGTGCTACTCGATATTCCCAAAGAGGAGGTGTTGGTACACGTAAGTAAGCTTCAACCTGTGAAAGGTCGTTTTGAAAAGCGCGTATTGCCCAATGGCGCCATCACCATCATCGACTACGCCCATACACCGGATGCTTTGCAAAAAATTCTGGAAAGCATCAACCAAATCAAAACTCCCGATCAAAAACTCATTGCTTTGGTGGGCTGTGGAGGAAACCGCGATGCGGAAAAGCGACCGGTAATGGGGTCGATTGCCGGCAAACTGGCCGATGCCGTGATTTTCACTTCCGACAATCCGCGTTTTGAAAATCCCGAGGAAATCATCGACCAAATAGAGGCCGGAGTGGAAATCGTTCACCGTAGAAAATGCCAACGCATCACCGACCGCAAACAAGCCATAACTGCCGGATTGCATTTGAGCAAATCAGGCGACATCATACTCATTGCCGGAAAAGGCCATGAAACCTATCAAGAAATTGCCGGCGTCAAGCACCCCTTTGACGACCGCGATGTAATTCAAACATTTATCCAGCAATACCAATAAGCCATGCTGTACTATCTATTCGAATTTCTCGACGCAGAATATCAACTTACCGGAGCGGGGGTGTTCAAATACATCACCTTTAGGACTTCCATGGCGGTAATCACTTCGCTAGTGATTTCTTTGTTGTTTGGAAAACGAATCATTGACTTTATTCGCGCCAAACAAGTAGGTGAAGAAGTTCGTAAACTCGGACTAGAAGGCGAAAAGCAAAAGGCCGGAACACCTACAATGGGTGGATTGATTATTCTGGCAGCCATCGTTTTCCCTACTTTGCTCTTCGCTAGGCTAACCAACATTTACATTATCTTGCTGCTCATCACCACCATTTGGACGGGGCTCATTGGTTTCCTCGATGATTATATCAAGGTATTCAAAAAAGACAAACAGGGATTAAAAGGTAAATTCAAAGTGATCGGTCAAGTGGGCCTCGGTGCCATTGTTGGCAGTATTCTCTATTTTCATCCCGATGTTACCATTCGTCAAAAAGCGAGTCCGCAAACTCCCCTAGTGACGGAAATTGGCACTCGTACCCCCGTATTTCTCGACGCTGAAAAATCGACCAAAACGACCATTCCCTTTGTAAAAAACAATGAACTCGACTACAGCGCACCCTTGCGTTGGATCAATCCGTCGTGGGGAAAATACGGCTGGTTGATTTTCATCCCATTAGTGATTTTCATTGTAACCGCAGTTTCCAACGGTGCCAACCTCACCGACGGCTTAGATGGATTAGCTACGGGAGTGTCGGCAGTGAGCGCAATAACGCTAGGGATTTTCGCCTACGTATCGGGTTCGGTGATTTTCGCCGACTACCTGAATATCATGTACATACCACATGCCGGTGAGATTACCGTATTCGTGGGTGCTCTCGTAGGTGCGTGCGTTGGCTTTTTATGGTACAATGCCTATCCCGCACAAGTGTTCATGGGCGATACCGGCAGTTTAGCCCTCGGTGGAATTATCGCGGTATTGGCCTTAGCTACGCGAAAAGAATTACTGATTCCCATTCTGTGTGGAGTTTTCCTCGCCGAAAACCTTTCCGTCATTCTTCAAGTATCCTACTTCAAATACACCAAAAAGAAATATGGTGAAGGCCGACGCATTTTCCTTATGGCTCCCCTGCACCACCACTATCAGAAAAAAGGCTACCACGAAGCCAAGATTGTTACCCGCATGTGGATTGTGGCTATCATGCTTGCTATACTAACCTTCGTAACCCTCAAACTACGGTGATCGCAAAATCAATAGGCATTTTGGGCGCCGGTGAAAGTGGAATTGGCGCAGCGCTACTGGCGAAAAAACACGGAATAGACTTCTATTTGTCCGACAAATCGCCCGTGCACCAAAGGTTTGCTGCCGACGTAGAAAAGCATCAAATCAGCTGTGAAGAAGGATCGCATAATCTTGAAAAACTCCTGAAATGCGACTGGGTAGTGAAAAGTCCAGGCATTCCCAATAGCGCGGAAATAGTTAAAAACATTGCCGCAGCGGGAATTCCCGTGATTTCCGAAATCGAGTTTGCGAGTCGGTTTACCCAAGCAAAAATTGTAGCCATTACGGGAAGCAACGGAAAAACCACTACTACCAGTCTCACCGGGCACCTCCTCAAAGAAGCCGGACTCAAAGTAGGCATTGGTGGAAACATCGGAAAAAGCTTTGCAAGGATGTTGGCAGAAGAGGAAGAAAAGGACATCTATGTGCTTGAAATCAGCAGTTTTCAGTGTGAGAACTTGGTTTATTTCAAGCCTCATATTGCCATCCTTACCAACTTTAGTCCTGACCACCTCGACCGCTACAACTACCGCATGGAAGAATACGTGGCGGCTAAGTTTATGATGATAAAAAACATGGACAAAGAAGACCATTTCATCTACAACACCGAAGATGAATGGACTTTGAAAACCCTAGAGAACAATCCGCCTGCTTGCAACTGCTATGGCTTTGGCATGCAGCAGAGTGAAAATACGAAAGCCTTTATTAACGAAGATAACCACCTTATTTTATCCTTAAACCCCAACGAAATTATGAAGTTTGAAGACCGTTCATTACCCGGAATCCACAATTCACAAAACTCCATGGCCTCGTCGATGGCTGCGCGACTATTGCAGGTACGCAAAGAAAGCATTCGCGAATCCTTGATGAATTTTGATGCGTTGGAACACCGCCTTGAGCCGGCAGGAAGTATTCGCGGCGTTCATTTCATCAACGATAGCAAAGCAACCAACGTAAATGCCACTTGGTATGCACTCGAAAGTGTGAGTAAACCAGTAGTATGGATTGTTGGTGGCGTAGATAAAGGCAACGACTACGGCGAACTCATGTCGATGGTGGAAGACAAAGTAAAGGCCATTGTTTGCCTTGGCCTTGACAACACGAAACTTCTGGAAGAATTTACCGGTAAAGTGAAAGTCATCACCGAAACCCGCAGCATGGAAAAAGCGGTGAAAATGGCCTTCTCTTTATCAGATAAAGGCGATACCGTATTGCTTTCGCCCGCCTGCGCAAGTTTTGATTTATTCAACAACTATGAAGATAGAGGGGAGCAGTTTAAGTATTGGGTTCGCCAATTATAACTAGTGTCTGTCTATAAAGTCCGATAGCTTCGTTATGCTCAGTTAAAAACCAATAGAAATTAAGCATGAATAAACTTCAACGACTTAAGGGAGACAAAGTCATCTGGGCCATTACGGCCATCATGATGATTGCTTCCTTTTTGAGTGTTTACAGTGCCAGCGCAAACATCGTGTTTGTGTACGGCAAGGTAAGCATGGGGTCGTTGTTGGGTAAACATGCCTTTCATTTGATTATTGGATTGGCCGTACTGTTTTTCACCCACCTCATTCCGCTGAGGTACGTAGCCGGATTATCCATTATGGCGGTGGTAATTTCCATTGGTTTGCTGTTTTTGACCCTATCCATGGGAACGGAAATTGGTGGAGCAAATGCCAGTAGGTGGCTGGTTCTACCTGGTTTGCGAGTCAGTATTCAGACTTCCGCCTTTGCCTCTTTAGCCTTACTGATTTACCTGGCTCGGGCATTGACAAAAAAGAATCCCAAAGATTGGAATATGCAAAACAGCTGGGTCATTTACGTGCCCCTCATTTTCATACTCGCCTTAATTTTTCCGGCTAACTTCTCCACTGCGGCCTTGCTCTTCTTTTCTTGCGCATTGCTACTTATTGTTGGTGGTTATCCGTTTAAATATTTGGCTGCAATAAGTGGAGGGCTGCTCACACTAGGATTGATTTTCATTCTGATTGTGAGTGTAATGCCATCCATGAGCAACCGGGTAGATACGTGGAAAGCGCGTATCGAATCTTTCAAAAGCGGCGACAAAGCAGAAAACTACCAGGTAGATAAAGCCAAAATGGCCATCAGCAACGGAATGGTTTTAGGTAAGGGTCCGGGGAAAAGCGCACAAAAAAACTTCTTACCTCAGTCAAATTCCGACTTCATCTACGCCATCATTGTAGAGGAATACGGGCTACTTGGAGGCTTATTTGTGATTGGATTTTACATTATTCTTTGGGTGCGAATTATGCGTATTGCGCTAAAATCAGTTAGTCTATTCGGCAGCTTAGTCGCATTTGCCGCTGGTTTTAGCTTAACCTTTCAAGCCTTTGTGAACATGGCGGTGGCCGTAAATCTCGTTCCCGTAACCGGGCAAACTCTTCCTTTGCTATCCGCAGGAGGGTCGAGTATTTGGGTAACCTGCTTGGCATTAGGGGTAATACTGCGCGTATCCATTGAAGGAAAAAAACAAGAAGAACCCGAAGAAGAATCATTAACTGCTAATAACGTTTCCGTAGCATGAAGTAAGCATAAAAGAAAATTATTTCTTATTGCGATTCCATGTGACAATTGAAAAAAAAATTATAACAAATGAAAAAGTCGGTAATTATAAGTGGTGGCGGTACGGGAGGACACATATTCCCGGCTATTGCTATTGCCGATGAATTAAAACGCAGACATCCCGAATTGGAAATCGAATTTGTAGGCGCATCCGACCGTATGGAAATGCAGCGTGTTCCCGCAGCAGGATACCCAATTACCGGGTTGTGGATTAGCGGAATTGTTCGCGCAAAACCTTGGAAGAACGCGCTATTTCCCTTTAAGCTCATTTCCTCCTTGTGGAAATCTAGGAAGCTCCTAAAAAAACGTCGTCCCGTAGTAGCCATTGGCACGGGAGGTTTTGCCAGTGGCCCTTTGCTTTACATGGCCTCACGCATGGGCATTCCCACCGTAATTCAAGAACAAAATTCCTTTCCTGGAATCACCAATAAAATCCTAGCCGGAAGAGTAAAACTTGTTTGCGTGGCCTTTGAAGGATTGGAAAAATATTTCCCAAAAGAAAAAATCAAACTCACGGGAAACCCCATCAGACAGGATATTTTAAACTCCCACTTGAATAAAAGTCAGGCAAGGGAAACATTTGGCTTAGAGCCAGACAAAATCACCATACTGGTAACTGGTGGTAGTTTAGGTGCCAGGTCCATCAACGAATCGGTAAAGCAGTGGGTCAACACCCATTTCGACGCCAATAAACACCAGATCATCTGGCAAACCGGTTCGGTTCATGCTGAGCAGTACGTGCCAGCATTTGGTGGAAAAGAAGGTATCTGGATTTCCGCCTTCATCGATGATATGGCTGCGGCGTATAAAGCTTCCGACATAGTAATTGCACGTGCGGGAGCGGGAACCCTTTCCGAATTGTGTGCTTTAGGCAAAGCCTCTGTATTAATTCCTTCACCCTGGGTAGCGGAGGATCATCAGAGAAAAAACGCCAAGAGTTTACACGAAAAAAACGCCGCCCTCGTGGTTGACGAACGCGAATTAGAAGGTTTTCCTCAAGAACTTCAAAACCTCCTAGAAAATACTGAGCTACGGGAATCCATCGAGCAGAATGCTTTGCTTCTTGGAAAACCCCAAGCCACAGAAGACATCGTTTCACACATCGAAAAACTCCTTGCGTTATGAACCCCAAAACAAGCTTTCCGGCAAACATGTACTTCCTCGGAATTGGAGGTATTGGCATGAGCGGACTGGCGCGCTTTTTCCTTCAACGAGGACATAAGGTTGCGGGGTTTGACCGTACGCAAAGTCATTTAACAAATGAACTTGAGCGAGAGGGAGCGACGATTTGCTATGACGATAATCCTAAGAATTTTCCACAAGACTGGGAAGTTGGCAATACATTAATCATTTTCACTCCGGCGGTAAAAGAAGACAACCGATTGTTGCAAATGACTCGTCAAAAAGGCTTTAGCATAAAAAAACGTGCGGAAGTCTTAGGTCTCATTACTGCAGAAATGCGCTGCTTAGCCATTGCCGGTACGCACGGAAAAACGACGACATCGTCTATTCTGGCGCACCTTTGCCATGCCGCCGGGTATCGTACAAATGCCTTTTTGGGGGGCATAGCCAATAACTTTGGCAACAATTACGTATTGGGAAAAGAGAATACCGTGGTGGTGGAGGCCGACGAATATGATCGGTCATTTTTACACCTTCGACCAAATATTGCGGTGATTACCAATACCGACAGCGATCACCTCGACATCTATGGCGACGCCGAAAGCATGCAGAAAACCTTTCGCGATTTTGCCCAATTATCGAGAACCAATGGCTTATTGATTACCCGCTACGGGATAGAAATTGAGTCGGACTATACCTATGGCTTGCACCCCAAGGCCGATTTTCGTGCGGAGCAAATTACCCCAGGAGGGGGTGGCTATACGTTTCATTTTCATCACCCAAAAGGTGTGGTTCATGATGTTTTCTTCCCCGTACCCGGACGACATAATTTAGAAAACGCTGTGGCAGCTATGGGAGTTTGTGTGTTAGAAGGACTTGATCCAGAAAAAGTTGCCAGAGGCGCCAAGAGCTTTCAAGGAGTGAAACGTCGTTTTCAAAAACACCTCGATGAGCCTGTACTAATTGATGATTATGCGCACCACCCCACGGAGCTTAATGTACTTATTGATGCCATTGAAGAAAGTTACCCAAACAGGAAGTTTGCCATGCTATTTCAGCCCCATTTATACAGTCGTACCCGCGACTTTTTAGATGAATTTGCGCAGGCGCTAAGTAGAGTTCCTTTTGTTGGACTCCTACCCGTTTATCCAGCACGTGAAACACCAGAGGCCGGGGTAGAAAGTGATGCCATTTTAGCGAAGATGAATAACCCCGAAAAGCGATTATTACCAAAAGAAAAAGTGGCCGCTTGGGTATCAGAAATTCAACCCGATGTGTTGGTAATTGCCGGGGCCGGAGACATCGAATTGCTCATACCCAATGCAAAAGAAGCATTATTAACCCAAAAAAAGTATCCTACAAATGAAGCTTAAGTGGAAGTTGTTATGGGAAGTTTTCTTGGGAATCACGCTGTTGATGGGCATCATTGCAGCGGGAAGTTATTCTAGGAAAAATTTTGATAATCAACAGATTAATTCCGTTTCTATAGACATCATCCACCCAAAGTATGATGCACTCCTTCACCAAGACGATGTACTGCAAGTTTTGCAAGAGAAAGCCAATTGTTGCGAAGAGCGTAAGCGTCGAGAAATTAACACGTTCATGTTGGAAGAAAGTCTTAACCAACATCCGCTAATACTTCAAAGTGAAGTATTTTCATCGCTGAATGGAGCATTGTACATTGTTGCTTCCTTACGAACCCCGGTAGCAAGAGTTTTTAAAAATGGAAAGTCATTTTACTTTGACAAATACGGTGCTGAAATTCCCCTGAGTGTGCGTTACAGTGCACCGGTTCCGCTTATTACCGGAGAATCGGAAAAGTGGGATTCAGAAGATTTGTTGAAAATGATTGCATTGGTAGAGGAGAATGATTTTTTTAAGGACAAGTTTACCGGCGTTCACGTAGAGAGCGACGGCATGGCGTACTTACTACCCGCTGCGGCGTCATTCAAAGTAAGAATGGGCAAAGGCCAAGAGGTAGAAGAGCGACTTTTAAAGCTTAAAGCATTTTGGGAGAATGCCTTGAGCGCAGAGATGGCCACTAGGTTGAAAGTGGTTGATTTACAATTTAAAGACCAGGTAGTATGTGTTTACTAGCTGGAGTACTAATTTTAAAACACAAGTTGGATGAGCGAGAAAATTGAAAATTATGCGGTAGGTCTCGATTTGGGAACCACCAAAATTGTAGCCATCATCGGTAAGTACAATGATTCCGGAAAAATTGAAATTCTCGGCATGGGCAAAGCGCGCTCCCTTGGCATTGAGGGTGGCGTGGTGAACAATATTTTGCAAACAGTGAATTCCATCCAACAGGCAGTAAAGCAAGCCGAAGACCAGGCTGGCTTGAAGATAAGTTCGGTGGTTGCGGGTATTGCGGGAAAACACATCCGCAGTTTACAGCATTCTGACTACATTACTAGGCAAGACCCCGAGGCAATGATTGATGAGCAAGACATCGAAAACCTCATCGAAAACGCCAAAAAACTGACCATGCTTCCCGGCGAGCGCATCATTCATGTATTGCCACAGAAGTTTAAGATTGATGGTCAAGAAAATGTTTATGAACCCATTGGAATGGCTGGCGGTAGAGTTGAAGCCAACTTCCACATTGTGGTTGGACACATCGGATCCATCAAAAACATCAGCAGATGTATTGAAAATGCCGGCATAGTAAACAACATCATTACCCTAGAACCATTGGCTTCTGCAGAGGCAGTATTATCACAAGAGGAAAAAGAAGCCGGTGTGGTATTGGTTGACATTGGTGGTGGCACTACCGACATTGCCATTTTCAAAGACAATATCATTCGTCACACGGCGGTTATTCCTCACGGCGGCAACGTAATTACGCACGACATCAAAGAAGGCTGCTCGATTATTGAACGCCACGCGGAGCAGCTCAAAGTGAGTTTTGGTTCGGCATGGCCGGGAGAAAATAAAGAAACAGAAATCGTTTCCATCCCCGGACTCAATGGCAGACCAGGAAGAGAAATATCGCTGAAGAAGCTTTCGCAGATCATCAATGCAAGAGTGATGGAAATCATAGAGCAGGTGTTTTTGCAAATCAAAAAGTACGGACACGAAGAGCCTTCTCAGAAACTCATTGCGGGAATTGTGCTTACCGGTGGAGGTTCACAACTCAAGCACATTCGACAGTTGGTAGAATACGTAACGGGAATGGATACGCGTATTGGATACCCAGACAGCAAGCTGGCCGCCGGTGCACCTGAGGAACTTCGCAAACCAATGTACGCAACGAGTGTAGGACTTTTATTAGAAGCCTTACGCAATGAAAGTACAAGAATAAACTCCGAGCAAGCGTCACAGAAAGCAATCGAAGAAAGCACAACTAAGGTTGAGGACGTGAGTGATGAAGTTAAGGAAGAACAAACAGAGAGCACCGAAGCACCGGAAGAAAACAAAGTTGCTGAGGCTCAAAAGAAAGCTCGCTTTGAGTATTTTGATAAGATTGTTAACAGCTTGAAAAAGCTAATTAGCGACGATGTAAATTAATGACTGATCTACTAACGAAACAGACAGTTTTTTAGTGTCTGTCTATAAAATGCAAGAAGCACTCTAGAAAATTCGAGAGCAAGGCTTGCGTTAATTGAAAATATTGGATTTTCAACTGAGCATAACGAAGCTATCGGACTTTCTAGACAGACATTTAATAAAAAAGAACAATTGTAATCAGACAAACATGGACAATTTAGACGGACTCGAATTCGATTTACCAAAAAATCCACCGGCAGTAATTAAGGTTATTGGTGTAGGTGGTGGTGGTGGAAATGCAGTAAACCACATGTACAACCTTGGCATTCGTGGGGTTGACTTTTTTATATGCAATACCGACAACCAAGCCTTGCTTTCCAGCCCCATTCCCAATAGAATTCAACTTGGGGTTACCATCACCGAGGGGCTTGGAGCCGGAGCAAATCCGGAAGTTGGCCGTGACGCGGCCGAGGAATCCAAGGAAGACATTGCGAAGGTTCTTGCCTCCAACACCAAAATGGTATTCATCACTGCGGGTATGGGTGGTGGAACCGGAACTGGTGCTGCGCCGGTTATTGCGCGTATTGCACGCGAAGCAGGAATTCTCACTGTGGGAATACTTACCACTCCTTTTGCGTTTGAAGGCGCTAGTCGTTTGCAACAGGCTCATGCCGGTATTGAAGAAATGCGTAAGCACGTGGATTCACTTATTGTGATAAACAACAACAAGCTCCGCGAAGTGTATGGCAACCTTGGATTCAAAGCTGGTTTTGCCAAAGCCGATGAAGTGGTAGCTATTGCCGTGAGGGGTATTGCCGAAGTTATTACCCACCAATACAACATCAACATCGACCTCCGCGATGCCAAAACCGTTCTGAACAATTCCGGTACAGCCATCATGGGTAGTGGAAAAGCCAGTGGTGAAGACCGTGCAAAGAAGGCTATTGTAAGCGCACTCGACTCTCCCCTACTCAACGATAACCACATCCGAGGCGCGAAAAACGTTCTTCTGCTTATTGTTTCCGGACAGGAGGAAATCACCATTGATGAAATTGGTGAAATCAACGATCATATTCAGCATCAAGCTGGTGGAGGAGCTAACATCATTATGGGTGTGGGAGAAGAAGACGGACTTGGCAGTGAAATCTCCGTAACGGTAATTGCCACAGGATTCTCCACAGAAAAGCAAGAAAGCGTTATTGTAAAAACACCAAAGCGCATTGTTCATACTTTGGAAGAAGAACAAGAGGTAAGTCAAAATCTCTTTGAAAAACCCTTGAAAAACGAAGTAGTGCAACCCGCCACTGAAGCTCCAAAGCCCAAACCGGTTGATCTTTTTTCTACCGAAGATTCGGTAAAAGAAGAAAAGAAAATCGTTCAGGAAACACCTCAGGCAGAAGTAGAACCAAAATCAGAAAACACTTCATTTGAAGAGGATGATATTATCACCTTCACATTATCAGATGAAGATGAAAGTGTGCCTTTTGTAATTGAAGATGAGGAGGCTGTCAAAGAGGAAGAAGTAGTTTACGAACAAGAAGCCGAAGTAAATGCCACCTATGTTGAGGAAGCTCCGACTGAAATGCCTGAGCCTGTAAAAGCCGAGACTCCCGTAGAGGAAGAAAGCGAGAAAGTTGTTTTTGAGCTAGAGGACTATCTGGAAATGGAAAAGCAATTAAGCTCGGCAAAACCAGAAACCAAAAAGCAGGAAGAGCAGAGTGAACTAAAGCTCAAAGTAAATGATACTAAGGAGGAAGAAAGTACGCATTCAGCTTCCGATGAAGACCCGTTTGACCGTCCTATTTCAATGAGCTTAAAGTCGAAAAGTGACGAGCGAAGAAACCAGCTCAAGGCTTTCAATCACCGTTTTCGTCAGCGTTTAGACCAAATAGACGATCTTTCCGAAATTCCGGCTTACAAGCGCAAGGGAATGGAACTCCCCGACGAGATTCCCAGTAAATCAGAACGCTTTGGTTCGATGAGCGTTGGCGATACTGACAAAGGATTTGGGTTGCGAGGAAATAACAGTTTTTTACACGATAATGTAGATTAACATGAATTTAGAAGAAAAATTAATGGTGTCCATAAAGGAGGCCATGAAAAGCAAAGACAAAGTGGCACTAGACGCCTTGCGTTCGATTAAGAGCGCAATACTCTTAGCCAAAACGGAGAAAGCGGGTGCTACATTAGACGAAAAAGCCGAAATAAGCTTGCTCCAACGTTTGCAAAAACAACGCAAGGAGTCGGCAACCATCTTCCGTGAACAGGGAAGAGATGAGTTGGCAAATGAAGAAGAAGCCCAGTTGAAAGTGATTGAGCAATTTTTACCTAAGCCGCTTTCAACAGAAGAGCTAGAAGCACTTATTAAAGAAGTAATAGACCAAACCGGAGCTTCTGGAATTGCCGACATGGGCAAGGTGATGGGAATGGCAAATCAGAAAGTAGCGGGTAGAGCTGGGGGAAAAGAGGTTTCCGACATGGTTCGCAAAATGCTTAGCGCCTGACAATAAAGCTCAGCAGCAAACTATCTGAAACACGAGGAAATTGCAAATGAATTTTGCATCTAGGTGACCCATTCATTTTTCAGCTTTTTTCTCACTCTTCTTCGCAGTCCAACTTTTGTACTGTAATTTTGGCCGCCATACCCGATGGGGTAGTTTTTTCTTTTGTATTTAAACATCTTAGCTAAAACACCAAGGATGAATAAGCGATTGGCCGAATTTGAAAATAAGCCCGCAGAGATAGTTTTTCACTGGAAAGATTCTGAAACCAGCGCCGAAGGCTGGGCCGTAATTAATAGTTTGAGAGGAGGAGCTGCCGGCGGCGGAACACGCATGCGTAAGGGGCTCAATGAAAATGAAGTCCTCTCTTTAGCCAAAACCATGGAGATAAAGTTTTCCGTGGCAGGTCCACCAATTGGAGGAGCAAAAAGCGGAATCAACTTCGACCCGGCAGATCCTGCGAAAAAGGGCGTTCTCGAAAGATGGTATAAAGCTTTGCGTCCATTACTCAAGAACTACTATGGAACGGGTGGTGACCTCAATGTGGACGAAATCCATGAGGTTATTCCCATTACCGCAGCTTTAGGAATCGAACATCCTCAAGAAGGGGTTTTGGTTGGACACTTCAATCCCGACGCTTCTTCTAAAACCAAGAAAATTCATCAGCTTCAAAAAGGCGTGCTTTTTCCGGTAACCAGCCCTAAGCTTGCCCCAGAAGGAAGCAGGATGTTTACCGTAGCCGATATGATTACCGGATATGGTGTAGCTGAGTCTGTAAAGCATTTCTACCAACTCTACGGTGGAGAAATTTCCGAAAAGCGCGCGATTATTCAAGGATGGGGCAACGTAGGTGCAGCCGCGGCTTGGTACTTAAGTCGTATGGGTGTTCGTATTTCGGGCATCATCGACCGCGTGGGTGGACTCATTCAGACCTCCGGTATGCGCTTCGAGCAAATCGACCGTCTGATGAAAGCCAAAACCGAAAACTATCTCGTTGCGGATGATATGTTGAGTTTTGAAGAAGCCAATAACTCCATCTGGGACGCTGGTGCAGAAATCTTCATTCCCGCAGCGGCATCAAGATTAGTTACAAGAGAGCAAATTGATAGAATGATAAAAGGCGGATTGGAAGTTATTTCTTCTGGCGCCAATGTACCCTTTGCCGACACGGAAATTTTTGAAGGCCCCATAGCCATGTACGCCGATGCGCAAGTGAGCTGCATTCCCGATTTTATTTCCAACTGTGGTATGGCCCGGGTATTTGCCTATCTCATGCAAGATGAAGCCAAGCTAGATGAATTTGCCATCTTTGATGATGTTTCGCAAATCATTCATAACGCCTTAAAAGATTGCCACGAACGAAGGTCAAGCACCAAAATGCTTACCGACACGGCATATTCTATTGCCTTAGAAAAACTGATGTAAAGCCTAATCAAAAACCACCTAACTCCCCAATATCGTGATAGCTGAAATCATAATGGTCGTAGTCTTTGTCCTCGGATACTTGGCTATTGCGCTCGAACATCAAATCCATATCGACAAAGCTGCAAGTGCCCTCATAGCCGGAGTACTTTGTTGGGCAATTTACATTCTCAGTGCCGGACAATTTCATAGTATGGACACCATTCCGGTACACATGCTCACGGGCGCCGATGGCAGTGAAGTAGGGTTTATGCAGGCCGCCATGCATTACATTGCGGAGCATGAACTCCTAGAGCATTTGAGTGAAATTGCCAGCATCTTGTTCTTCCTCATTGGCGCTATGACCATCGTGGAGCTTATCGATATAAATCAAGGATTTAGTTTGATTACCAAGCGCATCGAAACTACTTCACGCCCAAAATTAATGTGGGTAATTACCCTTCTTACTTTTTTCATGTCGGCCGCGCTTGACAACCTCACCACCACCATTGTGATGGCTTCTCTATTGAAGAAAATCATCGCAAACTACAAAGATCGTTGGCTTTTTGCGGGGATGATTGTGGTTGCTGCCAACGCCGGTGGAGCCTGGTCTCCCATTGGAGATGTAACCACCACCATGCTGTGGATTGGCAAACAGGTGACAGCTCAAAACGTTATTCTTCGACTATTCTTACCTAGTTTAATTTGTTTACTCGTACCACTAACTCTACTCACTCCAAGAATCAAAGGGAATATTCGCAGACCAGAAGGTATTGGAGCCTTGGTTCCTAATCTTCCAGGACTCACAGAAAAACAGCAAAAAACAATTTTTGGAGCAGGACTAGCCGGTTTGATTTTCGTACCTATCTTCAAAACCGTTACCCATCTTCCACCATTTATGGGAATGATGTTGAGTCTTGGGGTTTTGTGGTTAATCACCGAAATCATGCACAAAAACAAGAATGTAAATGTGCGCAAAAAGCTCTCGGTAATTGCAGCACTAAAAAAGGTTGATTTTGCCTCCGTACTCTTCTTCCTGGGAATTCTTCTTGCTGTTGGTAGTTTGCAGTCTGCCGGCCAACTTGGTCGCCTTGCCGGATTCCTCAACGACACACTCGGCACCGATCAGGAAGGAGGTGTATATGCGGTAGGTATTTTTATTGGATTACTTTCGGCCTTGGTTGATAATGTACCTTTGGTGGCAGCTTCTATGGGTATGTACGAAATTGTACCTGGAGGTTATTTTGCTCAAGATGGCTTGTTTTGGGAATTTTTAGCCTACTGTGCCGGTACGGGAGGTAGCGCCTTGATTATTGGCTCCGCTGCTGGAGTTGCCGTTATGGGAATCGAGACCATTACCTTTGGGTGGTATCTGAAGAAAATTGCCCCATTGGCTCTCATTGGATACTTCGCAGGAGCAATTTTCTATATCTTGGAACACTCGGTTTTTTAGGATTTAAATGAAATGCAAAAACGCTCACAACGCCGCAGAATCATTCGAGTTCTAGGCTTTAGCTTTCTAGGACTTATCCTCGCATTCGGCGGGGTATTGACCTATATTTTAGCGAATCAAGACCGTTTTGCAGAAAAAGCATTAAGAGGGGTAAACGAGAGTTTCGGTGGCCAAATGGTTATCGAAAAAACCAAAGTCAGTCTATTTGCCAATTTCCCCTATATCTCCATCGACTTAAAAAATGCCCGCTACTACGATAATAAAGAACGGAGCGGAACACCCCTATACAAAATCGACGACCTCTATGTAGGCTTTGATCTTTTTTACTTGATGCGGGGGAAGTTTGAAGTGAAGAAAATTCGATTGCAAGGTGGTTTTGTAAATCTCGAACGCGATACCGGCGGAGTAATAAACCTCTTAGCATCAAAAAATTTACTCGAAGAAGCCACCGACACAACCGCCGGAGGTGAATGGAATCTCAGTCTGCCATCTTGTCGATTCGACAATGTTTTTTTGGTATTCAAAGACCACAAAACTTACCGTGAATACGATCTCAATTTAGAACTCCTTTATTTGAAGTTTCGCGGCGACAACAATCACTTGTTCATTGATGTAGAAAGCGATATGGTTTTTGACCTGTTGGAAAAGGGAGACACCACCTTTTTTCACAACAAAAAACTCCATCTAAGCTGGGAAATGGATTATGATTTAGCTGCGGAAAAAATTCATCTCTTCCCAAGTAAATTGGGAATTGGAGGAGCTTCATTCAATGTTGAAGGCAGCATAGATTTCACCAATGAAACCTACCTAGACATTAAGGTTAAGGGCGATAAACCCGATTTAGCATTGTTCACGGCCTTTGCTCCACCAGAAATTGAAGAAGTACTCAATATATATCAAAATGCTGGTCGTATTTACTTCGATGGACTCATTCAGGGGCGAGCCGCCAACGGAAGACGACCGCGAATCACGGTGGATTTTGGCTGCGAAAACGTATTCTTTCGCAACAAAGAAATCAATCGAAAAATTGAGGGTTTGCAATTTCAAGGTCATTACACCAATGGAGAAGACCGCTCCCTGGAAACGTCGATGTTAGAACTAAGAAACTTTCAGGCTTTCCCGGAGGAAGGAGAGTTTAAAGGGAGTGTTTTTGTGCGAAACTTTAAAGACCCCTTTGTAAAAATCAACCTCCACGCCGACCTCGATTTGGAATTTATTGGACAGTTTTTCCGCATCGAAGGACTTAGGCAAATTCGGGGTAAAGTGCTGCTCGACATGGATCTGGATGAGTTGGTTGATTTAGAACTAGGCGGAGAAAACCTCGCCCAACTCAAACAAGGAGTTGACTCCGAATTACGCATTAAAGACCTCGAATTCAGCATTCCCAATTACCCTCATCGCATCAAAAATGTCAATGGGTATGCGAGTATGAGAAAAGGGAGATTTGCTTTAGAAAACCTCAGCTTCAATCTCGACGAATCAAATTATCAATTCAAGGGTAGCATAAGCGATTTACCAGCCATTCTTCATCGATTGGATGTTCCCGTGGAGCTTGCACTTTCTTCAAATATCGAGAAGATGAACCTGGCAAGACTCATTCCCGATGCAGATTCTAGCACGACCGAAATCATCGAGAATTTTTCTATAAAGCTAAGTGGCAAATCACGTGCGAAAGAACTCTTTGAATTTGAACATTTGCCCCGAGGCAGCTATCAGATTGATCATTTCTTCGCCAAACTCAACCATTTCCCGCACGCCCTACACGATTTTGGAGCGCAAATCGAAATAGCGGAAAACGAAATTTTTATTCGTGATTTTTACGGAGAAATAGACCAAAGTGACTTTCAGTTTTCCGGTACGTTTAACAATTACAAAAAGTGGTTTGCGGAAAACCCACAAGGCGACTCAGAACTCCATTTCAATCTCCAATCGAAAAAACTTCGTTTCAACGACCTTCTGACTTTCAAGGGAGAAAATTACCTACCCGAAGATTATCGCGAAGAGCAAGTAGAAAACTTGAATTTCCAAGGACATCTCGATCTGCATTTCCTCGATGGATTTCAATCTGCCGACCTGCACGTGGATAAGTTTTACGGAAAAATGCAGATTCATCCCCTAAAACTCGAAAGCTTCCGAGGCCGCATTCATTTTGAAGACGAGCACATTAGCATTGAAAATTTTGGCGGAAAAATGGGTATAAGCGATTTTCGTTTGAGCCTAAACTATTTCATCGGTGAGGATGAGACTAAGCAAAAAACCAAAAACCGCTTGGTGCTCAACAGTAAAATTCTCGACCTCGATGCGCTCATGGGATACGAAGGTCCCGAGAAAGAGGTTGATCATGAGGAAGCATTTAACCTCTTTGAGGTGCCTTTCACCAATATGGATGTTGATGTATCAATTGGGCGAATGAACTATCACCGCTACTGGCTGGAAAATTTCCAAACCAAGCTACGCATTCAAGAAAACCACTTTATTCACGTGGATACCCTTAGTATGCAATTAGCGGATGGAAGTATGCAAATGAAAGGCTATTTCAATGGTTCAGATCCGGATAAGATTTATTTCTTTAGTGACATCTACGCCAAAAATCTCGACCTTGATAAACTGATGTTTAAGTTCGACAATTTTGGGCAAGATGAATTAATCAATGAGAATATTCACGGCAAGATTACCGGTACCATAACGAGTACTTTCCGTATGCACCCCGATTTAACGCCTATTATCGAAGAAAGCGAAGCACACATGGAATTGATGATTACCGAAGGAAGCATCGTGAAATTTGCGCCAATGCTAGCCATGGCAGATTATTTCAAGGATAAAAACCTCAACATCGTACGCTTTGACACTTTGCAGAATGTGATGGATTTGAAGAATGGCAGTTTGAGTTTTCCCAATATGACCATCAATTCATCCCTTGGTTTTATGCAAATTGCCGGCACACAAAACGTGGATATGAGCATGGAGTATTTCGTGCGTATTCCTCTCAAAATGGTTACACAAGTTGGCTTTGGCGCATTATTCGGAGGCAAAAAAGCCAATGAAACCGATCCCGAGCAGCTGGACGAAATTGCGAAGATGGATCCCAATAGTCGTACGCGATTCCTTAATCTGCGAATATCGGGCAACCCTGATGATGTGAAGATTGGAGTAGGGAAACAGAAAGATTAGCGTTCATACAAAAAGTCAGACATTTCTAGATAGAGAAAAGCTTGGTAAGACATCCATGTCAACATTCCCACCAGTAATAATTATCCCAACACATTTATCTTGAAAAAGATGACGGTATCGCTTTAAAACGGCGATAGGCACGGCGCAGCTGGGCTCAATGATTAATTTTAAATGATGAATTGCGTAGGCCCAAGCTTCTACGATTTCGTCTTCGCTTACGGTAAGTATTCCACTGGCTTTCTCCTTTATGATGGGAAAAGTGAGGTTGCCAAGACCGGTACGCAGTCCGTCGGCAATGGTTTGCGGATTACCGGGATCTTCAATTTTCCCTGAAAGAAAACTGCGGTACGCATCATCGGCGGCCTCGGGTTCGCAGCCATAGACGTTTACACGCGTATTTTCACAAGCTAGTAAAGTTCCACTAAGCAAACCTCCACCCCCCACCGGGGAAAGGATCAGGTCGATATTAGGGTTTTGTTGAAGCATCTCACGTGCACAAGTGCTCTGACCTTCAATGATATCGAGGTGATTATATGGAGGAATAAAGTGGTAGCCATTTTTTTCAATGATATCCTGCATGGCTTTTTCCCGCGACTTAATCCCAGGTGCACAAAAGTGTATTTCCGCGCCTTGATTACGTATAGCGGCGATTTTAACTTTAGGCGCATTTTCGGGGACAACCACGATACAGGGAATACCTTTTTGCTTGGCCGCCCACGCAAGAGCTTGTCCATGGTTACCAGAACTATGCGTAATAACCCCGGAAGTATTAGAAGGCAATTTTCCTACGGCATTTGCTGCTCCCCTAGCTTTAAAGGAATGCGTGATTTGCATGTTTTCACATTTCAACCATACTTCTTTAACGCCATGTGCACTGAGGGAAGGAGAGTGAATGAGAGGGGTGGTGATGGGGTGAAGCATGATGGGTTATGGGTTATGAGTTATGGGTTATGGGTTATGGGTTATGGGTTATGGGTTATGGGTTATTGCAAAAATATAACATCATTATCCGTTATTATTCTTGAACTTTGCAAAAAATTTCGGGCACACAATGAAATTCTTGAATCTTCTACTTGCACTATTTTTTACTTTCTTTTTTTTTGAATTACCAGCGCAAAATCTTGATTACCTAGGCCATATTCATTTAGGCGATGGCGCTGGTCTCAATGATGAAGCGTATATCATTAGACCGTACAATAACGGCGACATCTTAACTTCGGGTCGCTTTCGAGGACTTATTGATTTTGATCTCGACAGCAATAATGCTGTTTTACTCACTCAGCCAAATGTGCATGGCGGATCGTATATTGCTCGATACGGAAAGAGCGGGCAGCTGCGATGGGTTAAATCAATTACTGGAACCTCATCAGCACAAATCCGCGATATCGTGATGGACAATGACGAAAACATGTACATTACAGGCGGGTTTACAGCTTCAATGAGTTTTCCGCAAGATAATAATCCACAAACCTTTACCGGATTTTCTCCCAACAACAGCAACGGATTTGTGGCCAAGTTAGATACAGCGGGTAACCTTATTTGGATACGATTCTTTATGGGAAACTCTGTTGATACGGGAGTGAAAGTTCGCATTAATAATCAAAATCAAGTCATCGTACTCGGGCACGTTAGCCAAACGGTGGTGTTTGATT
Organism: Schleiferiaceae bacterium; assembly: GCA_051859825.1. GTDB lineage: Bacteria > Bacteroidota > Bacteroidia > Flavobacteriales > Schleiferiaceae > CSBr16-58. Next base: position 22,235 of record JBHYFA010000022.1, read on the forward strand.
CATTGGTTCCAAATTCTACTGTAGTAAGCGCCGGATCGGCAGATATTTTTATCGCAGCCTACTCCGCTTCCAATGGTCAATTCTTATGGGTAAATGCAATTCCTGGCCTTGGCATTGATAATTCTCGGGGAATGGAATTGGATAGTCAAGACAATATTTACATCAGTGGTGACTTCACCGCAACGATTGTTTTTCCAACTGTTCCCACAACCCCCACTCCAACAACCGGTGGAAATGATGTATTTGTGGCCAAGGCTTCCCCTACTGGCGATTTTCTCTGGGGAAGAAAAATTGGTGGAACTTCTACGGATTTGGGTTCTGACCTCAAGCTCTCGGGTGATACGATGGTATTTGTGAACGGTACCTACCGCTTTAACATACAATTCGATCATGGCGGAAGCACACCGTCGTTTACCACTCCAAACTCCAATGTGGATGTCTTTATGGCGGCCTATGACTCCTCAGGAAGTTATCTCTGGAACGTGCGTGCAGGTAGCTCAGGAGCAGATATCGCCAGTGATATGATGGTGGACGATTCGGCGAGGGTATGGCTCAGTGGTAGATTGATAAATACCGGTGATTTAGACCCCGGTGCAGGAACAGCAATGATTGGCAATAACACCTCAGGGAATCCATTTGCTGCTGCATACTCTTTGCAAAATGGAAGCTTTTCACGATTAATTGCACCCAGTGCCAGTCAATTTGCCACAACGAAAACGGTAATCTTATCTCCTCAAGGCGATATTTGGACCGGCGGCTGGTTTCGGGATTCTATCACTTTTGATACCATTAGCGGGTTTAGTCTGTATTCACGGGCAGAAAACATTCTAACCTCCTACTGGGCGAGATACAGCAGTGGGTTCGATACTGCTTGGACAACAATCAGTCGAGGTGGCGGCGGCAACGATGAAGCCCGAAGAGTGCGTCACGACCAGTGGGGAAATCTTTATGTTTGTGGACGATTTAGTGGAAGGGTAGATTTCAATCCTAAAGGGGCACAATTCTTCATGAATGCCTTTGATGAAACCGACGCATTTGTTGCTTCCTATAATCCTGATGGTATACTACGCTGGGCACATCGCTTCGGCGGCACAGGTGAGGACGAAGCCACTGCTCTGGCCGTTGATCACGAAGGCAATGTGCTGGTGGGAGGACAGTTCCACAACGACATCGTTTTACCTACCGGATCGGGATTCGACACCATTACTGCCGTACCCACGGGCGTTTTCAATAGGACGGATATTTTCAAATTAAAACTTGACCGCGCCGGGAACGTGAATTTTGGCTAAAGAATTGGTGGAACCAATGTGGATATGATCAACGATATTGAGTTTTACCCTAATGGTGACTATTTGATTGGCGGGAATTTCACTGCGGGGATGGATTTTGATCCGGCATTGGTGGGAAATGGTACATTTACAGGAAATAACAGCGTGGGATATTTTGCTAAATACTCGGCTAGTGGTCAATATCTGTGGCATAAGCTCATCAACGGCCCAAGTAATCAATACGTACAAGCCATGTCTTTAGACGATTCATTGAATATTATTGTGACTGGGGCACATCGAGGAAACACCAATTTTGATTTGCCTAACACCTTTAATCTTGCCAGTATTAATAATTCTGATGATGTATTTATAGCCAAATACGATTCGCTGGCAAATCTGAAATGGGTAAAAGGTTTTGGACTCACCCCTTTCACTAGCGGAAGAGGCGTGGCGGTTGATGAAAATGGAAATATCTATTTCACCGGTGAATTTTCCGGCACCACCGAATTCAACCAAGGGGGAACGCCTATGCCGCAAACCAGCAATGGTGGCTTAGATGTATTTGTGGCCAGTTTGAATAGAAACGGCGATTATAGATGGATTGTGCCTTTTGGCGGCCCCCAAGACGACCGACCTCGCGACTTACAACGGGTAGGCAATAGAGTGTTTACCGTGGGTGACTTTTTCCAGACGGTGGACTTTGGCGGTGCAAACGATACCAATATCCGCGAAAGCAGAGGTTCAAACGACGTTTTTGTTCATATTCTTGACACCAATGGAAACTATGTCAATGCTATAAGCTACGGAGGGATAGGACAAGATTTTGGCAGAACCTTAAGCCACTTCCAAGGCAATACTTTCGTGGGCGGCCAAGTGGGGCGAAATGTCAACCTGAGCCCCACAAACTTCCCCATTATAATCCCAGAATTTGGAGCGCTTGATGGGATGATTGTCCAATTTGGCACAGCCGGACCGTGCCCGCCGGAATTCGATACCATCATAATCACCGAATGTGGCAGTTTCACTTGGAACAACGAAACCTTCACAGAAACCGGGATCTACACCCGACAGTTATTTACTGTAAATGGATGTGATTCAACGGTATTCTTAGACATCACCATTTTACCAACCTACGATAGTCTGATTGGTGTATCAACCTGTGAAGCCGGTTTTTCTTGGATGGGTCAGACGCTAAGTGCTTCAGGAATGTACATCGATACGCTCACAACATTAAGCGGATGTGACTCCATCATCCGGCTTGATTTGGAATTACTTCCCCCAAGCTTTGACACCGTCAACCATACAGCTTGCGAGGAATATACATGGGCATTAAACAATCAAACTTACTCTCAATCAGGCTTTTATTCTGATACTTTGGTAAATGCTAATGGCTGTGACTCCATTGTAACATTACATCTAAGCATTCTTCACGCTTCAAGTGGAAGTGTTAGCATTACAGCTTGTGAGGAATATACATGGTCGGTAAACAACCAAATCTACACTCAATCCGGGACTTATATCGACACCCTGCAAAACGCAAATGGCTGTGATTCCATCATTACTTTGAATCTAACAATCAATCAACCAACGAGCAGCAGTGTAAATATTTCGGCTTGTGAAGAATATACTTGGCCGGTAAACAACCAAACCTATACTCAATCAGGCACATATATCGACACCTTGCAAAACGCAAATGGCTGTGACTCCATCGTTACTTTGAATCTAACGATCAACCAACCAACGAGTAGCAGTGTAAATGTTTCGGCTTGTGAAGAATATACTTGGCCGGTAAACAACCAAACCTACACTCAATCCGGGACATATATAGACACCTTGCAAAACGCAAACACTTGTGACTCCATTGTTTCATTAAACCTGAGCATCAATACTGTGGATATTTCGGTTGCTGATTCCGTACTTTCCCTCACCGCCTTAGCAACCGGCGCCTCATTTCAGTGGCTAGATTGTCAGGATAACTTTAGCCCCATCCCTGGAGCTAATTCTGCTATATTTACTCCCACTGTAAATGGCGAATACGCCGTAGAAATTACGCAAAATAATTGTGTTGACACCTCCGCGTGCTATGTGATAAACCAAATTGGTGTTTCCACTTTCAATCAATTAGATATACGCATCTTTCCTAATCCAAACACCGGACAATTTACCATCGACTTAGGTAGAATATACCCCGAATATATCATTCGTATTAGTGATGCTAAGGGGGGTATTATCCGATTCTTTAGTGGAGAAAACAGCCAATTTATCACTCAACAGCTTGAAGTTGCATCGGGAGTGTACATGGTAGAAATTCGAATAGGTTCCGAGCGAAAAATGATGCGTCTGGTAATTCTATAAACAAAAATTCATATTAACTGCACATATACATGTGCAATATTGAATAAAAAATGCACAAATACATGTGCATTTTTTATTTGAAACAAAATCAAATGATTATATTCGAGATGCGAAAAAAAGCACAAGTACATGTGCGCAAAAAATTATTTCTTGCACAAATACTTATGCAAAAAATTAGAAGTATGCATGTGTAGATATGCAAAAAATGCATACATTTGCATATATAAATGTGCAAAATGATACCAGAAGAATTAATAGAAGTATCCGACCTCGCCATCGAAAGAGCATCGAGGCGCTTCGTGCGTTACATGGAAAATGAAATACCTTGGGAAAATCAGCTCATAGGAATAAAAGGAGCAAGGGGTGTTGGGAAAACAACCCTGATACTTCAGCATCTCCAAAAACTAAACTACACCTATCCATTAGGATTTTATGTTTCCCTCGACGATTTATTTTTCACACAGCGCACATTGTTAGAAACAGCGGCATATTTCCACAGAAATGGTGGAAAAATACTGGTCTTAGACGAAGTTCACAAATACCCCAATTGGGCACAAGAAATAAAAAACATCTACGACAGATACCCACAATTACAAGTAGTATTTACCGGCTCATCCATCATTGACATAACAAGGCAGGTGGGTGATTTGAGTCGGCGTGCGCTATTATTTACCATGCCCGGCTTATCGTATCGAGAGTATTTAATACTGGAATATGAATTAGAAATGCCAAGGCTAAGCTTAGACCAAATACTTGAGGGAAATATTCAAAAGCTATTTCCCAAAGACTTTCGTCCGCTTCAATATTTTCAAGAATACCTTGAAAGAGGCTATTATCCATTTACCTCAGACGACACCTTGCACTACTACCAGCGATTAAGGCAACTGAGCAGACAAATTGTTGAATACGACATGGCCGAGATGCGAGGCTTTGACATTCGACATGCCAGAAAAATGAACACCTTGCTGTACATCATTGCTCAGCAAGTACCCTTCACCCCAAATCTCACAAAATTAGCCGAAAAGTCAGGCATTCACCGAAACTCCGTTACCAATTACCTCTATTACCTTGAAGAGGCTCGCTTACTGCTTTTATTACAAGCACCTGGCATGGGGGTAGGCTTGCTACAAAAGCCCGAAAAAGTATTCTTAGAAAACCCCAACCTAGCTTATGCCTTAGCTGCATCAAAGCCAGAGATAGGAACCATAAGAGAAAGCTTCTTTTTCAATCAATTGCATGTTAACCACAGAATAAACCACTCTAAAAAAGGTGACTTTCTGGTAGACGACACGTATATTTTCGAGATTGGCGGGAAAAACAAAAACAACCACCAAATATCAGATACTGAAAAAGCTTTTGTGGTTTCCGACAGCGTGGAATGGGGCTACAGAGGAAATGTACCCCTGTGGGCTTTTGGAATGATGTACTAGTCTACAAAATAGAAGATTGGGAAAGTTCATTTAAAAAAAGCATCACTAAAGCCCATCAAATACACCTTCTCCGTTGCGCGAGTTATAGCCGTGTACAACCAGCGCAAATCACTTACACTCGGTGTACCTTCAGGCAAGTATGGCTGTTCAATAAAAACGTGACGCCATTGACCACCCTGACTCTTGTGAACCGTGATGGCGTAGGCAAACTTCACTTGTAGAGCATTAAAAAACGGGTTTTTCCTTACTTTAGCCCAAAAAGCGGCTTTACTAAGCGAGGGGTCTTCATCCCATAAACTCTGCAAAAAAGCCCGATTCTTTTCAGGATGTAAAGAAGGACTTTCATCGGTGAGCGTATCTAGCATTAAAATTGTATCAAAAGCCGGCTGATCTGGGTAATCAACCATCTGCACCGTTGCGTGTCGGAAACGAAAACCATACTGAAACTCTTCCTTTCCGGGACGAATAACCTCAAGCATATCACCATTAGCGATAAAACCAGTGGGAGATTTATCATCAAGCCAGAAATAATTATTACGCGTGTTCATCAATAAATCACCGGCAGAAATCTCCTCCTCCTTGTACATAATACGGTTTCGGAGTTCTTTATTGTAGAGATTGGCCCGTTTGTTTGAACGAACTAAAACCACGCTCTCCATCTCCAATGGTTTGTAAAACGCCCCATCAAAAGCTTCCTGACTCGTAATAGCATCGTTGAGCCGAATCACATCTTTGCCAACATCAAACTGAGGAAAATCCGCAATTTCATTGTCGATAAGTTCTCGAATATGAGTAGCATTTTTCAAAATAACCGATTCACTCGCTTGACGTACTACTTCGCGCAGTCCAATACTTTTAAAGCTAACCGAAAAAGCATTCCGAAGATATTCCTCGTTTAGGGCGGGACTTTCCTCCTTTCCAACCGGAGGCAACTGGGCATAATCGCCAACCAAAAGAATCCGATTGTTTTCTCCCGAAAAAACAAACTCAAACAGATCCTGAAGCAGCGATTGTTGTGAATCGTCATTTCCCAACATTGAAGCTTCATCCACAATGTAAAGCGTGTTTTTTTGTCGATTATACTTCAATTCAAAACTGTAGCCCGAAGTGGTGTTTCTAGTTGCGTAGATATAGCGATGGATCGTGAATGAAGGTGAGCCGCTGTATTGCTGCATTACTTTAGCAGCTCTACCCGTAGGAGCAAGCTGTACATACTTCATATTTAACACCGGCAACACCTTAGTAATTGCACTAATCAAGCTAGTTTTTCCCGTACCTGCACTCCCTTTAAGAAGTAGCAAAGGAAAATCATAACTACTCAAAAACTCACCAATAACTTGCATTGCCTTAGCCTGGTCATCAGTAGGGGCGCCGGCCTCAAAGCAAGAGTAAAGGGCATCAGATATTTGGGTTTGAAGCATACGGCAAAGATACCTTTTGCTCTAAAAAGAAAGGCAAGCATTTGCCCAAATACCAGCCAAAAAAATGTAGCAAAGCTCAAAAGTCAAATTGCTCTATTCTGCCTGTGAATTGCTACCTTCGCGCCGTAAAAAAATAGCGATTATGTACAGAAGTCATACCTGCGGAGAACTCCGCTCTAGCAACGTTGGTGAAGTAGTGAAATTAGCCGGTTGGGTGCAGCGCAGCCGCGTGATGAGCGGACAAATATTCCTCGACCTTCGTGATAGATACGGTATTACTCAGTTGAGCTTTATCGAAGAAAATAACGCCGACATTTTCGCGCAGGCCAAAAAATTGGGACGCGAATTCGTAATCCAAGTTGAGGGAAATGTAGTGGAACGTCAATCAAAAAACGCTACTATTCCTACTGGTGACATCGAGCTAGAAGTTCAGCATCTGCAAATACTCAACTCAAGCAAAGTGCCTCCTTTTACCATTGAAAACGAAACCGATGGTGGGGAAGAGCTGCGTATGACCTACCGCTATTTAGACCTTCGTCGCAAGCCTTTAATGGATGCCATGAAGCTGCGTCATAAAGTGGCCATGGCGGTACGAAACTACCTTTCGAACGAAGGCTTTATGGAGATTGAAACCCCGTATTTGATCAAATCCACACCCGAAGGAGCCCGCGATTTTGTAGTGCCTTCACGCATGCATCCCGGGAGTTTTTACGCTCTGCCTCAATCGCCCCAAACCTTCAAGCAACTACTGATGGTAAGTGGCTATGACAAGTATTTCCAAATTGTACGCTGCTTTAGAGATGAAGACCTACGCGCTGATCGTCAGCCGGAATTTACCCAAATCGACTGCGAAATGGCCTTTGTGGAGCAGGAGGATATTTTACAAACTTTCGAAGGACTCACCAAGCAGGTTTTAAAAGAAGTTGTAAACCAAGAAATAACCGAAGCTTTTCCACGCATGAGTTATGCTGAAGCGATGGAAAAATACGGAATTGATAAGCCCGACATTCGCTTTGGCATGACTCTAAACGACCTTTCATCCTTGGTTAAAAACAAAGGCTTTAAGGTGTTTGACGAAGCTGAATACATCGGAGGTATTGTGGTAGAAGGCGGTGCTGGTATGTCGAGAAAAGAAATTGATAAACTCATCGAGTATGTAAAGCGTCCGCAAATTGGCGTGAATGGCCTCGTATGGATGAAGTGCGATGAAACCTTGAAATCCTCCGTTGATAAATTTTTCAGTGAAGACGACCGAGCCGAGTGGAAAAGTGCCGTGCAAGCCAGAGATGGAGATTTACTCCTTTTAGTAGCTGATAAGGCGGATAAAGCCCGCAAGGCTTTGGGTGAATTGCGCTTGCATTTGGGAAATGAACTCGGTCTGCGCAAACCTGAAGTATTCGCGCCTTTATGGGTGGTTGATTTTCCTTTATTGGAAAAAGACGACGAATCCGAAAGATGGTACGCCATGCACCACCCATTTACTTCCCCTAAGCCGGAGGACATTCCTCTTCTAGAGACCAATCCTGGGCAGGTGCGCGCAAATGCCTACGATTTGGTATTGAATGGCAACGAAATTGGAGGAGGGAGCATTCGTATTTTCGACCGAGAGCTTCAGCAAAAAATGTTTGATTTATTGGGCTTTAGCAGAGAAGAAGCCGAGTCGCAGTTTGGATTTTTAATGCAAGCCTTCGAGTACGGAGCGCCACCACACGGAGGTATCGCCTTTGGTTTTGATCGACTCGTTGCGATTCTCGGTGGTCAAGAAAACATCCGTAATTTTATTGCCTTTCCTAAGAATAATGCCGGTCGTGATTTGATGATTGAAGCACCAGCAAGCATTGACGCAGAACAGTTGAATGAGTTGGGGATAAAATTGGGGCGCAGCGCTGAATAATACCGTTTGAATTTTGGGATATCTACTTTTGGAGACAACCTTGGACTTAATCGAAATACTGGTGATTAGCTTTATTAAAAATGAAAGTAACTAACTCTATATTTTCCTGATTAATTCTGTAAATTAGTGATGCAT
>JBHYFA010000022.1:30747-36934 GCA_051859825.1 Schleiferiaceae bacterium
AAAGTGATTGTTTCCCTTTAAATTATCAATCAAAGTATTTGTTTGTCGTTCAAAATCTAATTCTAATGCAGCGTTTACCGGCCATTTTTCTAAAAGGTCGTCAATGATGGCCTCATAGGTCTTTTTTGCCTCATCAGACCAAATAATCATCCTTTGTTTGATTTTAAAATTCGCTCTCTTATCGAGCTTCTAACATCGTGGTCATTATGAACTCTATCGTTTTCCAAATCATTTAAACCTCTTTTGATTGAAGCTTTTTCTTCAGTACTTATTTCATCCCACGAATCACTATTTTTTGTTAACTGAATAAAATCTAATGTTTTAAGGTACTCAATAAGCGCCTTTGCTTTTGCATTCTTTTTCGATATTGTCAAGGTGTAATTTTGCATATCTACGGACTTAAGTATTCATGCTGAATATTCACAATTTATGATTGTTCGGGAGAGCTTAAAGCGAATGATTCCCACATTTAGGTATTTCTACGAAACAGACAAATTCATAGTATATTTAGATAAAAACAAACCCTTACATTTTGGCTTCCCGAACTATTTAAAAATCTACCAAGAAAAAAGCAATCACAAGCTTTAATTAACAAAAAAAACCGACCAGATGAAAATCTCGGTCGGTTTTTTTAGTCTATCTATTCAAATGATTACATCATTCCGCCCATACCTCCGGGGGGCATAGCAGGCGCACCTTCTTCCTTTGGAATCTCGGTTATGGTAGCCTCAGTAGTGAGAAGCATACCCGCTACCGATGCGGCGTTCTCGATTGCTACGCGGGTAACTTTAGTTGGGTCGATGATACCTGCTTCAAGCATATTTTCAAACTTCTCCGTTTTGGCATTGAAACCGAAGTCGCCTTCACCTTCCTTCACTTTAGCTACAACCACGGAACCTTCGAGACCAGCGTTTTCTACAATCTGACGTAGAGGCTCTTCGATGGCGCGCATAACGATAGCCATACCGGTGCTTTCATCGTCGTTGTCACCTTTTGCGTTGGCCAAAGCAGTAGTAGCGCGTACAAGGGCTACACCACCACCGGGAACAATTCCTTCTTCGATGGCCGCACGAGTAGCAGCTAACGCATCGTCAACGCGGTCTTTCTTCTCCTTCATTTCTACTTCAGAAGCAGCACCTACGTAAAGTACAGCTACACCACCGGCTAGTTTAGCCAAACGCTCTTGAAGTTTCTCGCGATCGTAATCGGAAGTAGTGGATTCAATTTGCGCTTTGATTTGGTTTACACGGGCAAGAATATCGTCTTTATTGCCTTCACCATTCACGATGGTGGTGTTGTCTTTATCGATGGTTACTTTTTCAGCACGACCGAGCATATCCAAGTTGGCATTCTCCAATTTGAAACCACGCTCTTCGCTGATAACCGTACCACCGGTTAGAATGGCGATATCCTCAAGCATTGCTTTTCTGCGATCACCAAAGCCGGGAGCTTTTACAGCGGCGATTTTCAATGAACCACGGATTTTGTTTACCACCAATGTAGCAAGAGCTTCGCCCTCTACATCTTCGGCGATGATCAATAGTGGGCGACCAGCTTGAGCTACGGGCTCCAATACGGGAAGCAATTCTTTCATGGAGCTAACCTTTTTGTCGTAGATAAGAATGTAAGGATTCTCAAGGTCGGCAATCATTTTCTCAGAATTGGTCACGAAGTACGGAGAAGAATAACCGCGGTCAAACTGCATACCTTCTACAATTTCCACTGTGGTTTCGGTACCCTTAGCTTCTTCAACGGTGATAACTCCTTCTTTTTTCACTTTGGCCATCGCTTCTGCAATAAGAGCCCCAATGGCTGGATCGTTGTTTGCAGAAATACTGGCAACTTGCTCGATTTTTTCGATGCTGTCGCCTACTTCTTTAGACTGGCCTTTTAGGTTGTCAACAACCATTTTTACTGCTTTATCAATACCACGTTTTAAATCCATTGGATTGGCACCTGCAGCTACGTTTTTCAAACCTTGGTTGATGATGGCTTGCGCAAGAACGGTGGCAGTAGTGGTTCCATCACCGGCGATATCGGCGGTTTTGGAAGCAACCTCTTTCACCATTTGAGCACCGAGGTTTTCAATTTTATCTTCAAGTTCAATTTCGCGGGCAACGCTCACACCGTCTTTGGTGATGGCTGGGCCGCCAAATGATTTTTCGATTACTACGTTACGACCTTGTGGCCCGAGGGTAACTTTAACAGCATTAGCTAATGCATCAACACCGCGCTTTAAACTGTCGCGGGCTTCTACGTTAAATTTGATTTCTTTTGCCATAGCAAATGTGATTCTTTTAGGTTAATTTAAATGATTGCGTAAATATCAGACTCGCGCATGATGAGGTAGTCTTTTCCTTCTAGACGAAGTTCGGTACCAGAGTATTTACCGTAAAGAACATCATCACCCACTTTTACCGTAAGAGGTTCATCCGGTTTGCCGGTTCCTACGGCTACAACTTTACCTTTTTGGGGCTTCTCTTGAGCAGTATCAGGAATAATGATTCCCGACGCAGTGGTTGTTTCTGCAGCAGCTGGTTCTACTAGAACGCGATCTGCTAACGGACGAATGTTTAGGTTGGACATAATTATTGTGAATTTAGATGTTTAACTATTTGGCTCGGCATTAGTCATAAAATATGCCAACGCATTAAAGACCCATCGTAGAGGTCTATTTGTCGTGAACGTGTAAAGTGGTTGTACAGATAAAAAAAACAGTGAACAAGAAAGAACATTCTCTTATCCACTGTTTAACAAAATGATACAGCAAAAGAATTAGTTATTATTGCCTCAAAAAACTGGTCTTAATCTAACTTTTACCGCTTGACAAACTGTCATAAAAAATCCAAAGGCTGTCAGGTTCAATTGTCAGATTCACGCGTTTGTGCATCCACCACTGAAAGGGCAATCATGTTTACAATTTCCCGCACCGAGCAACCCATTTGCAGTACGTGAGCAGATTTATTCAATCCAAGCAAAATAGGCCCTAGAGCCTCGGCAGCGCCAAATTCTTGAAGTAATTTGTAGGCGATATTTCCTGATTCCAACGAAGGGAAAATCAAAATATTTGGGGAATGGCCAACTAAATCACTAAAGGGGAAATTCTCTTTTAGCATGGCGTTATTTACCGCAAAATTGGCCTGCATTTCTCCATCAGCCACAATATCGGGATAATTATTCCTAAGGATATTAGCAGCTTCACGCATTTTCTTTGGAACCTTGCCTGAATGTGAACCGAAATTCGAAAAAGACAGGAAAGCTACTTTAGGCTTAATGTTGATGCGCTTGAGGATTTTTGCTGTGTGCAAAGTAATCTCGACTAAGTCCTCTGCTGATGGATTGGCATTTATTGTAGTATCTGCAAAAAACAAAGGTCCTTTTTTGGTAAGCATGATGTACATTCCGGCGGCGCGTTTTACTCCCGGAGCGGTACCAATGGTTTCAAAGATATCGCGGGCAACTTCGGGATACTTGCGGGTGCTACCACTTACAAAAGCATCGGCATCGCCTTGTCTGACCATCATACAGCCAAAGTAGTTTCTATCACGCATCATTTTAGTAGCGTCCATCATAGTCACCCCGCGTCGCTTACGAAAATCCCAAAATGCATCGGCGTATTTTTCATTTATAGGGCCTTCTTCTTTGGGGTCAATAATGATACATTCGTCGATACTGGTAATTTGGTGTTCTTTGACTAACTTTTCAATAATATGCTTCTTTCCAAGTAGAATAGGCTGAGCTATACCTTCATCCACGGCAATTTGCGCTGCTTTAAGCACCTTAAAGGTGTCTCCCTCAGCAAGCACTACACGTTTGGGGTTGGCACGCGCTTTTTCAATGGCTAATCGGATAAACTTATCATCGCGACCTAAGCGACTCATCAATTCCTCGCGGTAAGCATCCCAATTAGTAATAGGCTGTTGAGCTACGCCACTTTCCATGGCAGCCTTTGCCACCGCGGGGGCTACGGTATGAATAAGTCGAGGATCGAAGGGTTTAGGGATGATGTATGTTGGGCCAAATTGTAAATTCTTCTGATTGTAAGCAATATTTACCATTTCCGGAACCGGCTCCCTCGCTAGTTCGGCCAAGGCTTTAACTGCAGCCAACTTCATTTCCTCATTGATAGACTTCGCTCGCACATCAAGCGCACCTCTAAAAATGAATGGAAACCCTAGAACATTATTAACTTGATTAGGGTGATCACTTCTTCCCGTTGCCATGATAAGGTCTTTGCGGGTGGCGACCGCTTTTTTATATTCAATTTCCGGATCGGGATTGGCGAGAGCAAAAACGATTGGTTTTTTAGCCATGCTCATAATCATCTCCGGACTAAGGATGTTTCCCCTACTCAAGCCAACAAACACATCAGCTCCTTTAATAGCTTGCTCCAAGGTTTTGTGCTTGGTTTTAGCAGCAAAAAAGGCTTTTTCTTCTCCAAGGTTTTTTCTGTCGGTGCTAATGACCCCCTTGGAGTCGAGCATGAGAAGATTTTCCTTTTTTACACCAAGAGAAAGGTATAACTTGGCACAACTTACTGCACTCGCTCCTGCACCATTGAAAACCACTTTTACCTTTTCAATTTTCTTCTTTACAACTTGAAGTGCATTTAAAAGTGCTGCTCCCGAAATGATGGCAGTACCGTGCTGGTCGTCATGCATTACGGGAATGTCGAGTTCATCGCGCAGTCGTTGTTCGATATAAAAACAATCTGGTGCTGAGATATCTTCGAGGTTGATACCCCCAAAGGTGGGACTCATAATTTTTACCGCCTCCACAAATTTCTCTGGGTCTTTGGTATCCATTTCAATATCGAATACATCAATGTCTGAGAAGATTTTAAAGAGGAGACCCTTTCCTTCCATTACGGGTTTGGAGGCGAGTGGGCCGATATCTCCTAAGCCTAAAACAGCTGTTCCATTCGAAATAACCGCCACTAAATTTCCCTTTGCGGTATATTTATAGGCATCTTCAGGATTTTTCGCAATCTCTTTGCAAGGCTCAGCCACGCCGGGAGAGTACGCAGTAGCTAAGTCACGCTGACTGTTTGAGGGCTTACTTGGAACTACCTCAATTTTCCCCGGGCGACCGGAGCTGTGATAGTCGAGAATATCTTTTTTATTGAGTTTCTTGCTCATTGTGGTCTAAATTCCAATAGTTTGTATATCCTTCAGAAAATGGATAACGTTCGTCTCTAATTTCGACAATCAAATCCAGAAGGGTGGTTTTTAACTCTTCAACATTATTCTTTTCGGTGGCGGAAATAAACACCACATTGTTTCCTAAGCGATTCATCCAAGTTTGCTTCCACTGTTCTAAGGTCATATTCTCCTTTTCTGGCGGGCTCAAATCATCTTCATCTTTGGGAGTAAAAGAGTATTGATCAATTTTATTGAATACCAATAAGGTTGGTTTTTCTTCACCACTTATTTCGGATAGCGTTTGTTGCACCGTATGAATATGGTCTTCGAAGTAGGGGTGAGAAATATCTACTACATGAACAAGTAGATCTGCTTCGCGCACTTCATCAAGCGTAGATTTGAAAGATTCTACCAGCTGTGTTGGAAGTTTGCGAATAAATCCCACCGTATCGCTCAGTAAAAAATTCACGCCGTTTAGAAAAACCTTCCGCACGGTGGTGTCGAGAGTTGCAAAGAGTTTATTTTCCGCAAAAACCTCCGACTTTGACAACAGGTTCATCAAAGTTGATTTACCAACGTTGGTATACCCTACCAGCGCAACCCTAACCATACGGTCGCGAGATTTGCGCTGGGTAGCCATTTGTCGGTCAATTTTTGATAATTTCTCCTTTAAAAGAGAAATCTTCTGCGTGATTATTCGACGGTCAGTTTCAATTTGCGTTTCACCTGGACCACGCATACCAATACCTCCTTTCTGCCGCTCAAGGTGGGTCCACATCTTGGTCAACCTAGGCAGTAGGTATTGATACTGAGCGAGCTCCACTTGTGTTCTGGAATGTGCAGTGCGAGCACGTGCCGCGAATATGTCGAGTATAAGGTTGGTACGATCCATCACCCTTTGATCAAAAATCCGCTCAAGGTTTTTGATTTGTGAAGGACTAAGCTCGTCGTCAAAGATGATGAGATCGATTTTGTGTTCTTTAACATATTCATCAATCTCTCTTACCTTTCCCACTCCCAAATACGTTTTAGGATGGGTGTTATTG
>JBHYFA010000023.1:0-36794 GCA_051859825.1 Schleiferiaceae bacterium
AAGTTCAAACAATTGTTTTGGCGTTTAAGAAAGGCTTAGCCATTTCGTTAATTTCTGAAATAGTTCGTATTCCTGAGGAAGAAATAGAGCGTATTTTAAAGGAAGAGGATTTGCTTTAGATTCTATTAATTTTTTGAAAAGACGGGAGGTTTTATTCCGTTTTTACATTTGTACCTACTACAAAAACCCTCAATAAGTGGATTTAACAAAACACGATTACGCAGAAGGCCAGCGGGTAGCGATAAGGTTATGAAATCAAGGTTATTTGGGCTCCATAGAATGGGTTACCAACGCCGATGCCCGCCAGGTAGAATACTTCTGGGACACCCTAAACATAATTAGTTACATTAGGCTTTTTGAAAACAAATAAAGCATTTATAGCACAAGTATTTACTTCGCAAAAAACACATTTACCACGCATTCATGAAAATGTTGCTGCTTTGTAGTTGTTTCTCATGTCCCAACCACGAAAGGCACGAAAACACACGAAAATGTTGCTTCCAACAGTTGCAGCGTGTAAACTTATCTTCAAAAAACGTGTATGACTAAATCAATTTTCCCCGGTTTTCGTAAAAAGTTCAGAAAGCTGTGATGAAAAAATAATTGGTAAATCGTATCTAGGAAAATCAACAAAACAAATCCGCCGCAAGACCATCAGCGGAAAACCAATATTCGACCTTCAAACAAACCCGACTGCCATCATATTCAAAAGCATCAGCTTGCGGGTGGGATTGCAAATTGTGTAAAAGCTGCTGATGATATGTGAGTCCAAAATCGTCTTTGATTTGCTGTAAATCAATGCCGGAGGCCGTTCGCAAGCCTAGCATAATGACTTCGTTGAAACTGGATTCCTGAGACAACTCTTCGCTCTCAACTTCAGGTTTTGCCTGCTTCATCCCTTTCACGTATTTGATGTTGTTAGAGACGTTCCAACTGCGGATATTTCCTTTGAAAGAGTGCGCTGAAGGGCCTAGTCCAAGATACAGCTTTCGGCTCCAATAGGCGCTATTGTGCACTGCCTTATGTCCGGGCAAAGCATAATTAGAAACCTCATAATGTTCGTAACCAGCTTGGGTAAGCAATTCATGGGCTTCAAGAAACTCCCGGTACTGCTGCTCTTCATTGGGAGCGGCTGTTTTGCCTTTTTGAATTTGGTGGTGCAAAGCAGTGCGCTCCTCTACCGTGAGGGCATAAAGGGAAAGATGCGGAATGCCCTGCTCAATGACCCAAGAGATTTGATTGCGCCATTCTGCTTCCGTCATTTCGGGCATACCGTAAATAAAATCAACGGTGTAACTGCGAAACCCCGCTTTTTTCAAACGGGTGGGCAAATTCAGGATATCTGCACTCGTATGCGTACGATTCATCCAGCGAAGATCGGTGTCGCGCAAACTCTGAAAACCCACACTCAAACGGTTGATTCCCGCCTCGCGCAAGTCGTGCAAATAGGCATCATTAGCGTCGTCGGGGTTGAGTTCAAAAGTAAGCTCGATAGGCTCCAAGCGGAAATGATTGCGTAAAGCTTCCATGATGCGCTGTAACTCATCAATCTTGAGCAGTGAGGGTGTACCCCCTCCGAAATAAATGGAGTGGAAGCTGGTGCTTGCCCATTCCTCAGAGCGATGTTGCATTTCCAATATTAGTGCGTCGAGGAAATCCGCCTTTCCCGCAAGCTGAGTGGAAAAGTGAAAATCACAATAGGTGCAAGCCTTACGGCAAAAGGGGATATGCAGGTAAATGCCGGCCATTAGCGCTTTTTAACCATGGATTTGGGAGATACTTTTTTGAGCAATTGCACGCGAAAAACCGTTCCCTTGCCTATTTCCGACTGCGAAACAAAGATTTTTCCTCCGTGATAATCATTGATGATGCGTCGCGACAAGCTCAGACCTAATCCCCAGCCTCGGGTTTTGGTGGTATATCCCGGACGAAAAATGGCCTTATGCTTACTCCGCGGAATGCCTTTACCCGAATCTATCACTTCCACAAAAAAATAGGTGGGCTGCTCACCAATAATCACTTTCACCGAACCCTTACCCTGTATGGAATCTACCCCGTTGCGAATAAGATTCTCGATTACCCACTGAAAAAGTGGAAGATTGAGAGGGACATCTTTAGCCTTCAATCGCTCGGAAACTGCGAGTTCCAAGGATATCTTTTTGGGCAACCTACTCTGCAAATAAAAGATAATATCTTGCACAGCGAGGAAGAGGTTTTCGTTTTTCAACTGCGGCACTGAACCAATTTTGGAAAAGCGATCGGTAATGCGGTTGAGACGGTCAATATCTTTTTCTATTTCTTGTACAATATCTTCCCCTACTCCTTTCATGCGCAGTATTTCCACCCAGCCCATTAGGGAAGAGAGTGGTGTGCCTATTTGGTGCGCTGTCTCCTTAGCCAAACCCGTCCAAACCCTATCCTGCTCGGCTTTTCTACTACTTGAGAAAGTTACGTAGGCGATAACGAGAAAAGAGGCTATCACACCGAGAAGTACGCGAGGGTAAATACCTAGTTGACGTAAAACGGTAGAAGAGTCGTAATAGACTTCGTTTATTTGCCCTCCACCAATATTAATTTCGATGGGTTCATTGGCGCTCTTGAGTTTTTGGAGGTACTTATTTAAGTCTTCTTCCGAATGTTGGTGGCGCTCCGGTATGTTTCGCGAGGTAATGATTTCACCGTCGGAATCCACTAAAATGATGGGAATGGTGGTATTACTCTGGCTAACCATGTTGGCCAGCGTAACGTCCTCACCCGTTTCAGCCCGGGAGATGGTACGAATGCTCTGCGCCCACATTTCCATTTTCTTCTGCTCTTCAAGCCGCAATTCATCCAAAAAAGACTCGGTATAAATGAGGGTTGCCGCACCAATTACTATGGCAAATATGAGCAGTAGTGCCTTCCAAAGATTTTTATAGCTATAGATCATTTCCAGGAGGGGTTCTGTGCCTTAGGCTTGAATATATATGCATAAATGGCGTCGAAGCCCACAGCACAAACGTAAAGTGGATACATAAGCGCCGTGATAAAATACACGCGCATCAGCCTCGATTGTTGATATTTCATAGTGATGTATTGCAAAACAAAAACGTCAGCTATTAGTTTTATTGTCCACACTCCCAGCCAAGCCTTAAAAGCCCACGTCCACCCCACCAACTGGAAAAAGGAAATCATCAGTACTAGGAGGGCAATCAACTGAGGTAGCGTGCGTGAATAATGCGGCGTTTTCGATGCCCAGCGGGTTCTCTGCTTCCAAAAAGCATCGATACTATCAGGTACATCGGTAAATACTGCGGCTTGAGCACTCGAAGCGTAGCACACCTTGCGCTGAAGTTTCTTCGCCGCTTCAAGTAAAAACATATCGTCGCCGGAAGGTAGGGCGAAATCGGAACGCACTTCCAGACTATCTTCCCACAACTTTTTGGTAAACATACTATTAGCTCCATTGGCCATGAGTGGATATCCTGTATTAAACGCGCCTTCGGTAACCGCCTGCAAACTAAACCATTCCAAAGCCAACATTGAGGAAAATAAAGCCCGGGATGTCTTTTTTGGAATCACCGGTCCGGAAACAAATTCTGCCTGATCGGCATAGGCTCGCATCGTGTACAGCCAATTTTTTTCGGGAACCACATCGGCATCTAGGGTAGCAATGATAGGTCGAGTGGCATTTTCTATTCCCAAGCGCAAACCCGCTTTTTTTCCGATGGCTTTTTGATGCAAAATACGTGCTTGAGGCAAACTTTCCGCAATCAGGTCTTCTCCCCCGTCGGTAGATCCATCGTTAACGAAGATGATTTCCACCTCATTCTGGTAAGCTTGTAAATACCGGGATAATTCTGGCAAATGCGTGGCTTCATTTCGAAATACTACCACGAGAGCAACATCTTTAAGGCTATTAGCCCTTTGACCATCGCTAAGTTTGATGTGCAAGCGCCAATAGATAACCAGTGCGGCATAGATAAATGTGGAGAATAAAACCAGATTGGTGAGCGACATACCGTACTTTTGTTCGTTGTAATACCGGGCAAAGCTACGCGCGGGAATGCATGAATCGAAAATTAATGGCTACAAAGGTAAAAGAGCGACGCATATTGGGAATCGACCCCGGAACCACAGTGATGGGTTTTGGGGTAATTGAGGGGGACTTTAGGAAATCAAAGCTCATAGAATTGAACATCGTTTCCATGCGCAAGCTCACCGACCCCATGGAGAAACTCAAGCGCATTTTTGAATCAACGCTGGAAATCATCGAAGAGTACTTACCCGATGAGATGGCGGTAGAAGCACCATTTTTTGGCAAAAATGTACAGTCGATGCTCAAACTTGGCAGGGCTCAAGGCGTAGTAATTGCGGCCGCCATGTACAAAAACATACCCATCACCGAATATTCGCCTAGAAAAATCAAACAATCCATTACGGGAAAAGGAAGTGCGTCTAAAGAGCAAGTTGCCGCAGCTTTGGGATTCCACCTCGACATGAGTGGTTTTTCCTCTAAAACCTTAGACGCTACGGACGCGGTGGCAGTTGCGCTCTGTCACATGTTTCAAAACCGCATTCCCACGCAGGGGGCTTCGCACTCTGGCTGGGAGGCTTTTGTGAGAAACAATCCGGGGAGGGTGAAGGGGTAGCCTACCGATTTAGGAAATATTATCAGAAATCTGCACGGCTAATTGTGCAAGTTCTTCATGACTCACGCCCTGCAAAGGCCGGGAGAAATCCATGTCACCTTCTTTTTGAATGGGAATAAGGTGGATGTGTGCGTGCGGAACTTCTAGTCCGTAAACAGTCACCCCCACTCGATTACATTCAACGGTTTTTTCAATGGCAGCAGCAATTGTGCGGGCAAACTGCCACAGATTTGTATAAACATCTTCAGGAAGATCGAAGAGTTTATCCACTTCAACCTTAGGAACCAACAACACATGTCCTTTTTGGAGCGGACGAATATCCATGAATGCGATAGCATACTGGTTCTCGGCTACCTTATGGCAGGGTATATCGCCTTGAATGATTTTGGTGAAGATGGAGGGCATTTAAATCATTTTTATATCCATTACCTCAAATGACATAACGCCATTAGGCACCTGAATTTGCGCTTCTTCGCCTACTTTTTTACCTAATAAGCCTTTCCCGATAGGGCTATTTACCGAGATCTTACCTGCACGCAAATCTGCCTCTGATTCGCTTACTAGAGTATAGGTCATGGTGGCATTATTGGTTTTATTCTTAAGAGTAACGGTTGATAGTACCATTACCTTAGAGTTATCCATTTGGGACTTATCAAGCACACGAGCATTAGCTAGTAGATCTTCCATTTTAGAAATCTTCAATTCCAAAAGACCTTGAGCCTCTTTGGCGGCGTCGTATTCAGCATTCTCAGATAGATCGCCTTTGTCGCGCGCCTCGGCAATTTGCGCGGAGATTTTTGGACGTTCAACGCTCTTTAGTTGCTCCAACTCTAGCTTCAATTTCTGATAACCCTCAGGTGTATAATAAGATACTTTGCTCATAAGCCCACGGTTTAAATAATTTACTTGTTTCTAAAACACAAAAAAAAGACCATGCGAGATGGTCTTCTTTTATGAGGGTGCAAAGATAGGTTGAATTTTTAAAACATAACGCGGATTCCTGTGCTGTATGTTCCCATAAATGGTGCACGGGTAGCGCGGTATGCAAAATCAAGCGCAAAGCGTGTATTATCGCCTTCTGAGAGGGGTAGGTCAACAGACAATCCAGCAGCTAAACCGGTGAAGGCATTCGTATTCATTCCGTCAACTCTATCGTCGAAGAAGATATATCCACCTCTAAGCATAAACTTCTCTTGGAAGGCAAATTCACCACCTACGTGGTATTCATCCTTTTGAAAAGAGTTTGAATTGAAGGTACCCATCAAAGTAAAGCGGAGATCCTGACCCAAATCAAAATCGTAGGCACCACCTAAGTTAAGGGTAGAAGGCAATTCAAAGGCTGCTGATCTACTTTGCCAAGATTGAGAAAAAGTTTGACCTGGGGCTTGAAGCGTAACGTCAAAACCGTCACCGCTAAAAGCAACAGATGGTCCGATATTCTTCAAATTAATACCAAATCTAACCTGCTTACGAGAACCTGTTACGTACTGAACACCGGCATCGATACAAAGCGCGGTTGCGGAAAGGTTACTAATAGCTTGGTTAAAAACCTTGAGGTTAACACCACCAAAAATAGATTCCGTAAACTTTTGGGCATAAGACATCGTAATGATGGAGGTATTTGGACTAAAAGTACCCAATCCACCATCGGGGTTATTCACCGTACGAACGTCGATATCACCATAGTTCACCGAAGTGAGTGATAGACCAAGTACGCCGTTAGCACCAACTTTTTGGGTAAGACCAAAAGCGTTGATAAAAACGTCTGCACCGACCATCCATTGGGTATTGGTAAATGCGACTTCGGTACCTTCGGTAAATGCTGTACCAGCGATATTCATAAAAATGGCCTCTACGCCACGAGCTCCGGCCACGTTAGCATTGTTCATACCCGCATTCATAGCCCACGGATTAATGAGTAGCTCGGAAGCTCCGGCAGAACCAACCCGTTGTGGGTTACCGCCAAATAAAGGCATACTTACGATGCACAGGCCTAAAGCCAGAACCTTTAGTGGTTTAATCATAACACTATCTTCTTGTAATGCAAATTATTAAAACGCGTTGAGGTCAACCGGACGCATGGCGCCGAACCACTTCACAACTTTCTGTCCAATATCACCAGCATCAATGTGAATGATATACACACCACTGGTAATTGGCACACCATAATCGTTACGCAGATCCCAGAGGATGCTGGTATCGGTATTGTCTTTCGTCAATGTACGAATCTTAGTTCCGGACGTTGTATAGATATGGATATCACAACGAATTGGCAAGTTGATGATCTTAACAAGATTATCTAACTGACTTGACTCGTATAGCGAGAAAGCATAATACGGATTAGGAACTACCCCAATAAGATTAAGCGCCTCGGAAGCTACACTACGAACGTTTTCGCTAGCGGCAATGTCACGAGTGCTAAATTCATATAAAGGTCGTTCGTTGTTAGGATTATCAACTGTTTCATAAAGTGTAAACTGACGGTTAAAGCGAAGCTGAATCTTAACCTCAGCAGGAAGTTCACCGTAAGGATCAACATTAGCAAAACCAGGACTCAAAAGTGGAACGTTTACGAATTGAACGTTATCCCAGAAGGCAGTCTTTGTTGCCGGGAAGCCCTGAATTAGATTGTATAGAGGATGATCTTGAGGATTATCACCACGATACTCAATATCCTCCAATTCGGTAGCAGAAACACGTCTGTCTGAACGGAAAACATACAAGAAGTGCATACCACCCATAGCAATATCGAAACGACGGAAAAGATTAGCTGTAGGATTCCACAACATGTCATCGCCATTCTCACTAGTCAACCATGTGTTCTCACCAAAAGCCATGTTCAAACGACGACCGGTTTCCACATCAATCGCGTATCCTGGGAAATAAGACCAACCGTTATGCGCAGGGTTAGTGCTACGAACAAGTTCTCCATTAATTAAATCCCAACCTGGAGCAGTACGTTGATCATGCTTGTTGATTCCATCCGCTGACTTAAGAGGATCTTCCGCAATCTCAAATACAGGAACGCGTGTCCATTTACTACGATCTTCCGTTATTACTACGTCAACGGAACGTGTTGTACCCAAAGTTGCAGCAACAGGAGCACTACTTGCAATGTGTGCTGGTCCAAAACCTTGTGAAAAATCATCAAAATCTTCACGAAGACGACTAACAAGCACATAAGGAGCCCATGTACGACCCGCCAAATTCCACAAGTCACATGGATCAGCTATACGATCAGTGTAGGTTCTCTGTGCAGTGTTTGCCGAATTAACTGTGTTTGTACCAGCTAAAATCCAATTTCGAGGTGTAAATGAATTATCACTAGACACACCGCTTAACCAAGGACGATTACTCGGCGTATGGGTTACTCTGGAACCAACAACACCGGCCCCGAATTCGCAATCTTCGTCAATGCCTGGATTACGGAAATTTCGAACATTTACGGAGAGTCCGATTTCTGAAATGATTTGCTCGTTATCAAAACCAATGGTTGTATCTGAGGTAATACCACCTTGAGGATTAAAGTCGGTAGCACCTAGAACTTTCATTTCACCATCTTCTTCATATACACCCTCAAGAACCCAGCGACTATTATTGCGCATAGTAGGTGTAAAAATATCAATAGGTTCACCAACTAAACGAAGGGTAAAATCACCGGGCTTAACGTTTTTAGGGTTAACTACTTTAACGTTAATTGGGCCTGCATTTCGCTGATAGGTAAGGTTATCCTCTTTAAAATTGCGAACAATTCTATCTTCAGTTTCAGCAGTCAATTGAAGGAAACGACCCATATTACCTAAACCATCTTTACGGGTAATTTCGGGAGAGTCACCATATCTTGAACGAATCACTAAACCGTCACGCTCTGGCTCAATCTTACGAGGAACGGCAACTACCGCAGTATTTGATCCCCCAAAAGCATTACGACGACCAGCAAGATAAGGAGTCTGCTGAGTTAAATCTGGCTCGATTGGATCAAAAGGACGGAGCTGATTAACCGCATAAGCAATAACAAAATAGTAATATTCTCTATGATTTACCAATGTACGGTCAACTTCGGAAGAGAAAGCATCTTCGGTAACACGGAAGGTAGTTCTAATTCCGTTATTCTCAGCCTGAATGGTCATATCCTGAGGAATAAAGGAGTTGTTCAATTCCGGAGCACGTGTGTAATTGATTAACTGACTATGCTCGTTACGAATATCACACTGAAATACCAAACGGGATAAATCAGGGTTATAAAGATCCGCAGCTGTAACGTTTGCGTTACGGAACTGGAAAATTTGGAAACCTTCAAAGACGTATTCAAAATAACCTGCTTGACGCGCTGAATCGATTTTAGCAGGATCACCATTCCATGAAGGCTGCTCAACGATTAGGGGATCAACTTGACGATAAGCAAAATTGAAGTTATTAGAGGTTTCAGGATAGGTCAACTTAATAATCAACTCATTTTCTAACTCTTCAATATTCATAATAGGCGCATCTGGACCATCAAGAATTTGGAAGCAGTTATCAAAGAGGTTTTGTGCTTTATCATCGGCGATTTTCAACAACTCAACAGAAGCATAAGGCTCTGGATTAGTGAAATCACGCGCCCAAACAGCACCAGTAGTAATAAAGTTAAGTGCTCCAGGCAAGAGTGTAAAAGGTCCTGCACAGTGAAGACCGCGCTTGTCGGCAAGATTTACAGGAGCTTCATACCAACCACCATTTGGCCAGGACTCAAATGGAGGGAACGTACCGTGTGGAAATAATCCCTCCGTACTTCTAGCCGTTTGAGTTGTATCAAAAGATTGACCTGGAAAGGCAAATAGGGTTCGCACTGCGGAAGCGTTCGTGGGGGCATAACCACTTCCATTAGTAGTACCACCACGACCTCCAGACTCAGTATAAACGAGGGGAGCATCATCCTTCCAACGACTCTGCAAGTAACTGTAGAAGTGAACATCAACTGTAGGATCAGTCATCGCATCAACGTTCCAAGATCCACGGTTGTTGTAATACATAAAACCACTCATGATAATACGCTCGTTAATTCCTAAGTCTGGATTCTCAGGAATACAATTACCCGCACTATCACGAACTCCATCTAAACAACCATCCTTGTCATTATCAAGACCATCAAAATAATCAGCAAAGGGGCCTTGGAAGAAGTCAAGACCAATTGCAGGAGGGTTCGGTCCATAACCTAGCGGGCCGGCATCCACCAACTCAGCATTATAGCAATAACCCAATCCACGTGGAATGTCGCAACCAATAAGATCATCAACCGGGTTTCCTAAGTCGGGGTCAAACCAAGTACCAAAGAAGGTGTTAGTTAGCGAGAAGGTTGATTTATTGAGAATACGATAGTTATAGAAAGTCATGTTGTTGATCTCGTCATTGGTGCTAAAAGCAAAAGCCTGAGCACGAATTTCAAAACCAAGTGAGGCTGCTTGCGTTTCCGTGTGTACGTTACCACGGTCGTTATAAACCCACCAGATGGTTCTATCACCGTAAAGAACATCAATTTCTTTAAGACGGCAGTCGTACTGACGATCCAAATCAAAACCAGGATAATCAATATTAGGATCATAAAGCCCATCACCATCGATATCTTCAAAAGGTGCTAATCTGAAAGGTAGCGGAGCATCAAATCCACGAATACCGTTACCTGGCCACTCTTGGATTACGAGGGGAATCTCATAACCTGGGAATTGGATGTTAACGTCACAATTAGGATCACGCTGACAGCTCAACCAAGCTCGATGAATTTCTACTTGCTCACGATCAATGGTCCAAAAACGATCGTAACGATCACAAGTGGTAGCATCAACAGAAGCAGTACCATCATCAGTAAGAGGGCCAGGCCAGAAGTCATTACCGCGCTGACGATAAGTCATAGCAGCTAACTTTAACTGAGAACCCTCATCAAGTCCGCCGAGCCATAGTGCTCCAGCAAACATTGAGTGACGGTTACTTCCTTTCGGCACCTCATAGCGAGGTTGTCCGGTAAGGTTCCACCACATGTCACCTGCTGCAAGTACACGAGCACGAACATTGTTCAAATCTAAATCAATTTGTGCTCGAGCAGGGCTACAGAGATCAGACATTGTACGCTTAATAACCTTGCGGTTGTCGCGTTTTAAGCCGCCAATTTCGGCGGCTTGAAGCATCCCTACATTCCCGAAAAAGAAAAGGGCAGCTAAGATGTAAAAGCGATGTAATTTCATAATCTATTCGATTTATCGTCGATACCTTAAGCTGATCGACGAGTCAGCTAGTTAAGGAGTGTTTATTAAAATGTCACCATTAAACCAAGGCGTACACGTCTTGGCAACGAAATATTAAACGGGTTTTGCATTCTAGCACGGTATAAATCAGCGTAAGCTTCAGAGCTCACTGCCTGAGCAATTACGTCACGTGCACGGTTTGAAGTAAGGTACCCATCATCATCAGGTGATCCGGTAAATCCATATACGTTAAGTACGTTCATGTTGTTAAACACGTTAAGCACCTGCACGTAAACATCAATATTACCCTTACGGCCATTTTTCCACTTGTAATCAAATACTTTGTTCACGCGCATATCGCCACGGAATTGCCATGGAAGACGAGAACCATTAATTTGACCAGCAACCGGAACAGCTCCAGAAGGGTTTTGAGTAAGCGGGAAAGCAAACTGACGACGAGTGTAAGGAGTACCGGAGTTCGCAAACATTACGAAGTTAATACCGGCATTTTCAAACACGCGCTTGTTCCACCAAACTGGACCATTATAGTTTTTACCAGAAGCGTAGCGATAATCAAAACGCACGGTGGCTTGGTGACGAGAGTCGAAACTAAGCGGAAGAATAAAGCGAATATTTGGTTGCTCCGTACGAGCAAGGTTCAAAGAGGTATTGGGGCCTGAACCTGTACCGTCGGCAAACTGCAAGGTATAGTTAGCAAACACCGTGAAGTTCTTGTAACGACGAAGGTCATATTCCAAAGAGAAACCTTTTACCGTAGAGAAATCATCGTTTGCATAGGTAATATAGGTACCGGGGTGCGCCGCAATTAAAGCTACAGTTTGAATCATATCACGCATTTCACGATAGAAACCTGAAACTTTCATTGAACTACGACGGGTAAGCACCTGAGTAAATCCTAATTCATAATCGGTTGTTCGTTGTGGTAAGAGATTAGGGTTAGGAATAGGGTTGTTTGTGTTCTTCAACACTTCCAACTCCAAGTAGTTAATTGGGTTAAAGATAGAAAGAAGCGGATCCGGACGTTGAGCAAGAACATCATAGTGAGCAAAGAACAAAGCCTCGTCCGAAATAGGGAAGTTGAAGTTGATACGTGGCATTACAACAACCTGTGGAGTATAATCCGTAAAGGACTCAGCAGATAAACGCAAGTCATCAGGGTTGGTGTTAAATAAAGGACGAACATTTCCACCACCAGCATCGGCTATATCCTTTGGGTTAGGAATAAATCTTCCATCAGGACCGTACCAATTACGACCGCGACGGAAACCTACGATGGTAGGATCCTCGTTTGGATTACTTAAATAATTATAATCTCTAACATATACCGTGTAATCATCTCCAATATTACGTGGAACATTTTCGCGTGAAAGACCAAACTCGCCTAAATCACCAACGGTGCTGGCAGGATACAGCAAGAAAGGATCTCTAAGAACCGGCTGGTTCAAGTCAAAACGGTCAACACGAAGTCCAACGTTGAACCGAAGGTCGTTATACGTAAACTGGTCTTGGATGTAACCTGCGAAATAAATCGGCGCAAAAGCTCCTACAGGACGAGCAAGCGTTCCATCTGCATTTCTTTGAGTAAAGAAATCTTCTAAAGTAGGATTTCCTCTCTGAATTCTCCCGGTATGATCGAAACCATAATAATCAACCAATCTCGATCCTGATAAGTTGATCAACTGATCAGCTGAGAACATATCCAGACTAAATGCGGAAGGATCGTACTCATCAATATTAATAAAGTCTAAACCGCGCGGATCCAAACCTTGGGCTTCGCGGAAACGGCGGGTAAAGGCGTTCTGTGCAAAGTCAGTCTCAGAAAATAATCTTGGATAAAGAATGGTATCTTGAAAAACTCCATTAGCGTCAAATATGGCGTCTGGACTATTAAAATCAAACTCATTAATGTGATTGTTTTGTAACAAACGCATTTGATTCCAAAGACCTGTCGCTGAGACACTAAAGAATCGGTCAAACCTTTGTTCAAATTCAAAACCCATGATAAGTGAGTGATCCTTGATATCAAAAGTAGCAGAACCCGTTAAACGAACTTGATCATTAATCCCATTTTGAAAACCAGATTGAACTGACCCCACATTACCCCAAATACCTCCATATACTTGTTGAGGTAAATCACCGTTTAAAAGACCACGTCCTTGACGAATAGCAGTAAACGTTCGCGTATTACCAAGAGCAGGATTTTCATTTACGGCACGGTAGAAAAAATCTGTGTAGGAAGCTAACACGGGATTAAATTGACTCGGGGTAAAGCGAATCAAGGTATCTTGAGGCGCTATGGCTCTCCAACCAGTAAGGCCGGTTGTTTCATCTTCACCAAAGGCGTAAAAGAAAGTACTAAAGCGCTCAAAAGTACCCACGTGACCATATGCAAAGATATTATCCATGTGACGAGGATCTTGAACGACACGTGTATTACGGGTATAATCAGCTTGAATGCTCACAAAGGCATTGCGAATTAAATTGGTTTTTCCACCCGTTTCCGCATCCGTTTTAAATCGATAGGTGAATCGAGCAAAACCAGCGTAATCAAAGTTGATAAATTCAGGGAAATTATCGTAGTTAAATAGTGACTGAGCAAAATTAGTATTGGCTCCTCTAGCATATACAAAACGACCACCAAGTGCAATATTTGCTCTTTCGTTTAATGCGAAATTGAGGTTACCAGCAATACGTAAGTTACTCTGAGCGGCATTTAATCGATACGGGATCTCTTCTAAATCATCAGCTGTAACAAACTCCGCATTATAAAGTACCCCATCACCGATGCCAGATGGACGAACGGGAACTTGGCGTATTTGATCTAATAATTCTGGACGCACCTGAAACTGTGGTGTATTGGCCGGACGAGGATCTCTCTCGTGTTGAAATTCTGTGGCAAGCAAGAAACCAATGATTGGACGACCTTTTTTTCCATCAGGCAAACGCTTTCTCAAAAGTGGTCCACCAATAGTACCGGCAAATAGGTTATAATTATATGGATCTAAAAACTGTGAGGACAACACCTCCGCTTGACCAAAGAAAATAGGAGATGGTCCCTTAGTGGTAGTAGCAATAATACCCCCGGTAGCATCACCGTACTGTGCAGGCATACCTCCAGTATAAACCTCTTGCTGTTGAATTGCGGCCTGAGGAAGCTGTAACGAACCACGAACTTTCACACCATCAATAAAATATACAGTGGTATTTGCACGTGAACCACGAATGTTTGGAGCTTGACCATCATCCGCAGCGTAAACACCCGCAGCCTGAGTAGCAATACTGTTAATATCACGAACCGCCATACCCTCAATCTCTTTGGCAGTTACCGTGGTTTTTACGTCCGTGGTAATAAGCGGCTTTTCGTATTCAATAACATCAACAGCCTCGAGAGAGGTGGCCTCATCACGAAGTGTAAAGTTCTGCAAAGTCGGAACGTTAGGCTTGATAAAAATACCTTCTAAACGTATCTTCTGATATCCTATAAAAGATACTTCAACGTTATAGGTGCCCGGGTCTAGTGGGTTTATGTTGTAATTTCCATTTTCGTCGGCATCCTGCGAACGAATAACGTTATTACCTTCATCTCTGACAACAACGGTTGCAAAGCCAACGGCTATTCCACCTTCATCTTTAATGTTACCACGGAGTGAACCGGGACGTTGTTGGGCAAAGGCCAAAACAGAACTGCAAAAAAGAAGCAGTGTTAGTAATTTTTTAATCATGTATCCTACGTATTAATGTCAGGCTATAATCAAATGCAAATTAACGCCAAAAATTTTATGCTACCAAAAGCCAAGTTAATTTTTTTTGAAACTAGCACTTAATAAATTGATAATGTTAGATGTTTTTGCTAAAAAAAACTAGTTTTAGGCCTTATATTTGCCCCTGAATTTGGGATAAGCACTACAAAAAAATAGGGGCTTTAACACTTAAATCGCAATTTAGAACGAAAAACCTTGTGCAAAGTGAAGCATTTTTTTTCAATTTTCGTCATTCTTTTAGGTCTGACATCTTGTAGGGGAGAAAGGCATCCCGTACCCGAAGTTTTTGTGGATATTCATATCCCGTTGAACATCCCGAGTAGTCTTCCATTAATGTCGCCAGGTGGTGCTATATATAATGAGGGCGGTTATAAAGGACTGATTATATACAGAAGAACGTTGAGCAACTCCTCTGAAGATTTTGCCGCCTATGATCGTGCCTGTCCGAACGACTGGGAAAAAACCTGCGGTCGTGTTTTTATTACAGACGACATGATGTACGGATACTGTGGATGCGACAGTGCCAAATACTTACTTTACGACGGAAGCCCAATGGGTGAAAATGCGAGTGTTCCACTGAAGTTTTATAGGGTGCAGTTTTTTGGGAACTCTATCCGCGTATTCAATTAAATCTCCCACGATTCAGCTTCGCAGCTAAGCTATAGTATAAAAAAAATGGGGTTAGCTCAAGACTAACCCCAATGGTATGTTATTCATCAAACGAAATTATAACCTCCGGACTTCGTGGGTGGGTTTGGCAAGTAAGTACGTATCCATCTTCAACCTCTTCGGGCTCAAGGGCGTAGTTCATATCCATTTCTACTTCACCCTTAATCACTCGTGCTCTACAAGTACAGCACACCGCACCTTTACAACTGAAAGGCACATCAGCCCCTGCATGAGTGGCGGCATCGGTGATGGTATTCCCGTGATAGGCCAAATCAAAATGGGTTTCTTCACCATCAAGGATTACTGTAACCTTAGAAGTATCCGATTTCGATGATTCGCTAGTTTGTGCTTTTGCTTTCGGAGCGTCTGTGGTAGCTGCGCCAGTAGTGAATAACTCAAAACGCACCCGCTCTTTTGGAGCACCAAGTTCCACAAGTGTATCTTTCACCGCATGAATCATTTGCTCAGGACCACAAATGAAGAATTCAGCTACTTCTTTTACATCAAAAAAGCGTTCAGAAAAAACTTTCACTTTTGAAGCATCAATATGTCCACGAGTGGCATCGGAACCTTGATCTTCGCGACTCAAAATATGAGAAACGCGTAACCTATTCATATAGGTATTCTTTAAAGCATCAATTTCATCTCGGAAAATAATGCTGTTGGAAGTGCGGTTTCCGTAGAAAAGAATAAACTGACTGTTTTTCTCCACTTCCAAAATGGTTTTCATCAAACTCATTATGGGCGTAATCCCGGATCCCGCAGCAAAAGCAACGTAGGTTTTCACTTGGTTGTCTTTTACATCCGTAGTAAAAGTACCTTCCGGAGTCATCACTTGAAGCTCATCACCAATTTTCAACTGCTCATTGGCATAGGTAGAAAAAAGTCCGCCTTCGAGTTTTTTAATCGCAACCCGCAAATCCTCATTGAAGGGACAGCTGCAAATGGAATACGATCGACGCACATCTTCCCCGTTGATGGTGGTACGAAGAGTCAAATATTGTCCGGGCAAAAACGCGTACTGGGCACGAAGCTTTTCGGGTAAATCAAAAGCCACCGAAACAGATTCGTCGGTCTCCTTACGGATATCTTTAATCTTCAACGTATTGAATACCGGTCGCGTACGTTCTTTCGAGGTATTCAATAGACTCACATCTTGCTTTTTTTTCGAGGAAAAGAATCTCATATTTTTTTCTTTTTTCTGTTAAATAATCATTCCTACAACCACAGCGGTAAATAAGGACGCCATGGTCCCGGCAATTAGGGCTCTTATACCCAATCGGCTCAAATCTGAGCGGCGTGATGGAGCCAAAGCGCCAATACCCCCAATCTGAATTCCGATGCTGGCAAAATTACTGAAGCCGCAGAGTATATAAGTAGCTATTACCACACTTTTCTTTTGGGCAAATTGTGCGCCTTCGAGCATCTCACCTAGAGAAACGTAGGCAACAAACTCATTGAGAATGGTTTTCTCACCTAAAAGCTGTCCCACCAGAACCATATCTTCCTTGGCCACACCCATTAACCAAGTCAAAGGTGCTAAGGTATAACCCAAGATAGCCTGCAAACTCAATCCGTCGTACTGACCCGCTGAAAGCTCCACCACCCAAGCATTGAGTCCTGTATATTCACCTATCACATCACGGAAAAATGAATTAAACATATAAATGAAGGCGATAAAAACGAGGAGCATTGCCCCTACATTGATTGCTAATTTTAGTCCGTCGGTAGTGCCATTAGATATGGCTTCCAAAGCATTAGTACCCATAGTGTCTGAGGTAACTTCAGCACTCTCATCAAACTTTTCCGTTTCTGGATACAGCATTTTAGCAGAAATAATGGCCGCTGGAGCACTCATAACAGATGCGGCAATAAGATGTTTGGCGAAAAAAACTTGCGAAGCCACATCTGCTCCACCGAGAAAACCGATATACGCAGCCAACACCCCTCCGGCAATGGTGGCCATGCCTCCACTCATAACACAAAGGAGTTCCGAATTTGTCATGCGCTCGAGATAGGGCTTAATGAGTAAAGGAGATTCCGTTTGACCGAGAAAAATATTTCCCGCAGCAGAAAGACTCTCGGCACCGGACAATTTAAAAGTATGCTTCATAAGCCAGGCAAAGGCCATAACTACTTTTTGCAAAATGCCGAAATAAAAGAGCAGACTGGTAAGTGCGGAGAAGAAGATTACCGTAGGCAACACTTGAAAAGCAAAGATGTACCCAAATGAATCCGTATTTTGAATGAGCGAACCGAATAAAAACTCCGCTCCGTACTTTGAAAAGGATAAAACTTTTACAAAAACCCTACTGATGGCGTCGAAGGCATCGCGTACCCAAGAAATTTTTAGGATGGCAAAGGCAAAAGCTATTTGTATGGTTAAGCCTTTTCCAACCAATATCCAGTTTATGTTCTTTCGGTTATTAGAGAAAATATAACCCATCAACATCAAGACGAAGAGTCCCAAAGCTCCTTTGCCTAGCGCACTAATATGCCAATCTTCTTTTTCCGGAAGTACCGACTCTTGGGTAATAAGATCTGATTCTTTTTTACGAACAAAAGAATACACTACTCCTGATTCATGCAGGTGAAGGGTATCTGTACGAAAACGCATGAGATACTGCCGCAAAGTATCCTGAGGTTCGTAATACAATAATCGCAAGGTGTCGTCAATAACATCCCATGCTCCCTGGGCAATTACCGATTTGGCTTTTAACTCGTAATGAAAAGCACCCGTCTCATCAGCGATAAGAAAATCGCTGGAGTCAATTTCAAATAAGGATATTCCGGAAAACGAATCGGTGATTGAGAGAAAATGGTATTCACCCGGGAAAAGAGATTCTTTTTCAGCTTGAGCGCTAAAGTGAAATCCCAGAATAAAAAACGGGAAAAGAAGCTTGAAAAACGAGCTTTTTATTACACTTTGACCAGAATGGCACATTTGACAGATAGCCTTCAATGCTCGGCTATTTAAAATACTTATCTATCTCATCGCGAAGTCGAGCGGCTTTCTCATAATCCTCATTACGCACAGCTTCCTCCATATCTTTTTGTAACTCCTCAAGCGACTTTTTAGGTGAGGCGGAACTAACAGCTTGACTTGGGGCTGGCTGTCCGGTACGTACAGGCTTTTCATCGATAACCACACCCGCCTTTTCCAAAATTTTATTAAAGGTGTAAATGGGTGCTTTAAAACGAATGGCTAAGGCTACAGCGTCGGAGGTGCGAGCATCGAGAACCACGTCTTTACCTTGAAATTCAAAAACCATTATGGAATAGAAAACGCCTTCTTTAAGATCGTGAATGAGCACCTCTTTCAAGGTTGCTTGAAGGTTTTCCGCGAAAGAGCAAAAAAGGTCATGGGTAAGAGGCCGCGGGGGTTCCACTTCATTTTCTAAGGCTATGGCAATAGATTGTGCTTCAAAGCCACCAATGATAACGGGTAATCTACGAACTCCATCTTCTTCGCCAAGCACAAGGGCGTAAGCACCACTTTGTGTTTGACTATAAGAAAGTCCTTTTATTACCAATTGAACCTTATCGCTCATGGGCGGAAATTGGGTGGATGGGTTAAAAAACGATTCCGCATGGATGGCTCCAAACGGAATCGCAATATACTAATTATCTGCTTTAAATTTACGAATGGCTTCGGTAAGTTTTGGAACAACTTCAAAAGCATCGCCTACAATACCGTAATCAGCTGCTTTGAAGAAAGGCGCATCGCTATCGGTATTAATAGCCACAATCGTTTTACTGGCGCTTACCCCGGCAAGATGCTGGATGGCTCCGGAAATTCCGATGGCGATGTATAAGTTCGGGTTAATGGCAATACCCGTTTGCCCAACGTGCTCGCTATG
Source organism: Schleiferiaceae bacterium (assembly GCA_051859825.1). Lineage (GTDB taxonomy): Bacteria > Bacteroidota > Bacteroidia > Flavobacteriales > Schleiferiaceae > CSBr16-58. The sequence continues at coordinate 19,161 of JBHYFA010000023.1, forward strand.
TGGACGCCATCCCATATCGCTTACGGGCTTACTACAAGCGGTTGATGCTCCTAAAGCCTCGGCGAGGTCTTCCACTAAATTCCAATTTGAAGGATCTTTTAGTCCACGTCCGGCGGAAACGACCATTTCGGCTTCGGGCAAAGGAATTTTTCCTTTTACGCGATCTACTTCAAGTACTTCTACTGCTTTAGCGCCTTCACTTACGGGAGAAATATCCTCAACTTGTGCAGAACCATATCCAGCCGCTGGCAAGCCAATGCCGTTAGGAATGATCGAAAGAATAAATCGTTCTTCTTTCACTTCATAATCAACAAAACCTTTACTAGAAAAAGCTGAACGACGAACAACTAGTGGAGAGGTTGAAGAAGGGAATTCAGAAATGTTACTTACCAAACCGGCGTCGAAGTTGACAGCTAAAAGTCCGGCGAGCATTTTCCCACCAAAAGTTCCACTCATCACGATGCCATTTGCCCCAGCTTGTTCGGCAGCAGCTTGGATGGTTTTCACCCATACATAATTATTAAAGCTTCCGGCGTTATTCGCACGGAATACTTTGCTTATACCATATTTACCTAATGCGGAAGCATCGTCATCAGCGTTGATGACAACTGCGTGTGCCTCAACACCCATTTCTTTAGCGAGCTTAGCTGCAAAAGCGGCGGTTTCAAACGAGGTCTTCTTAAATTTTCCTTCCCAGGATTCGATGTATGCTAAAATACTCATGGCAAATCTTTTTTTAAATTACTTTGGCTTCATTGTGCAGAAGATCAACGAGTTCTTCTACATTGTCGGGACTAATCATTTTACAAGCAGCCTTAGGAGCAGGCTTTTCGTAGTGAACGGCGGCGGTTTTCACACCCGCTTCTACAGGTTGAACCACGCTAAGCGGCTTCGTGCGCGCCTGCATGATTCCGCGCATATTGGGGATGCGTAAGTCTTTCTCTTCCACCAGACCTTTTTGTCCAGCGATTACCGCTGGTACAGAGATGGAACTTTTTTCCTTTCCTCCGTCTATTTCGCGGATAACGTGTGCTTTATCACCTTCAACCTCAAGACCCACACAAGCATTTACGAAAGGAATATCGAGCATGGCGGCGAGCATTCCAGGCACTTGCGAACCGTTGTAGTCGATGGATTCTCTACCGGTGATAATGAGGTCGTAGTTGTTTTCCTTGGCAATATGTGCAATTTGCTTCGCCACGAAAAAGGCATCAGTTGGTTCGGCATCCACGCGAATGGCGTCGTTGGCACCAATGGCCAATGCTTTGCGAAGCGTTGGTTCGGTAACGGCCGTACCCACGTTAATAACGGTTACCGTAGCTCCTTGCTTTTCCTGAAGCCATACCGCACGGGTAAGACCAAACTCGTCGTACGGATTAATAACAAAAGACACCCCATTGGTATCGAAAGCCTTTTGATCAGGCGTGAAGTTAATTTTGGCCGTGGTATCCGGCACGTGACTTATGCAAACTAATACTTTCATAGAAGGAATTATTTATGATATGTTTTTCTCGTTTTACTACCGTGTCAACAAAATCTATTGTTGGTAAATATTTTGCTATTTGTTTAGATATCAGCAGACTCAACACCTGATTAACATATAAAAAAACAGCGATTATTTTCAAGCCACAAACTTACGTCGTTTTGTGTGTCAAACAAAATTGAAATTTCAACGTTTTCTAATGCGGATTGTTTAGCATTTCCTTTTGCCAATTGAAGTTTTCGAAACGTAAAGCTAGTAAATTTTGCGTTAAAAGTTTCATTCCTCAGTTTTTGGGCTGATTCTAATCATGTTTATTTTGTTTCGTTGAATTTACTTTTGCATTATCAAATGAATACTTCTATCATGACCATTTCACGAGAGCATCAAAATTTTCTGCATAAGGCTTATCCGGCCTTATCTGTGGAATGGCTACAAAGCATTTTTGAAATTGGTAATTTGAAAACGCGTTTTCGTGGAGATTATATCGTTGAAAAAGGTGATCCAGCTATCTGCGTTTTCATTATCTCGGGAGTGGTGATTGCCGAAGACGGTCCGCGAGCTGGATTATACGGCCCGGGGCAGTGCATAGGTTTACGCGAAACATTTTTTTCTGCCAACCTTCCCGATATGCAGGAGTTTCCATACTCAGGCAAAAATGTTAAAAAGGTTGATTTAAATCTGCTTTCCTTTCAAGAAAACTACAATGTGGTTAGCCAAAGTGTAGAATACTTGGAAATTCCAGGAGGAGTGATTCTGCAAAGCATTGCCAATACACCTTCACTTCGAGAAACTTGGCTTTATCTATTGAATAAGACCTACGAAGACGAAATGAAAACGGGGTTGCAGCTCTTCCATAAAAGCACTACGGAAAGGTTGAGAGAAATTCTCGATTTCATTCGAGATTATGCAGATGAGGCTTCGATGATTTCCGCAAAAAACATCCAAGCACTTACCGGAATTAGTCGCAGCAGTCTTTATCGTAGTTTGAAAGAACTACAACAAAATAGAGAGTTGGTATTGTGCGAAAACGGCATGGTGGGTTTTAAGCCTTGTTAAACCCTATGAAGAAAACCAGTTTTGCACTTCTTCAAGAGACAGTGCGCTAATATCCAACTTTTTCTTTTTCCGCATACCGTTCATGCGTTGATGCACTTGGGTGGGTTTTGCTTCTTGCAATTTTTCAACCGATCCAAACTCGTCCATTACATGCTGTGCCCATTCGGCAGGAATTCCTATTTTTTCGAAATCAGCAGCGGACGGTTGCTTCTTAACTTTCTCCGGACGCATTTGCGGGAAGAAAAGCACTTCTTGAATACTGGGGTTGTTGGTAAGGAACATAATGAGTCTGTCCATACCGATACCAAGCCCCGCCGTTGGTGGCATTCCGTATTCCAAAGCACGCAGGAAATCGTTGTCGATAAACATCGCTTCGTCGTCGCCTTTTTCCGAAAGCTTAAGTTGAGCTTCAAAGCGTTCGCGCTGGTCGATTGGATCGTTTAGCTCGCTGTAGGCGTTGGCAATTTCTTTTCCACACACCATCAATTCAAAACGCTCAGTTACGTCTGGCTTAGAGCGATGTTTTTTGGTAAGCGGCGACATTTCAATGGGGTAATCAATAATAAAGGTAGGTTGAATAAACTGGCCTTCGCATTTCTCACCAAAAATTTCGTCGATGAGTTTTCCTTTACCCATAGTATCGTTTACCTCGATGCCCATTTCGATGGCAGCTGCACGTATTTCGTCCTCATTTTTGCCTTCAATATCGAAACCGGTGAATTTCATAATAGCCTCGGCCATAGAAATGCGCGGATAAGGTGCTTTGAAGTCGATGTGATGCTCTCCAAAAGTAGCTATCGTTGTTCCGTTAACCGATACGGCAACGTGCTCAAGAAGCTGCTCGGTAAACTCCATCATCCAGTTGTAGTCTTTATAGGCCACATAAATTTCCATGGCGGTAAACTCCGGATTGTGCGTGCGATCCATTCCTTCGTTGCGGAAGTTCTTGGAAAACTCGTACACACCTTCAAGACCACCAACGATTAATCTTTTAAGATATAGTTCATTAGCAATACGCAGGTAGAGCGGAATATCCAAGGTATTGTGGTGTGTAACAAACGGGCGAGCGGCTGCACCACCGGGAATAGGCTGAAGCACTGGGGTTTCTACTTCCATATATCCATGCTGGTTGAAAAACTCGCGCATGGCATTGAACATTTTGGTGCGTTTGATGAACACATCTTTGACCTGAGGATTTACCACTAGGTCAACGTAGCGCTGACGATAGCGTTGTTCGGGGTCGGTGAAGGCATCGTACACATTCCCTTCGGCATCGGTTTTCACAATGGGTAATGGACGAAGGCTTTTACTCAGGAAGGTGAAAGCGCTGATTTGTATGGAAATTTCACCCATGCGAGTGACGAAAACAGAGCCTTCTACCCCGATAAAATCACCAATATCGAGATGTTTCTTATACACCTCGTTGTACATGGTTTTATCATCGGTAGGACAAATTTCGTCGCGGTTGAAGTAGAGTTGGATTTTTCCGGTTGCGTCTTTCAAATCGGCGAATCCGGCCTTACCCATGATGCGTTTACTCATGATCCTACCCGCCAAGCGCACCTTAGAAAAGGATTCTGGCTGCGCTTCAAAGTTATTCAAAATCTCATCAGCAGAGTGAGTAACATCGTATCCTTCAGCGGGATAGGGCTCAATTCCTAAACCTCTAAGCGTATCGAGTGACTGGCGACGTTGGATTTCTTGTTCTGAAAGTTGCATGGAAAAAATTTTGGCCTGCAAAAGTATATCAGAAAGCTGTTTAAAAAAATCCGATTACTGGGTGTTATTAGGTAGTGCTCGTGAAGACTTTGCAACACTTTTAGCAATCATAAATGAAATCAATATGGATAAGAGAAGTGTTCCCCCGAGAAGTAGATAAAGCTGATTGTTATCTATGGTTTCGTTGCCCTTAGTGTTTTTCGCATTTTGACTTTGTGACGCTTGATCTTCATTTAGTTGAATTTTAAATTCCGCCAAACGAGTTTCGAGTTTTGCCTCAAACTGCTGCATTATTTCATCATAATCAACCGTGCTGAGTTGTGATGAACTTGCCGGCTGATTTTTCTGGACATCTTTGATAATTGCTCTAAGAATATGCAGTTCGTTTTTAACATCTTCTTGAAAACGGTCAACATACTGATTGTCTTCTTGCGCAAATAATCCCAGTGGGGATATGAAAGCCGCAAGAAGCAAAACGCACACAAGAATAATTTTACTCATACTAGGTTATTATTTAGGTTGGTTTGAAAAATTATTATTGTGAGTAGTATTTGAACCGATGAAAATACTTTGTAAATGTCCATGAATTAAAGTGGCTAGGCTTTAAAGACAGACACTACTACCACATAATAATCCAGGCGTCAGGTATAAGCGCTTTCAATTCATCTCTTGCTGATCGAGCCTCAGAAAGTGAAGTGTACGAGGCATAAATTACACGATGAACTTTGTGTTCTTCACTGTAGCGAATTTCCATGTTTGCCTTTGGTAAAGCAGTTTGCGAGATAAATTTCCTAGCGCCTTCTGCGGTGGGGTAGCTACCAACAATTAGACGCCATTGTGCAGTTCCTTTATCAACAGAGGGGGTTGGAGCTGGAGCAACATCGCGTGGTTGCTTTGCTAGCTTTTGCAGAGAATCTAATTCACTTTGTAAAGCATCTACCTTTTCACGGTAGGAACTTTGATTGTATTCATTTTCTTTACGCATTGACAGAGCTTCATCTTGAGCCTGAGCTAATTTAGCCTCAGTATCAGAAATAGCTCTTTCCATAGCCGCAAGATCACGAGCATCTATAATTTTCTGGGATTTTGATGGGGTGATGAAGCTATAAGAAAGTCCGGCAGAAGGCATAATAATCCAACCCAATCTTTCGTCTTGCGGGCGAGCTGCATCAAGGCGACTTTCGGTGGGAGTAACAATAGTATTGAGGGCGAAATTCAAATGCAATGATTGGTTAAGGGGAATTCGGTAACGCAAACCGGCATTCAATGAGGCCACGGCACTAAGCCTACCTACTTCGTGGGGAACTCTGCGAAGAACGCGATCATTATTGGCTCTGTCGTACAGAACACTAGAGAAAAGCATTGCTCCCAAGCCCAAGTCAAATTCCAAATAGCTTTTCTTATCCACATCAAAAAGATCGAACAAACTAAACACTGCTGAAAGAGAACCTACTCCATATCTCGCTTCGTAAAAGTGGTTCTCACTATTTCCTCCGTGAGAAAAACCTGCCAGCACACTCCCGCGAAGACCAAATACTTGATTAAATTTATAATGCAAATTCGCAGTTACACCTAGTGGCAGCCTCATATCGTTGTAGCGATTACTGCGAAATTCTGAATTCGGTAAAATAACTAAACCACCGTCAAAACCTGCAACAAACCTTTCGGATTGAGGGGATTGAGCAAATAGCGTAGATGAAAACACAAAAAGTAACAGAGTAGTGATTTTTTTCATAATAATTTTTGTTTGTTGCTCAAATTTTGTCAAACTATGCTAAGGCATAATCGCTTAAATAAAATTTTTGCTAAATAACAAAATTTTTATGAAAAAAGCATTAGTAATAAAAAAAATTTTTGCTAAAGAATTTCCCCCATTCTAACAAGGGTTTTTTAGAAGCTATAAACTCCTTCTCAAAATAAACTTTACGCTTGTTAAAATTGAACCATCACTTGATAAAAGTTCATGGTTACACCTGCCAAAGCGAACACTATAAATTTAATTGCCCGAAAGTTTTGTATAAAAGCTTTTTAGCGTACTTTCGCGTGCGTTTTTAGACGAACAGATTCGCTTAAAATCATAGTGATTATTAAGTAGTTAAGTTTTTGAGCGAAGTCCAAAAGTTTCAATATTTCTTGGAAAACATAGAATTCTTTCAAACGTTTTCCAAAATGATATTGAGAACTTCGGACATGTTCCAAGAAAAAAAGATAACAAACAAATAGGAAAGCATTATTGACGATAAGTCGTAACGTTTTTCAAAATTCAAATGAAAAAATGAAAGTTACTCAGCGTTCTTTAGAAGATCTTCACGACATCATCAGCATTGAAATTGCTCCTTCTGACTACCAAGATAAGGTGGCCGAAAAGCTAAAAGACTACAGAAAAAGAGCAAATATTCCCGGATTTCGTCCAGGAAAAGTTCCCATGGGGCTCATTCAAAAACAATTTGGCAAATCGGTGATGTTTGACGAAATCAACGAAATGTTGAGTAACGAACTGAACCGCTACCTCCGTGAGGAAAAAATTCGCACCATCGGCAATCCCGTTCCGGTTCCGAATAACGACATCGACTGGGATAGCGACAGTGCTAAAACCTTTGAATTTGAAGTTGGTCTAGAGCCGAGCATCGACATTGATTTGAAAAAGATCAAAGGTGTTACCGAGGTGGAAATCGAAATCAGCGACAAGGATTTAGATGAGGAAGTGGAAAACTTTGCTCGTCGTTACGGCAAAATGCAGGATGTTGAAGAAGCAGAGCGCACCGATTTCCTTCAGGGAAAATACACCGCATGCGACGCCAAAGGCAACCCCCTAGAAGGCGAGGAAAACCAAAAAGCCGGCTCGTTAGCTTTACGCACGCTTACCGATAAAGCGGCGAAAACTTGGGTGGGTAAAAAAGCTGGTGAAAGCGGCGTTTTAAAAATCGAAAAAGACATTGAAAAAGGATACAATGCTGCCTCCATTACCGGTTTTGATGCCGAGTTTTTGGAAAACCAGAAGTACTTCTTGTTTGAGATAGAAAAAATTTCCAAGCTTGTTCCTGCCGAACTCAATGAAGAGCTTTTCAATACGGTATTTGGAGAAGGGAATGTAACTTCTGTGGAGGAACTTAAAGAGCATTTGAAAAATCAACTTACCCAACAGTATGCTGATCAAACAAAGCAGCACCTTTTCAATCAGGTGTATGAGAAATTGATGGAAACAGAGGTTAATCTCCCCGAAAACTTCATCAAAAAGTTGGTTTCTGGCGGCGACGAACCTACGCCTGAGGAAGATATGCCTAAAGTATTCAAAAGCTTGAAGTGGCAGCTCATTCGCGACAACATTTTGGAGAAAAATGAAGTAAGCATCGACGAAGAGAGCATCGTAAACGCAATGAAGCAAAGACTTGCTGCACAGTTTCAATTACCCGGAAACGCGGGCGATATGGACGATATTCTTACTTCCATCGCTAAGCAATCTTTAGAAAAAGAAGAAGAGCGCGCAAGAATCGTTGACGACCTTCTCATTTCTCACCTGATTAGCATCATTGCTGAGCAAGTTCCTACGAAGAAGAAAAGCATGGGCTGGGAGGCTTTCTTTGATTTTACGAAGGACAAGTAAGAATGAATGAAAACCGCGCTGTGATTTATACTGAATAAAAAACAATCATTCATCCGGCGCGTTTAACATTCGTTATTACCTTTACCACATTTAAAACGATAAATTTCATCTTATGGATTTTGGAAAAGAATTTCAGCACTACGCCGTAAAGCATCACGGAATAAATAGTCTTCACGTAGGTAACTATATCACTTCTTCCCTTACGCCCTACATCATTGAAGAGCGTCAGATGAACGTTGCACAAATGGACGTTTTCTCTCGCTTGATGATGGATCGCATCATTTTTCTAGGGACAGCCATCAATGATCAGGTTGCCAATATTGTAGAAGCCCAGTTGCTTTTCTTGGAGTCGGTAGATGCTAAGAAAGACATCCAAATCTATTTGAATTCTCCCGGAGGTTCTGTGTATGCCGGATTGGGGATTTACGACACCATGCAAGTTGTTTCGCCGGATGTAGCCACCATTTGTACCGGAATTGCCGCCTCCATGGCCGCTGTTTTGCTTTGTGCAGGTGAAAAGGGAAAACGCACCGCACTACCCCACTCTCGCGTAATGATACACCAACCGCTTGGTGGTGCACAAGGTCAAGCTTCCGATATCGAGATTACTGCACGCGAAATTATGAAGTTGAAAAAGGAACTTTATGATATCATTTCCAGCCATTCAGGACAGCCCTTTGAAAAAATTGAGCAAGATAGTGATCGTGATTACTGGATGATTGCCGAGGAGGCCAAGCAATACGGAATGATTGATGAAGTTCTAACTTCAAAAAGAGGTAAATAAATACCTCGATTATTGAGTTAAATATCGAACAAAATGTCTAGAAAAAATCTTCATTGCTCCTTTTGCGGACGCGAAAAGAAAGATACCCGAATGCTCATTGCGGGAATCAACGCCCATATTTGTGATGAGTGCATTACTCAGGGGTATCATATTGTAAATGAAGAGATAGACAACCACAGCTCTGGTCACAAGGGAAGCGCCAAAGGCGGATTTAAGCTTTTAAAGCCCAGTGAGGTAAAAGCCCATCTCGATCAGTACGTCATTGGTCAAGACGATGCGAAGAAGGTATTATCAGTTGCCGTGTATAACCACTACAAGCGTTTGATGTACGAAGGAAAAAATGAGGTGGAAATAGAAAAATCCAACATCATTATGGTTGGAGAAACCGGTACAGGAAAAACCCTCCTCGCTCGCAGTATTGCACGGTTACTCGAAGTTCCCTTCACCATTGTTGACGCCACCGTACTTACCGAAGCTGGCTATGTAGGAGAGGATGTGGAGAGTATTTTAAGTCGTTTGTTGCAAGCTGCCAATTACAACGTTGCCGCAGCTGAGCGGGGCATCGTTTTCATCGATGAAATTGACAAGATTGCCCGTAAAAGCGATAATCCCTCCATCACTCGCGACGTTTCCGGTGAGGGAGTACAGCAAGCCCTATTGAAGTTACTCGAAGGGTCGAAAGTAAATGTTCCACCGCAGGGAGGGCGCAAGCATCCTGATCAGAAATTTGTAGAGGTTGATACATCAAACATATTGTTTGTAGCGGGTGGTGCTTTTGATGGCATTACCAGGCACATTGCCAAAAGAATGAACACCTCCGCCGTAGGCTTCCAAAATCACCGCGAGGATGCCGAAAACGTAGATAAAGAAAACTTACTCAGGTATGTAACGCCTCAAGACATAAAATCTTTTGGCCTTATTCCCGAACTTATTGGTAGGATGCCCGTACTCACCTATCTCAACCCGCTTGACGGCTCCGCATTGAAAGCCATTCTCACCGAGCCCAAAAACGCCATTATCAAGCAGTATCAAGCGCTTTTTGCTATGGATAACGTAGAGCTTAAAGTGCCCGAGGAAACGCTTGATTACATTGTTGCTAAAGCCATAGAATTTAAACTTGGCGCACGAGGTTTACGCTCCATTTGTGAAACCATCCTCACCGATGCCATGTTCAATTTACCTGATTTGGCAACGGATGAAGTTTTCATTCTCAGCAAAGAATACGCTGCGGAAATTTTTGAGAAGCACGCGAAGGAGAAATTCCGATTTGCTTCGTAGAATCTGTCTTGCTCTATTTTTACTTAAAATGTCTATTATTCACTTTCAGAGTTTGTCTATAATGTCAGACCAGCTTTTCGATAAGGTCTCAGAGAATAATTAGCAACATTTGTTTTACTTAGAAAATTTCTGCGAAGAAATTAAAAAGATGCTCTCTAATTCTTATCTGGGGCTATTAGTGAAGTGAACGCACGGTTTGTATGGAAAAAAATTCACCAAAAACACACCATACAAAAAATCTTATCTACCTCACTCACGAAAAACAAAAATCTTTCGTTAATACTATTACGGAGACATAAAGATGTTTTCCTGCTCACAGTCGGGTGAAACCGAAAAAGGCCGACCTCTACACTGGGGTCGGTTTTTTTTTCCTCAAATAGTAGCTGCCTGTAAAGTCTAGGTGGATTACTGGTGTTTTACAAAATTCTAAATCAAAATAGCATGCGAATGCTAAGCTTGATGTAACGCATTTTCGTATTCGTGCATTTTAAAAGAACTTATCCATAAAATCTGGCTAGGCTAGAAAGTTCGCAAGCCTCGCTCTCGAACTTTATAGACAGCCTCCCCCTATAATTAAAACCAACTCCCCTTTCGGCGGTTTCTCCTCACAACCATCAATCAATTCCGCCAAGGTACCCCTACGGGTTTCGTGAAATTTCTTGGATAATTCACGACTGAGAGTGGCGGGACGGTCTGCTCCGAAAGCCTCGGCTAAATCGCGCAATGTGCGCACAATTCTATGCGGGGATTCATAAAAAACGAGGGTGCGGTTTTCTGTTTTTAAAGCCTCAAGGCGCGTTTTACGTCCTTTTTTTACGGGCAAAAATCCTTCAAAAACAAAGCGGTCGCAGGGCAAGCCGCTTTCTACCAAGGCCACCAAAGCGGCATTGGCTCCCGGCAAAACCTCCACCTCTACTCCTGCCTGCACACAAGCGCGTATGAGCAAAAATCCCGGATCGGAAATGCCCGGCATGCCCGCATCACTCACCAAGCCCATGGTTACTCCCGACTTCATTTCTTCCACAATGCGCTCAATGCTTTTGTGCTCATTATGCATGTGATAGCTGCGCAAAGGGGTTTCAATGTCGTAATGTTTGAACAAGAATCCGGTGGTGCGCGTATCTTCCGCCAAAACCACACTCACCTCCCTAAGCACACGCAAAGCCCGGAAGGTCAAATCCTCCAGATTCCCTATGGGCGTGGGTATGACAAACAATTTTCCCATCTACTACTCTTCGGGTATTTCGTCTAATCCGAAGCGCAAACGCACTAAGTTGACAAAGCGTACGGCAAACTCTTCTTCCAAATCCCAACCGTACTCGGGCACGACCAGATTCTTCAAAAATGAATCGGCCTCCTCGTAATTGGAAAAACTATTTATCTGTGAAAGCACCCGATTGAAATCATCGGTTTTGCCGTGGAAGAGCTTTTTCACAAAAGCAATGCGGTCGTTGAGGCCTACTTTGAGTTCTTTGTTTTGCAACTGTTGGAGCAACTGTCCAGCTCCGGGCGACTTGGCCGCTTTCGGAGACTTAACTTCCTTGGGCTTTTCAGCCGCCTTAGGTTGTTCAACTACTTTGGGTTCTTCCTCAAGCTTCAGCTGCTCCACGGGCTTTGGTTGCTCTACAGGTTTTACAACCTCCTGAATAGGTTCAGCTTTTGGCTCGGGCTTGGGCTCAACTTTCGGTTCATTACGAGGTTCTTCTTTTTTCGCTTCCGGCAGGGGCTTCTCGACGGGCTTTTGCGGCATGGCTGGAACATCCTGCACATCATTCTTTGTTGGTGCATCAACATTCGCTTTTCCTGGAACGGCGTGCTTTAGCAAAATGGCTTTTTCGTAGAGTTCCCGCGTCGCTTCCAACAAGCCTTGAGCATCGGAATAATCACGACGTAAAATTTTCAAACATAAATCTTCGAGTTCGCGCTGGAGAGATTCATTCATTTTCAATACATTATTGTTTTTTATCAGAGGTCAAAATTAGGGACAAAGGTTGTACTTTTATGCTTCCAAAATTCGGTTTGAAAGTACAACATGTTTTTAGAACACAAAGCCAATCATAAAAAACGCACAGGCTGGGTAGAAGTAGTTTGTGGATCAATGTTTTCCGGAAAAACGGAGGAACTTATTCGTCGTTTGCGCCGAGCCCAAATTGCCCGTTTGAAGGTGGAGATTTTCAAACCGGCCTCGGATGTGCGCTACGATGAACACCATATTGTGAGTCATAATCACAACAGCATTTCTTCCACTCCGGTAGAAAATAGCTCTTCGATTCTTCTCCTCTCCGAGGGCGTTGACGTGGTGGGCATCGATGAAGCGCAATTCTTCGACTCCAGCATTGTGGAGGTAGTAAACGAACTCGCCAACCGTGGCACTCGCGTGATTGTGGCCGGTTTAGACATGGATTTTCAGGGCAAACCCTTCGGCCCCATGCCCTTTCTCATGGCCATCGCCGAATACGTGACTAAGGTTCACGCCATCTGCGCACATACCGGCGAATTGGCGCATTATTCTCACCGCAAGGACGACAGCGAAAAACAATTCATGCTAGGCGAAAAAGACCTTTACGAACCCGTAAGCCGCGAAATATTCGTTTCCCTCAAATCGGAAAAAAAGCTATGATACACCTCCGCGATTTGGCTTCGGTAGTCGAAGGAAAATTGTCCGATCCAAACGCGGAAGATGCCATCATTGAGCACGTTCTCACCGATAGTCGGAAGCACTGGTATCACCCCAACACCATTTTCGTGGCGCTGCAGGGTGAGTCGCATAATGGTGAAGCCTACATCGAAGATTTATACGCACGAGGCATGCGCTATTTTTTGTGTACGCAACGGCCAGAAAATTGTCCACAAGCTACCTGCATCATCGTCCCAAACACCCGTGATGCCCTGCAAAAATGGGCTAAATTCCACCGCGAAAATCTCAAGCTTCCCATACTAGCTATTACCGGCTCCAACGGAAAAACCATCGTGAAAGAATGGGCGGCCACCCTATTGAGCTCAAAATACTCGGTGGTCAAATCCCCCCGATCATTCAACAGTCAGGTGGGTGTACCCCTCTCGGTATTATTGGCTACCGAAAATCACTCACTCGGCGTATTTGAAGCGGGCATTTCCCAGCCCAATGAAATGCAAAACTTGGCAAAAATCCTTCAACCGCAATACGGCATTTTCACCAATATCGGGGAAGCACACCAAGCAAATTTCCTCAACATCGAAGAAAAAATTCACGAAAAAGCCCGCGTCTTCAACAACTGCGAATGGGTGCTCACAAAAAATGATTCGAAGATTATTGCGGCTTTAAAAGCACTAGATAATCCCCCGAAGGTGCTTGTTTGCTCACAAGACTTCGGATTTAAACAAGAAAAAAATGGCGTAAGCATCGAGTTTGAAAAATTTCGAGAGGACTATAATTTACCCTTTGCCGATATTATTTCCATCGAAAACCTGAGCTACGCGATCATCGCCGCGCGGCTATTGGGCGTTTCTCAGGCCGATATTCAACACCATCTAATGCGCTTGCAAAGCGTGGAAATGCGCATGGAATTTTTGCAAGGACCCGGCAGTAGAGTGGTAGTAAACGACGCTTACAGTTCGGATTTAAGTTCACTGCAATTGGCTTTAGAACAGCTTCATACCTACCGTCCGGAATCACAAAAGAGTTTGATTATCACCGATTTTGTGCAAAGCGATAACCAACCCGAACGACTTTACCGCATTGTAGGTGAACGACTGGCCAAATACCCTTTTCGGGAAATCATTGCCATTGGAGATGAAAGCTTGAAGCACCAAGCATTTTTCCCGGAAAACACCCATTTTTATCTCACTACGGAAGAGGCTTTGGCCAAACTCGAGTTGCACAATTGGGGCAACGACACCATTTTGGTGAAGGGTGCAAGGAAGTTTGGCTTGGAACGTTTGGTGTATCGACTGGCGCGACAAACGCATCGCACCACCCTCGATATCAACTTCAGCGCGATGGAGCGCAATCTTCGCTTCATACGCAAAAACCTCCCGGAAAACGTCAAGCTCATGGCCATGGTTAAAGCTTTTTCGTACGGCGTAGGTTCCATTGAAATGGCGCGCTTTCTAGCCTACCAAAAGGTCGATTACCTAGCCGTAGCCATTATCGACGAAGGAATTGAGCTGCGCAAGGCGGGTATTCAACTGCCCATTTTGGTCCTCAACCCCGACCCCAGTGGCTTTTTCTTGATGAGTGAATACCGTCTAGAACCGGAGATTTACACCTTAGACAACCTCCTCGCCTGGAAATCGGCCACGGCTCAACTCAACGATCCTTCGCCTGTACACCTTAAGTTTGATACCGGCATGCACCGCTTGGGTTTCAACCCCAACGAACTCGATGAGGTATTAAAGGAAGTGCCTTCGCTGCGCATCGCTTCGGTAATGAGCCACTTGGCAGCATCTGAAAACCCTGATTTTGATTCTTCTACCGCAGAGCAGATCGCGCTTTTGGATAACATCAGCCGGAGTATTCGGGCAAAAACCACTTATCCCTTTCTCACGCATATCCTGAATACCAGCGGCATCCTTCGTCACCCTAATGGCGTTTTCGATATGGTGCGGTTGGGCATTGGCATGTACGGCGTGGGCAATACAGAGTTGTCACCGGCGTTGCAATGGAGAGCGCATATTTTGCAAATTCGCCATCTTTCCAAAGAAGAAAAAATTGGCTACGGATGGACTCAGAGCTTGGAAAAAGACGGGAAAATCGCGGTAATCAGTGCCGGGTACGCCGATGGATTGCGCCGAAGTCTGAGCAATGCCAAAGGGAAGGTTTTCATTCAAGGAAAAGCTTGTGCATTTATCGGAAAAATCAGCATGGACATGAGTATGGTGGATATAAGTGGAGTCGATTGCCAGGTTGGTGACGAGGTGGAAATCATCGGTCCTAACCAGTCATTGGAAGATTTAGCCAAGTCGATGGACACCATTCCTTACGAGGTCCTTACCGGTATTTCACCACGAGTGCAGCGGGTTTATTTCCGCGAGTGACAAAAGGCGTCCCAGCCTTCCTTGGGTGGATAATCATAAATTCCTTTCTTCGATTTTTCGTAGTCGGGATGCAAAACCAAATGCCACCAATCTTGCTGCTGGTAATCAATTTTCCAGAAATTTTCAATGAAACTGCACTTGGTCATCGAGTCGTAGGTAATGATTTTTTTTCGGTATTGATAGATGTTGAGGAAGTTGTAATTGGCACAAATAACCATGAGAAAAACAACGGGAGTAATTAGCCGTTTTCTCGATTGAATTTCGGCAAAAAGCGCTGCTCCACCAAGGGCTAGCCAGGGATAGATGTCAATCATCGTGCGCTGACTAAACGAACCTCCATACCACCAGCACCACCATGAAAAAGTCACATATACGAAGAGTGCAACGAATGCGAAGCTAATGGTGGTAGTCCATTTTTGTTTCAAAAAAATGAAACCCAGCAGAAAAAATATCACGATGGGGGTGTACAAAAGCCAACCCTTGCGATACGAAAAGAGTCCGTTGAAAATCTGTGGATTATTCCAGAAAAAACCTTCATCGCCGTAGCTGTACATAAACCAACTACCGAAACCTAACTTCCAGTATAGAAACTGCGGAAAAATGCCCAATAATCCGATCAATATCCCGAGGACAAGCTGCCATTTATTTTTTTGCAAATGTTTGCCAAGCATTGGCGGATTATGAACTAAAAAGCCGTTCATCAGAATGAGCAACACCAAAAGGGCGTTTACGGGACGTACCAAAACAATCAAGGCCATCAGGAGGGCGGAGACGATGATAAAGCGAAGTTTAGCCGTTTTCCACCAGTGCAAACTCGACCATAAGAGCAAGGAAACAAGGCTAAAACTAAATGCGTGTGATAAGGAGGGTTCATCCACAGTGTAGTAGTAGAGGTTGGTTCCCAGAAAGAGAAAAAGCAAGGAAGCGATGATCGACCAACGCGAGAAACCTAAAGCGCTGAGCCAGCCAAACAGCGCCCACCACCCCAAGAGCAAATAGGGAAAAACGCTCAGGTGAACGGCTATTTGGTAGGGACGAGAAAGCCCATCTGCTTCGTAGCCCAGCGGTTTGGCTAAGGCGTGCGCAACTAGGAAGGCCGGACTGTACAGAATACCCAATCCCATGGCCATTTTATGGGGCTTTTCATCATCGAAGTAATAAACAATGTGCCGCAACCGAGGGGAGTTCCACACCTTTTTCTGCGGATCTTGATGGATGAAAAACATGGGGGTATAGCCGTAGTAGTCGAGTACATCCCACTCCAAAAGCGGCTCTTCGGGGTGCAGAATTTTTCCTCTTTCCAAAATGGAAAAAAATGAGGTTAGCGTAAATAGTACGGCTATAATCCAGCGCATTAGTCCGTGATTAACTTAAGAATGAGGGGTGAAAACGATTGGAATTTTTAATTCAATCATTTAGTGTTTGCATAAAGCTTGGCACAAGTATATTTGAAGTCCAAAAAAACGAAAGAAAAATTTCTTATCTACCACCCCATGAATAAAAAATCTATTTTTTCTCTATCGAAGGCGGGAATGTTGTTTTCCGTAATTTTCCTCAGCAGTTGTGTAGGTAGTCAAATTTACAATCCATCCCTAATGACTCCCGGTAAAGATTTAGAACCGGGTGCGGTGAAGATTATTGCCTCGGGGGGACCAGCTCCTTATACGCATCGGGATACCTTAACCCAGTTCACCAATAGTGGTTATACTGTGGTTACAGGCGAACCGGTAACGCGGCGTTATGGTTATGTTGGCGACATTACGGCGCAGATAGGATTGAAAAACAATCAGATGCTTTCCCTACGCACTTGGGCTGAATTGGAATTTCCGCTCAACCGCTGGGGTGCTGCTTTGGGCTACAACTACTGGATTATTCATTCTGACGGAAAAATAGGTGCTTGGGATATTGGAATTCAACCCACGGTGGCCATGGTTGGAGATGTGTACGCCACACAGGGCTGGGGTGTGCAATTGGCTGGGGTAGTGCGCAGAGCCATCAATGAAAAACTCTTTTCGTATGGGGGTATTGCACCATTCTACGGTAGAATTCCCACACTTCCTGCTAGTATGCTTGAGCTTGCCGAGACACAAGGCATCAACAATCCGCGTCCAGATGGTTTTGGGGCAGGACTGCATTTTGGCTTTGAATACGAATTTTTCCCGCGCTTTACAGGCAGAATTGATATCAATATGATGGTTCAGCAAGATTTGTATTACCGTGAATTGGTGGCGTTGCCTTGTTTTACTGTAGGTTTTGGTTATGAGCTATTTAAATAGTGGCTGCTGTAAAGTCCGAGAGCTGCGTTATGAAAAAGTAAAATAAAGATGCTGATTTTATGGCAGTCTTGAATGACTTCGTGATTAAAAGCAGAAATGCATTTTTTTCACCGCAAGACTTGTCCCGTACAAGAATTGTCGGGAGGCGCAGAGAGCGCAGAGCCTTACGGATTATGCTTTGCGCTCTTTGCGTCTCCCGACAGCGATGCTATGAGGGATAAGTCCTTCGTTGAACATCAATTTTTCACTAAAAGAGTTAGATGGAAATGCACAAAATGGTATTACCTTCAAGTTGCTTCACATATTTAGAACCACGAAAGGCACGAAATACACGAAGCTTCACATATTTAGAACCACGAAATACACGAAATACACGAAAATGTTGCTTCGCAACGGTTGGGGCGTAAATATGGAACTT
>JBHYFA010000024.1:0-32606 GCA_051859825.1 Schleiferiaceae bacterium
TTCACCGCGAAGACGCAAAGTTCGCAAAGCAGATTCTCTGCGTTCCTCTGCGCCTCCCGACAGCGCTGCTGTACGGGACAAGTTTCGCGGTGAAAAAAGACGCATTTAGCCCACACCAGCCCATCTGTGCCGCGAAGCGAACTGCGCGGGCGTCAGCCCAACTGTGCTTGCGAAGCAAAACTGAGCGGGCGTCAGCCCACCTGTGCTTGCAAAGCAAAACTGCGCGGGCGCAGCCCAACTGAGCGCGCCAGCGCCTCAAACCCCACCCAAAATCAAACTTGCAGGTGTATAGGGTAGATTATGCCATTCACCGATAATCTTGGAGGTGAGAACGCCATTGTACATGTAGAGGCCTTTTTGCAGGCAGGGCTGTGAACGTAATGCAGCTTCGATGCCTCCTCTTTCCGCTACATCGAGCAATAGTGGTGTGAGAATGTTGCTGAGTGCTAAACTGGCGGTGCGTGCTACTCTACTGGGAATATTAGGTACACCGTAGTGAATGATTCCGTGTTTGGTAACCGTTGGGTGATCATGACTGCACAATTCGGAGGTTTCGATGCAACCACCCGTGTCGATGGAAACATCCACGATTACGGAGCCCGACTGCATCTTCGACACCATATTCTCTGTAACAATCACCGGTGCTCGTCCGCCCTCTGGTCGAAGTGCGCCAATGAGTACATCGCAATGCATGAGCGCTTTGGCGAGGATGCTGGGATTGAGAACACTAGTGTAAATGGGAGTGTGCAACCACTCTTGCAAACGACGAAGTTTGTGTAAGCTTTGGTCAAATACTCGCACGGTAGCGCCCAAACCTAAGGCGGCGCGCGCGGCATAACTGCCAACCGTACCCGCACCGAGTATGACGATGTTGGTTGGCGGAATCCCCGAAACGCCGCCCATCATATAGCCTTTACCCAAGTTTACATTGCTTAAATACTCAGCCGCAATGAGAATGGAGGTGCTCCCGGCAATTTCTCCCATGGCGCGCACAACCGATAACTGTCCGTGCTCGTCAACCATTTCTTCATAGGCCAAAGCACAGGCTTTTTTGGCAATGAGTTTCTGGAAATAATCTTTGTTTTTAGCCTTGAGCTGAATAGCCGAAAGAATGAGCTGCTTTTCCTTGAGCCAAGAAACTTCTTCGTTGCTTAATGGCTCAACTTTGACTATAATGTCTGCCTCAAAAACTTTTTTTCGGTCATAAACGATTTCCGCACCCGCCTCGGAATATTCATTATCGGAATAGCGCGAACTTTCGCCCGCACCGCTTTCTACCGCCACCCGATGCCCACGAGCGCTTAGCAAACTTACCGCGTCGGGTGTTAGACTAACGCGTTTTTCTTGTAAACGGGTTTCTTTGGGTACGCCAATAAACAACTGCTGCTGGCGACGGGAAATTTCTAAGGTTTCCTCCTGAGGAAGATATTGGCCAAGCGACCAACTTAGGGATGGATTATCGGTGCTCATAGCTCACAGATTTGAGCGCGTAATTTGCGACGGTTGTGATGGTGTTCCAAAAAAACTTCAACGAAGTTTTCAGCGAGGAAAGATACAATATTTTTTGGCCACTCTACCAAACAAATTGCATCGGTGTCTAAATACTCCGAAATGCCCGATTGGAAAATCTCTTGTTCATCTTTGGTTCTGTACAAATCAAAATGATGAATAACCTGGCCATTGGCCCGCCGGTAGGTATTGACTAAGCCGTAGGTCGGACTTTGCACGGTGTCTTCCACCTCCCATTTCTGGCATAAGGCTTTGATGAAAGTGGTTTTTCCCGCGCCCACGTTTCCATGGAACAAAAACAAACGTTGTTCTGAGAAAACACGCAGAAAATCATCAACCACTTCGGGTAGTTCTTCCTCGGAGAAAATGCGCTCCATCATTTAGCTTCGCGGTGAAAGGTGAACGATGGGAATAATCATTTCTTCCAACGAAATACCTCCATGCTGGAAGGTGTTTTTGTAGTACTTCACGAAGTGATTGTAGTTGTTCGGATAGGCAAAAAACATCCTTTCCTTGGCGAAGACGTAGTTGGCACTGATATGCACCTTCGGTAAATGCGCCAATTCAGGTTTGTTGATCTCGAAAACATCCTTCTTTTCGTAGCTCATATTTTTCCCTTGCTTGTAGCGAAGGTTGGTGGTAATCTCTCGCAAGCCTACCAATTTTGTCGGAACTTCAACGTTGATGGTTCCGTGGTCGGTGGTGAGGATGAGTTCGGTATCTGTGGAGGCAATTTTTCGCAAAAGGTCGAGTAGGGGAGAGTTTTTAAACCAACTCATGGTCAAACTGCGATATGCCTTATCGTCGTCGGCCAATTCCTGAATAAGACGGGTGTCGGTTTTGGCGTGGGAGAGCATGTCCACGAAGTTATAGACCACCACGTTGAGTTGATTGCCAAGGATGTTTTTGTAATTGTCGGCCAGTTTTTTCGCCGAAACGTTATTGGTGATCTTGTGGTAGCCAACGGAAATATGCCCCAATCCGTTACGCTTGAGGTTGTCCAACAGGAAGTCTTCTTCGTAGAGATTTTTTCCTTCATCATCGGTGTCATCGAACCATTTATCGGGAAAGCGCTTCTTGATTTCCGAAGGCATCAATCCCGCAAAAATGGAGTTACGTGCGTATTGGGTAGCGGTGGGTAGAATGGAGAAGAACATTTTTTCCTCCTGCATACGAAAGTATTGTTGGAAAATGGGCTGAATTACTTTCCATTGGTCGTAGCGCAGGTTGTCGATCAAAACCACCATTACCTTTTTTCCTTCTTTCAAAAGAGGGAAGAGGTTTTGTTTGAAAATGGATGGAGAAAACACGGGGCCGTCGTCATCGCCTTGCATCCAGTCGAGGTAATTTTTCTCGATGAATTTGGCAAAAATTACGTTGGCCTCATTTTTTTGCATCGTGAGAATCTCCTTCATGGACTCGTCGTCGAGTTTGTCGAGTTCCATTTCCCAATACACAAGTTTCTTGTACATTTCTACCCAATCTTCCACATCGCGGAGATTGTTGAGTTCCATGCCTATTTTGCGAAACTCTTGCTGATAATTGCTGGTTGTTTTTTCACTAACCAAGCGATTCTTATCGAGATTCTTCTTTATGCTAAGTAAAAGTTGGTTCGGATTCACCGGTTTGATGAGGTAATCGGCGATTTGTGCACCAATGGCATCCTCCATAATGTGCTCTTCTTCGCTTTTTGTGACCATTACCACCGGAAGATTTTGATCCATCTCTCGAATTTGCTGAAGCGTTTCGAGGCCGGAAATGCCGGGCATGTTTTCATCCAAAAACACTAAGTCATAGCGTTTTTCCTCAATCATATCGAGGGCGTCGTCGCCATTGGTAGCGGTTTCTAAGTCGTATCCTTTCTCTGAAATAAAGAGAATGTGCGGTTTTAACAGATCGATTTCATCATCGACCCATAATATTCTAGGTTTTTCCATAATATTGCGAAGATACTGTAAAGCGATAATACCCTATGAAATTAGAGGCTAATTCTTACCAAAAATTTAAGACCTTGAACGATCCGGTCTATGGTTTTGTGCAGATTCCGGACGGACTCATTTTCGACTTGCTCAATCACCCGTGGATGCAACGTCTGCGAAGGATTTCCCAGACGGCGTTGACCTACATGGTGTATCCTGGTGCTACGCATAATCGACTCCATCACGCCATTGGAGCTACTCATATTGCCAGACTTGCCGTGGAGGTGCTGCGCAGAAAGGGTGTGGATATTTCCGCCAAGGAGGAGGAGGGATTGCTGGTGGCGGTGCTGCTGCACGATATTGGTCACGGTCCGTTTTCCCATACCTTGGAGCATACACTTATTAATGTGCCCCACGAAAGTATTTCTCTGCTCTACATGAAAGAGCTAAACAAGCAGTTTGACGGTCAGCTTTCGGAGGCGATAAAGATTTTTACCGATACGCATCCGAAGTCTTTTTTACATCAATTGGTAAGCAGTCAGCTCGACATGGATCGCCTCGATTATCTCCGACGCGATAGTTTTTTCACGGGTGTATCGGAGGGGATGGTGAATACGGAGCGTTTGATTTCCATGCTCAATGTGGCTAATAATCAGTTGGTGGTTGATGCTAAGGCGGTGTATTCGATTGAGAAATTTTTGGTTGCCCGACGTTTGATGTACTGGCAGGTGTATTTGCATAAAACGGTGTTGAGTGCCGAGTACATGCTCGTTCGTATTTTGGAGCGCGCTCGTTTTTTAAGTGAAAATGGGGCAGAAGTTCCGTGTTCGGCCGCGCTGCATTACGTGCTTACCCATAGACTAACGCCAGATAATCTTTCCCTCGAAGACTATGCACAGCTCGATGATGTGGATATTTTATCGGCGTTGAAACAATGGATTCATCATGAGGATTCGGTGCTTTCCGGTTTATCATCGCGCTTAATCAATCGTCGTTTATTGAAGGTGAAGCTTCGCGAAAAGGCGTTTACGAAGGAAGAGGTGGCCTCGTTTCGACAGCAGGCACGAGATCGTTTTGGACTGAGTGATGAAGAGGTGGGGTACTTTGTTTTTTCTGATTTGATCGAGAATCGTGCGTACAATACCGAGCGAAGCCATATCTCGCTTTTGGAAGCGGATGGCTCTATTACGCCTATTTCGGAAGACGCGCATATTATGGATATTCAGGCTTTTAGCAGGACGTTTCGGCAGTACTACCTTTGTTATCCTTCGAGTAAATGATTTTCTTAATGTTTGTTTCGAACCACGAAAGACACGAAAGACACGAAAGACACGAAAATGTTGCTTCTCAAGGGTTGGAGCGTAACTATGGAAATTTGAAGGGTAATAACACACAATTTATTTTTCGTGCTTTTCGTGTTTTTCGTGGTCTAAGAAAATAAAATTGTTACACAGCGTTCACAAAGTCACAAAGTCACAAAGTCACAAAGGTGTAAGTTATACATTAATAGACTCCGTGTTTGTGTAATAGCTGGTTTTGGAAAAATATCTATGTTAAATTTGTGTTTCGTTATTTTTGTAAGCAATTACATCGTACATTTGCAGCGCAATACGCAATCAATAAGTCGGCTTGCAAGAACCTGTTCGTTGGTTCTACGTATTTAGTCAGGCCGTTTTCCTCAAATTTTATTGGTGTAAGCAAGGTCGGGCAAGATGCTCAAGAACCTTTATTTTTTTTTTGTTTGACAAAAATCAAACGCCCAAAACCATTTTCAGTATGAAAATTTATGTAGCCAGCATCCCGTTCCGCACCAGTGAAGAAGATCTTCGCGTTGCTTTTGAAGATTACGGTGATGTATCTTCCGTTCGTATCATTAAAGATCGTGAAACACAGCGTAGCCGTGGTTTCGGTTTTGTAGAAATGGAAGATGATTCTCAAGCTCGTTCAGCCATTGAAGCCCTACACGGAAGTTCTTTCCAGGGTCGTGACTTGGTTGTTAACGAAGCACGCCCACGCGAAGAACGCCCTGAAAGAAGATACTAAGGTAAGATTTTTTCGTGATGAAAGCCACCCATTGGGTGGCTTTTTTTATTGCGCTCCTATTTATGCGCCCCAATCAATATATGCGCCTTCATTGGCCAAAGCATCAATGATGGAAAGTCCGGGCGTGAATGTTTTTTGAAAAACCTGTGGGTAGGGTGGCATCTGAATATTCTCAGGAGCACCATTTTTTGGCCATTCCATGTAGTTTTCAAAATTTTCATTGAGGATAAAATTGTCTGTACAGCGCAGCCATTTGAGAATTTGCTGGTGCAAGGCAATATTTAAATCCAGCAAAAGCGGGTATTTCCTGCTGAGAATTTCTACCAAATCATCTTCAAGGTATTCGAAGAAGGGGGCATTCCGATAGCTCGACCGCAGCGCGTGAATGTGCTCGTCAATCCAGCGCTCTCGATAATTGATTTGCGCTTCTGACACCTTCACTTTTCCCTTGTCTTTTACCGGGACACTGAGCAGAATGGTGTTTTGAGGGCCGTCAATCCTGCAACGCGTATGAATGCTTTGACGAGGAAGGGTATCGCCTACTTGAATAATCGGTTGCGCTTGCTGTAAGTAGTAAGCATACCATTCAACCGGCGCTAAATAGCCCAAGGGTAGGGAAAAGCCCGGATTTAATCCTCCGTTTGCTTGCGTCGTTTTCTCCATTTTGAAAATCCATAAGCCAGCAAGGCTATGATTAAGAAGTGGGGGAAGTACGACCTCGGTGTTCCACTCGCATTTACCAAAGTGAAAACTCTTTCGGTACGAACACGCTTCAAGATTGAGTCCTGAAATTTATCGTAGCTCATCCACACAAAAACGGGCTTGCCCAATACGTGGTCTTCGGGCACAAAACCCCAAAAACGGCTATCCTCGCTATTGTGGCGGTTGTCACCCATTGCCCAGTAGTAATTATACTTGAAGGTGTAGGTATTGGTTTTTTCTCCGTTGATAATGAACGAGTTTGATTCTTTGTCGAATTCAAGTTCGTTGCCTTCATACACCTCAATTGCCCGACGGTAGATATAGTAATTCTGAAGATTGAGTTCAACGCTTTCTCCTTTCGCCGGAATCCACACGGGACCGTAGTTGTCTCTCGTCCATTCAAAAGGTAATTTTCTACTGTGGTCATCGGGATTGGGAAATACTCTTTCGCTTGGTGCGTGATATCTTCGAAGGTATTCAATGGCTAATTTAGGCAAAGTGTCAGCATAGTCTAAGGAATTGCTCAAAGCATTGAGTGGAACAATTTCTTCCACATTGCGAAGCTCTGCAAATGCGGGAAGCAAGTCTTCAGCAATGGTTATGAAGTATTCATTGGCCGTAATGCGCTCCACATCGCGAAAACTAAATCCAGAACGCATCTCGTCCACACTACCATAGTAAATATCGAAGCGGTCTTTGAGGATTTTTTTGTTAAAATCCTGGCCGTTAGTTCGTACATAATACTGAAACTGAAGGCGGGTATTTTGGTCGTACTCTGCCTCGCGGTTGTTAATGTAAAGCACTTGATCGCGGATTTCCAAGGAGTCGCCCGGAATCCCCACACAGCGCTTCACGTAGTTCATCCTCTTGTCGAGGGGAGCGTGCGTATCCATCGGGTAATTGAATACGAAGGGTTCGTTGCGCTTGATGGATTGGAGTTTTGGCAAGCGCACGTAGGGGAGTTCAAACCAGCTCAAGTAACTCGGAACGCCTAACAACGGAATTCTATCGTGCATCAAGGGAATGGCTAGGGGAGTAGTGGGCATTCGCGTACCGTAATGCATTTTGCTCACAAAGAGAAAATCGCCAACCATCATCGATTTTTCCATGGAAGGGGTGGGAATCGTATAGGCTTCAAAGGTGAAGAAGCGAATTACACTGGCTACAACCACCGCAAAAATCAGCGCGGGAATGGTCTCTCCTAAGCGCTTCTTGATGTCTACGCTATCTTTTTCTTCTAACTTCAGAGACGAACTAAAGCTGAGATAACCCATGTAAAGTCCGAAAGTGATAATGGTAATAACGGTGTGATAGGTCTTTTTAAACCCAAATCTGTAAAGCAGTTCGTAGGCCGCAATTATGGCCATTACATTGTTGATTACCGGCACCAAAAACAGAGGCAGCCACCACACGGGACGTTGGATGATTTTTAAAAGAATAACCGTTTTGTAAACGGGAATGGCAGCTTCCCACCATTTGTATCCGGCTGCAATGTAAAATTTTACAGTAAAGACAAAACTGATAATCTGTATAGCGAGGAAATAACCTGCAAAACCTTGTAAATCCATTGGTAATCTATTTTTTTATGGTGCTGTTATGCAATATCTAGTAAGTCTTTCATGCCCCAAATACCGACTTTTCCCGGTAACCATTCGGCAGCGATAACCGCTCCGGTAGCGAAGCCCATGCGGCCAAAAGCCTCGTGTTCGATTTGAATTTTATCATATTCGGACGTGTAGCGAATAATGTGTGTTCCGGGCACTTCACCTTCGCGGATATCCTCTATTGGCAAACTTCCCTTCTCGGCTTGTTTTCCCAAAATCCATTTTCTGTAGTCAGGGTGTTCATCGATGATTCCCTCAGCCAGACTAATGGCTGTTCCACTGGGGGCGTCTTTTTTATGAACGTGATGAATCTCCGTCATAGCGGCGGTATAGTCGTTGTGTTTGCTCATCATTTTAGCGAGCTGGCGATTGAGTTCAAAAAACAGGTTTACGCCAAGACTAAAATTGCTGGCATAGAAGAAGCTTCCGTGGAATTTATTTACTTCTCTACACACTTGATCCCAACGACTTAGCCAGCCGGTAGTGCCACTCACCACGGGAATTCCGGCTTCGGCACAGAGTAAAATATTATCTACCGCCGATTCGGGTTGGGTAAACTCAATAGCCACGTCTGCACGCTCAATATCTCTGGTTGTCATCAACATTTCGCTTGAAGCATAAACGATGCTATGCCCCCTTTCCTTGGCAATGCCTTCAATGGTTTTACCCATTTTTCCGTATCCAATAATTGCGATGTTCATAATGCTGAATTAGTGTGTTTTGTGGAGGTGAAATTACTGCAATTTTTGTGTTGCGAGTATTTGTCGCTTCTTTTTATTTCGATTATCGAGCGTCAATTTGGTTTGTACTCCTACACTTGAGGTGTTAAAATGGGTGGGGATTTGCACGCTAGGTCTCCATTCTAAAGTCAGATTATCGGAAATGTCGTAGGTGAAAAGGTGGGCATCTACGTAAGCATCAACCAGTTGTACAGCGTAGGAGACCACGGCTAGGATAATCATCAAATCGCGCTGATTGAGTCTTTGATTGATGAGGGAAATGAGCTGACTTTCTGTATAAATTCCTTCAAATCGGTCGGGGACTTTATTGGAATTAGTATCAATTCGGGTGAGGAAGGCGTTCCAAAACTCGTTGTATTGCCGGTGATTTTCAATTGCAAAGAAAATGGTTGAACCCAATGCACCGTAAATAGGGATTACTTTCCAGTATTTACGGTTATACACTTGGCCGGCACCCGGTAAAGCCATTGATAAAAAAACGGCTTTTCTGGGCGAATGTGTTTTTTGCGGTTTAAGAATAATGGTGTCTTGACGCGCAACACTCCCCGCAGAATCAAGGGCAATGGTCTCCGTAGTATCAACTTGCGCTTGGATAGGGTTGAATGAGAAAATGATAACAATAATGGCCAGCTTGGGCCAAATGAATGATGAAGCCTTTGCGACAGATGCGGAGAAGGAGGTCAGTATAGGCCGGAACACACTTATTTATTGAGAATTTCTACTATTCTACTCAGGTCGTCGTCGCTGGTAAAGTTGATGGTAACCTTTCCTCTACCGTTGCTGCTGCGAGAAATATTTACCTTGCTGCCCAGGAAATTTTCGAGCTGACTCTGAAGTTTACGGTGGGCTTCCGGCAACTGTACTTTTTGTTTTGTCCGTGATTTTTCGGGCTTAGGATCTTTACCGGCACGCACTTTTTCTTCTACTTGACGAACCGAAAGGTCTTGGGCAATAATGTCTTTGTAAATATCGAGTTGTAAACCTTCATCTTCGAGATTTACTAGTGCGCGGGCGTGGCCCATTCCGAGCATCCGATCGCGGATTCCGGCTTGAATAATCGGAGGGAGCTTGAGTAAACGAAGGTAGTTGGTTACGGTACTTCTTTTTTTACCAATTCGCTCACTCATTTCCTCCTGCGTGAGATTACATTCGTCGATAAGTCGTTTGTAGCTAATTGCCATTTCGATGGCATCGAGGTCTTCGCGCTGAATGTTTTCCACAAGCGCCATTTCCAGCATGCCTTGGTCATCCGCCAGTCTAACGTAGGCGGGAACCTCCGATAGTCCGGCCATTTTTGATGCACGCCAGCGACGTTCGCCGGAAATGATTTGAAATTTGCCGCCCGAAGTTTTCCGAACGGTTATGGGTTGAATGATTCCCAACTGATTGATGGAGGCTGCCAGTTCTTCCAGCTGCTCGCGAGCAAAGTGGATTCTTGGCTGGTAGGGGTTGGGTTCAATATCGTTGACATCAATCATGGAGGTGGCCGATATCACTTCACGTCCGCCCGGATCGTTGGCCGATTGGGTTTGTGGGTCTTTCAATAGTGCTGCTAAACCTTTTCCTAATGCTGCGCGCTTTTGAGCCATGATTGTGTGTCGAATTTAGGTAAAATATGTATTAAGCCTGAGCTTTTGCTTCTTGCTGATTTCTTTTCAGGAGTTCTTTAGCGAGTTTTAGGTAGTTCAATGCTCCCTTCGATGATGCGTCGTACATTACAATACTCTCGCCAAAACTAGGCGCCTCGCTTACCCGAACATTGCGGTGAATCATGGTGCTGAAAACCATATCTCCAAAGTGTGTTCTCACTTCGTCAACAACTTGGTTGGAGAGCCGCAGCCGCTGATCGTACATGGTGAGCAGTAAACCCTCAATGTCTAAGTCGGGGTTGTGCAGGTTTTGAATACTGCGGATGGTATTGAGCAGTTTGCCTAATCCTTCGAGGGCAAAGTATTCACACTGAATGGGTACCAAAACGGAGTCGGCAGCAGTAAGCGCATTCACCGTAATCAACCCAAGCGAAGGGGCACAATCAATAATGATATAGTCGTAATCATCACGCAGCGATTGAATGGCTTTTTTCAGCATGTATTCCCTCTGATGCTTATCCACCAGTTCAATCTCAACCGCTACCAAGTCAACATGCGCCGCAATCACGTCAACATTGGGTGAGGTACTCTTGAGGATTACGTCTTGAGGTTTGCATTCGTGCTCGATTACTTGATAGGTTCCCTGCGTCACATTATCAGGGTCGATGCCTAAGTTTGAAGTGGCATTTGCCTGCGGATCAGCGTCAATAATTAGAACTTTTTTTTCTAATACCCCCAAGCTGGCAGCTAGGTTTACTGAGGTTGTAGTTTTTCCTACTCCCCCTTTTTGATTGGCAACCGCAATTATTTTACCCATTATAGTTTCTTCTATTGTTCCGACAAAAATACAAATTTAGCAGGTTGAATTTTGGCAATCGGAGTATTTTTTTCCACATGTTGAAATTCCATCTAAGTCGTTTGAATTGTTACACAAAGTTCTCAAAGGAGTCACAAAGTTTCACGAAGTTGAATACATTGCATTGCAAATCTTTGTGCAACTTTGTGGATTCTTCGTGTTCTTTGTGTAACAGCTATTTTCGCCTTCTAGTATTCCATAAAGTTAGCTTCTTTTTTCACTTTATGCTAGTCTTGGAGTGATGATGGTTTAAAACGCTTGAAAATGCGAAAAAGCATTTATAACACAACAGCCCTTACAAAAAAAATAGGTTTGATGGGTGTATCAAACCTATTGATTCTTTGAAGCCATTCTCAGAAGGGCCTAACGAAAATAAGAAAGTCAAACTTTGCTGAGGAAGTAAGCTTCCTGACACAATAACTGTGATCGAACTTTAGAATCCTCCGTTCACATTAGATGTCCTCGAAGTTAACGTCCGTATAGGTGTTAACTTTAGTGTCTTCTTCTCTTACGTAGTTTGGATCGTGACGTTCGGAGATCACTTCTTCACCTTTTTCGGCAATGATGAAATCGGTAGATTCCTTTAGCATTTCCATGAAGCCAGCAAAGTCTTCTTTGTAAAGGTAAATTTTGTGTTTTTTGAAATAGCTTTCCCCTCTTTCGTTGGTAAACTTTTTACTTTCGGTGATGGTCAGATAGTAATCGTCGGCACGGGTGGAACGAACATCGAAAAAGTACGTTCTACGTCCGGCACGTAATACATTTGAATGAATCTCATCCTGGTCGTTGTGCTCAAAATCGCTCATTGGTACAAAATTTCAAAATGGTTTGATGAAGTAAGTAGTCGTGAGATACATGTTTGGTATGCTTAATCTCAATCAAGTTGCAAATGTATCTCATATCGCCTTAACTACAAAAAGTCCTTGTGAAATTAACGTTTATCAATTTTTCTATGAATAGTTAATTACAAGGGCTTTTTGCAATACTTAGTGTCTGTCTATAAAGTCCGATAGCTTCGTTATGCTCAATTGAAAATCCAGTCATCCCGACAAAGGCTTGTCGGGACTCCTTGATTTTCAATTATCGCAAGCCTCGCTCTCGAACTTTCTAGAGCAGCCACTTGCACTTTATGGACAGACATTATTTAAACCTCGGCTGTCTTAAAAACCAACTCTTTACCATCATGGTCGAGCAATACCGCACTATCCGGACCGATATTTCCTTTGAGGATTTCTTTGGAAAGCTCGTTGGTAACGCGTTTGATGATGGTGCGCTTGATGGGGCGGGCACCGTATTGAGGGTCGTAACCCACTTTCGCGAGGTAGCTCACGGCTTCGGGTGATGCTTCCATTTCGATATGATTTTTCTTTAGCTGAGCTTTGAGGTGCTCGAGTTGGATGCGAACGATGCTCTCCATTTGTCCTTCGCCTAATGGTGCAAAAATGACGGTTTCATCAATGCGATTGACAAATTCCGGACGCATGTGCTGCTTGAGAACGCCAATGATTTCTTCACGTGCCATTTCCAAGCGCGCGTAGCGATTTTCCTCATCAATGTTGTCCAATAAACTCCCCAATTTTTCCGAACCTAAGTTGGAGGTCATGATAATGATGGTGTTTTTGAAGTTTACGGTACGTCCTTTATTGTCGGTTAATCTACCGTCGTCGAGGACTTGGAGTAGGGTGTTGAACACGTCGGGGTGGGCTTTCTCTATTTCGTCGAAAAGCACAACCGAATATGGACGATGTCTTACAGCCTCGGTGAGTTGCCCGCCTTCATCGTATCCTACGTATCCCGGTGGCGAACCGATGAGACGGCTTACTGCGTGGCGCTCTTGATATTCGCTCATATCAATGCGAACCATGGCCTTTTCATCATTGAAGAGGTATTCGGCGAGTGCTTTGGCGAGTTCGGTTTTTCCTACGCCGGTCGTTCCCATGAAAATGAATGAACCAATCGGACGGTTTTCGTCTTGCAATCCGGCTCTACTGCGGCGCACGGCTTCAGAAACGGCCAATAACGCTTCTTCTTGTCCAACCACGCGCTTGCGGAGGAAGTCTTCCAGATGAAGGAGTTTTTCGCGTTCGCTTTGCAGCATTTTCTGCACGGGAATGCCGGTCCAACGGGAAACGATTTCCGCAATATCCTCGGCATTCACTTCTTCCTTGATCATTCTGCCGGTGTCTTGGGCTTTGAGTTTTTCTTCCAAATCCTTCTGACGATTCTGTGCTTCCTGAATTTTTCCGTAGCGCAACTCGGCAACTTTGGCGTAATCACCTTCTCTTTCCGCACGATCGGCCTCCAGTCGCAGTCCTTCGATCTCTTCTTTGATTTTTTGCAATTGATCTACCTGTGACTTTTCGCCTTCCCAGCGGGCGTTGAGGGCATTGCGTTTTTCGTTAAGATTGGCTAATTCCTCGCGAATCACGGCCAATTTTTTCTCGTCCTTCTCGCGTTTGATTGCGGCTTGTTCAATTTCCAACTGCCGGATTTTTCGATCGAGTACGTCGATTTCCTCGGGTTTGGAGTTGATTTCTAAGCGCAGTCTTGAGGCCGCCTCATCAATAAGGTCGATGGCCTTATCAGGAAGAAAGCGATCTACGATATAGCGTTGTGAAAGCTCCACCGAGGCAATGATGGCTTCGTCGAGGATGCGCACTTTGTGGTGGGTTTCGTATTTTTCCTTGATGCCACGCAAAATGGAAATGGCGGATTCATTATCAGGTTCTTCCACCAAAACCTTCTGGAATCGACGTTCGAGGGCTTTGTCTTTTTCAAAGTACTTCTGATACTCTGCTAGGGTAGTGGCGCCTACTGCTCGGAGTTCTCCTCTGGCTAATGCGGGTTTGAGGATGTTGGCGGCATCCATTGCGCCTTCGCCACCGCCGGCTCCCACGAGGGTGTGAATCTCGTCGATGAAGAGGATGATGTTTCCATCATCGGAGGTGACTTCTTTCACTACGGCTTTGAGACGTTCTTCAAATTCACCTTTGTATTTTGCACCGGCGATAAGCGCTCCCATATCCAGGGCAAAGATGGTTTTGTCTTTTAGATTTTCCGGTACATCGCCGTTGATAATGCGGTGCGCCATACCTTCGGCGATGGCGGTTTTTCCGACGCCTGGTTCACCAATGAGGATGGGGTTGTTTTTCGTACGGCGTGAAAGAATCTGTAGTACGCGGCGGATTTCTTCTTCTCTACCAATTACGGGATCCAGCTTGCCTTCTTTAGCAAGTTGGTTGAGGTTTTTCGCGTATTTATTGAGTGCATTATAGGTTTCTTCGGCGGAGGAGCTTTGCACTTTACTTCCTTTGCGCATTTCGGTAATAGCTTGTTTGAGTTCTTTTTCCTTTACCCCGGCATCTTTTAATATTCTCGAAGCCTCATCGCCCGCGAGGAAAATCCCCAGAAAGAGATGTTCAACTGCTACAAAATCGTCCCCATTTTTCTTGGCTTCAGCTTGGGCTTTGGATATAGCATCGGCGGCTCCACGTGAAAAGTAGCTCTCACCGCCTTTTACTTTAGGTAGCGACTGTACATTGCGCTCCACTGCTTGCTTGAGTACGGCAGAAGGTATGCCTATTTTTGATAAAATGAAAGGAACGACATCGTTGTCATTCTCAAAAATGGAATGCAATAGATGGATGTTTTCTATTGCCTGATTTTCGTATTGATTTGCGAGAACCTGCGCGTTTTGCAGAATCTGCTGTGTTTTAATGGTAAAGTTGTGCGTAGTCATGTGAGTCAATTTTTCCCAGCTTTGTCAAAGGCTGTTCCATCCCAAATGCTTGACAAAACGGCATAAAAAAAGCCTCCCTAGGGAGGCTTTTTCTGACAAATTTACTTGAAAGCTGCCATTTTATTTAGCAACCATCAGCTTAGCAGTATAGGTTTTGCCCTCATACTCCATGGTAATGATGTAGGCACCGCTTCTCCAGCTAGACACATCGAAGTTGGTCTGTCCAACACCTTGGTTTTTATGACTAATCTCATTGAATAGAGTTTGTCCGAGAAGGTTGGTAATTCTCACCCTTACATCACCACTACGCGGTAGTTTGTAGGCGATATAGGTTAGAGCATTAGCCGGATTCGGTACAGGAGGAGCAAACATAAACTCTTCAGCATCGAATATTTCAGTACCTACGGATACATCACAATCTTCATTTACTTCGCGCAAGCAGAAGTCGTCAATTGCCCAACCCGCATCTTCAATGTTATTGTCTGAACCAAAACGGAATCGGAAGATAGTTTGTCCTCCAATATCAAAGCAGAAGCGTAGGCGTCGGAATTCCCACCCGTTAGTGCTTCCAGTCCATCCCGGACGGGAGTTGTCAAGTGCAAAAACAAAAGGAGCCCCATACCAGCGATACGAAGTGTCAGGTGTTGGGTTAAAAGTACCCAATACTCCCCACGTTTGCCCACCATCTTGAGAGAACTCAACATTACCTCCGTCGTGATTTCGTTCTGTTTTATAGTTATGGTAGAACGTCATCTCGTACGTTGTATTATTATTCGAGTCAAGAATAAAAGCAGGTGTTACTAAGATTGATTTATCTCTTGAGAAATAGTTACTGTCCAATTTCGTCATCCATGCATTCGTACCTGAGTGCGCTCCAGTAATAGGGGCTTGTGCAGGTGTTCCTAATTCCCAAGATGGTATCTCATTTCCAAAATCCGTTCTCAATGCGGCGAAATTGAAGACGTTAGGGTTTTCGAAATCGTTACAGTACTCATTATTTGTTTCTAGCGCTAAATCAATTTCAGGTAGTGCAAAAGAAGGCATGCATAACGTATCGTCTGTTGGGAAATTGTCTTGTTTGTTGTTTGGACGACTGGTAGCCGCACAGAGTACGTAGTTTCCTGGGGAAGGACTTGGCCAAACATCCGGGTAGAGGACTGTGGATCTTCTTCCTTTTACCAAAGGAGGGTTAAAGGTGTACCAATATTCGTTACCGTAAGTTACACCTCCATCAAAACTCACCGCTAATTTGCAGCTATCAAGTACTTTTTCTCCGGTATTTTCAATGGTTACTTGAATTGTTTGATCCACGAATGGGAAAACAATATTATTCACCGGTCTTACGGATACGGGTGCTGCGCTATTCTGCGGAGGAATGATGATTTCAAAGTTATCAATACCCCATCCTGCACCTGGGGCAGGAGAGCTTGTACTTTTCCAGTGATAGCGCAACTGTATTGTTCCAGGGAAGAAATTATAGTCGAATAGCGGATAAGATGAAGTAATCCATCCTCCGGTATTGGCAACCCAGCCAGGCCCATTAAACAATGTAGTACTTGCAATACCTACAGGTGGTTGAGAGTGCCAGTTGATTCCAACACCTATTGCATCTACCGAACCTAGTGCTCTCCAAGAACCTGCTTCAAAGGTCTCTAAACGTCCACCATGTTGCGTTGGTGAAAGCATGAATTGAGAGAATGAAAGATTGGCGTTTACAACGGTGTCAAAACCATCGATAAGTGGCAAACGTAAGAACTCGGAAGTATTAGGGTAATATGGTCCACTGAGGTTGGTGAAGAATGCGTTTGGCGCACTTGCTGCACTCATGGTTCCAAAAGTGGGCGTTCCTACTTCCCAATTTAGCTTACCACCAGCAGCGGCAAACCAACCTTGTGAAGAGTGATCACAATCGTCGAAGTCATCAGACCAAGGAATGGTTTTGGTGCCAAATCCTGTGGTGTATTTGCAGAAGTTATCGTTAAAGGTGTTTACATCCGCAGAGATGTTGGTACGTGCGCACAATTCGAAGCGTCCCTCAGGCCACACGATGTTTGTACTCGCAGGGAATTGCCATGTTCCTACAGCACCCGGGGCGATGTTAACGGTAGCGGTCGCGTTATACGTCGTAGTGACACCTTGATTGGTTCCGCAGAGTGGCGTAACTTCTAAAATAACGGGTACACTGGTTAAGTTGGAAGACCCGTAGTTGCGAATGTGTACGGTTGGTAGCGGATTCACTGCCAGCGGAAGTCCCAAGCCCGGAGGCTGGATGTTTACAATACCTGCATCTTGCGCAATTCTATTGTAAACCGCTAAATTATCAATCGCTACATCCGCCAGATTACCACCTGTTCTGCGATAAGCCGCAACGCGAATTTTTATTTTATCAAAAGATGCATAAGGTGATAAATCAAAAGCACGATACGTCCATGGGTCTAGTTCGTCATTCTGAGTAAAGTTGGTGATTCTTCCCTGAGGGGGAGTCTGCCAGCCATCGTCAGTAAGGACGTTGATACATAGCGAGTCGAATGCATTAGCCCCAAAGTGACCGTGATAGAAAAGATCAAAAATTGGGTTAGCAAGACCCGAAATATCAAAACAATTTGATTCAAAGAAACTCGGAGTTGATGCATTTCCAAAGTCCGCTTCACAATATAGATAGTTTCCAAAACCAGAAACATCGGTAAATGGACCTGTTCCGATGGTTGGAGTCATACCTTCGCCCACCATCCATGCGTATCCAGATGCTCCAGTAGCAGTAGGGTCTGGAATACGATTCCAATCGGTGGTTGAAATTGTACCCGGATTGGCGAATGTTCCGTTACCTGGATTATTACCCGGACCATCAAAATCTAGAACATGAGGGAAGGTAGAGATGATGGGCACAGTGGTAACAGTAACGGTATTGGTTGTGTCGTTGGCAGGTGTTGGGTCTCCAGATAAGGAAGTCCAAGCCTTAAACTCGTAGGTACCTATGGCCAAAACGTTTGCCCCTTGTGAGAAGGTGAAATGAACAGTATCGCCCATTTCAATAGGACCAGGAATGGTGTCCCAAACCGGCGCACCTCCATTTATATTGTAAGCAACAGGAATATTAACTGCGTCGTTACAACCAATGTTTTGCACTATCATAGTCACAGGTTCGTTGTTTGAGAAATTACAACCTTGACCGATAGGACGAGTAAGTAGGGTGGCTTCAACATCGTTTGGAACGGCATAATCTACACGGATATCGTCGATAGCAATATCTCCGCGAGGGTTATTTCCTAAACGCGTAGCATTCCAACGGAAGCGTAAGGTTTTGCCTGAGTATTCAGGACCTAGTGGAATAAATGCTCTTCTCCATGGCTCATTAGGCCCGGTTTGCTGCTGCCCACTGATTTCCCAAACACCAACGTCCCATGCTTCGGTCATTGAACCTGTATCAATATCGAAGCGCAAAGTTTGCACGTTTTCACCGTACATATAATAGAAAAACTCTACATAAAGACAGCTATCCGCAGGGACTTCCACACAATGCGAAGTCAAATTTGTTTGTTGGAAACCGGTACCCTGCGTAGGCGGGGCAAAAAGGTATTTACCACTTGAATTTCTGAGCGTGTTGTCAACATTAGGGCCTGTTAGTAAAGTAGGGGTTGAGCCTTG
This sequence comes from Schleiferiaceae bacterium, assembly GCA_051859825.1. Classification (GTDB taxonomy): domain Bacteria; phylum Bacteroidota; class Bacteroidia; order Flavobacteriales; family Schleiferiaceae; genus CSBr16-58. Next base: position 18,347 of record JBHYFA010000024.1, read on the forward strand.
CCGCACCGACCAGCCGAAAAATCCTGATGATAGGGGAGGTACTACACCCCAATCCTGATTACCCTGAGCTAAAGGCATATTCCCCCGGTGATTGGCTCCAGCAGTACCGTCACCAGTACCAGGAACCCACTCTGGTCCTTGGAAGTCAACTACCCAGGGGAGGGTAGTAATAATCGTTGGAACTGATATAGACTGACAGGTGTACCAAGGTCCGCACTTTTGTGGAGGCATATCGCCAATCCAAAAGGTGTAAAATTGATTTGTATCTACAGGGCGCCGTGTGCTATTTGGACACGAAACGTCGAACGCACGGACGTACCATTCAATGGTGTCCCCATTCACGGTATTGGGAATGGTGTCTACATACCTATCTCCAAAAACATTGGCCATTACTCGCATATTCCATGGGCCACCATTGTAGCGATACCATAATTCTACGGAGTCTATGGCAATATTATCCGTAGCATTTAAAGAAATTGGGAAGCTACCATCACAAGGTTGAAGGCCAGTTGGTTGGTTGTTTATAGGTGGAGTAATATTAAACGAAATAACCGGATCCTCCAATTCACAATTGGATCCAATCAAGAATAAATCATCAATGAACCAACCGGGCATGAAGGCGGGCTGGGGCACGAATGCACCTACTGTGGGAAACTCATGACTAAAGCGAAATACAACATTCGATTGATTCGTTGTGGTATCTCCTAATAAATTCGATAAGTCAAATACTTCTTCAACCCACCAATCATTCGAAGGCCAAATTACGTCATTGGGATTCTGAGAGGTTGATGCACCACCCCAAGACGGATTACCCGGGGCTTGATTTGGCGGAGCAGGATAGGATAGTTCATTAAAATAGTCATTTTGCTCATAATTAGGTGAAGTTCCAAGATAATCCGCATTTTTATTCGGATTTGTAGGATTCGTTATGATTTGCTCGTACGTCAATCCTCCGTCTTTTGATACGTAAATCCGAGCGCGATCAGTTAAATGCGTTTTTGCTATATGCTTAAAACGCATGGTAATGAAGGTTTTTCCACTAAAGTCAAGAACGGGCGTTTCCCAGCGAACTACTCCAGGACTAGAAGCACCCCTAGCTCTATAACTGTTAGGAGCAGATGGCGCTAAAGGAATAGAGTCAAACACATTCCATGTTAAACCTGCCGGCAATGTAAATCCTGTGTTAGGTACATTATAGGTCGTATCTAAAATAGGCAATACATCAAAGCGTTCTTCCAGAATGGTATCAATAATCTGTGCTTGGGTAAACGAAGAATACCCGATGAAAAATACAAAAAGTAAAAATCTCTTCATCATACGATTTGTTAGTTAGGTGTTGAATAACAGTGAGTTATATCATCACGGATTTTAAGAGAGTAAATAGTGAATTCGGTTAACACAAAGTGTTCGTATTCAAACCCCAAATATAAAACAAAATTTGGTTACACGACAGTTTCAATTTTAAATCCGACCACTTTTGTTTATTTAACGACCACTTTTAATAAGTTATCGGTTTCGAGCTGCAATTTCAATTCGTCGCCAACTTCTACTTTTCCAACACCAGCGGGCGTGCCAGTGAATACTAAGTCGCCCACTTTCAGTGTGATAAAGCTGGAAACGTAGCTGATGATTTGGTCAACACTAAACATCATGTTCGCGGTATGCCCCTTTTGCATCACCTGATTATTTTTTAACAAAGTAAAGTGTAAATCTTGAACATCATAGCCCATTTCCTGTACATCAACAAAATCACCTACTGCCGCCGAACCGTCAAAGGCCTTGGCTTTTTCCCACGGAAGTCCCTTGCTTTTGAGTTCTTGCTGCACGTCACGAGCGGTGAAGTCAACCCCCACCGTTATTTCTTTGTAGTACTTATGAGCAAACTCCGGCTTGATGTGTTTTCCCATCCTGTTGATGCGTACCACTAACTCAGCTTCAAAATGCACATCATTGGAAAAGGAGGGTAAATAAAAGCTATCACCGTTTTTTATTACCGCCGTATCGGGTTTGAGAAATACAACCGGTTCTTTGGGTACGGCGTTGTTTAGTTCCTTGGCGTGGTCGGCGTAATTGCGACCAATACAAATTATTTTCATTATCCTAGAAGATTAGCACTGCGTAATTTGATTTTGGTCAAAATCTTTTTGGTGTAAAGCGGAAAATCGGCGTTTTGAATCCAACTGTAGTAGCCTTGGTCCTTTTTCAAAACGTCTTCTACTTTTTGGTTTTTGTATTTCCCGAAGGTGAAAATTTCTTCGTTCTTGTCGTTATAGGCAATAAATCCCGCAACGTCGGCGATGTTTTGTCTGTTTGAAAATTCAGCGAGAAAGGGAACATCGCCTTTCACTTCGGGGTAGCGCTCTACCTGGGCTTGTAATACTTCCCAAGTAGCAATGGTATCGGCTTCGGCACTGTGGGCGTTTTCCAAACTCTTATCGCAGTAAAATTTATAGGCCGCACTGAGCGTACGTTGCTCCATGCGATGGAAGATGTTCTGCACATCCACTACCAGACGTTTTTCTAAATCGAAATCAAACCCATTACGCATGCATTCTTCCACGAACAAGGGGACATCGAATTTATTGCAGTTGTAGCCACCTAAGTCGCTATTGCCGATGAATTGCAAGATTTCGTGTCCTGCCTGCTTGAAAGTTGGAGCATTGGCCACCATTTCGTTGGTAATACCGTGAATGTCTATCACTTCTTGGGGAATAGTCCGCTCGGGATTGATAATCCAACGACGCTTTTCTTCTTTGCCATCGGGATGGATTTTTACGATGGCAATTTCCACGATGCGGTCGGAAGTGACATTTACACCAGTGGTTTCTAAATCGAAGACGCAGAGTGGGCGCTGAAGTTTAATGGGCATGATAAAAAGTAAAAAACCGACCCCGGATATGATTATCGGAGGTCGGTAGATTCATATTAATATGTGATTTCTCGCAGGCAAATGTTATGCCTCACGGTTAGGGTCGAACTGCTCGAGGTAGTCGGCTACGCGGCGAACAAACATTCCTCCCAAAGCACCGTCAACCACGCGGTGGTCGTACGAGTGAGATAGGAACATCATGTGACGCACGGCGATAACGTCTCCGTGAGGCGTTTCTAATACCACGGGCTTTTTCTTAATTGCTCCCACGGCCATGATTGCTACTTGCGGCTGAGGAATAATTGGAGTACCCATAAGGTTTCCAAAACTACCTACATTTGAAATGGTGTAGGTTCCTCCTTGGATATCGTCGGAGCCGAGTTTGTTGTTTCGCGCACGATTAGCTAAATCGTTCACTCTTTTGGTAAGCCCCACAATGTTTAGTTCATCGGCATTTTTAATTACCGGAACAATGAGGTTTCCACTCGGAAGAGCCGTAGCCATTCCAATATTGATGTCTTTTCTCTTGATGATATTATTTCCATCTACGGAAATGTTGATCATTGGGAAGTCCTGAATGGCTTTAACAATGGCCTCGATGAAAATTGGGGTGAAGGTGAGCTTTTCGCCTTTTTCCTTGAGGAATTGATTTTTAACTTTATCGCGCCACATTACGATATTGGTAACGTCGGCTTCCACAAAACTCGTTACGTGTGGGGAAACATGCTTCGACATCACCATGTTTTCAGCGATGATCTTACGCATGCGATCCATTTCGATGATTTCATCGCCCGGACGGATTTGTACCGGTGGAGCGGTGCGGGTGGCGGGTGCAGGAGCTGGTGTGGCTCTGCTCGAAGCTTCTGGCGCTGCTGCGGGAGCGGGTGCTGCCGCTGTGGCCGCACTTGCCACCGGAGCTCCTTTGGTGCGGGTTTCTACGTATTTTAATATATCGCTTTTGGTTACTCGACCTTCGCTGCCTGTACCGGTAATTTGGTCTAGCTCCTCCAAACTGATTCCTTCCTCTTGAGCTATGCTTCTAACGAGTGGCGAGTAGAATTTTCCTTCGGCGGTACGTGCGGGAATTTCCATGGTGGTACCGGTGGTTTCTACGGCAGCAGCTACACTAGCGGCAACTTGTTCTACTGCTGGGGCGGCTTCAACTGCGGCTGGGGCGGCTTCGGTAGTTTGTCCTGATCCTTCACCGGCAATTTCGATTATGGCGATAGGCGCACCCACTTGTACAACATCATCCACGTTGAAAAGCTTCTTCTTCAATACGCCTTCCACGGGAGAGGGAACTTCAGAGTCAACTTTATCAGTGGCAATTTCTAATACACTTTCTTCAAGATCAATGCTTTCGCCTTCTTCTTTCAACCAACGGGTGATGGTAGCTTCGGCAACGCTTTCACCCATTTTGGGCATAATCAATTCAAATTCCGCCATAATATTTTTTCTTATTGTATAATCGGGGCACAAAAGTAAGGCAATCGGGTCGATTCTTCAAGGTAAAAAAATCAAAAACTCTTTTGGGAAAAGTATTATTCCGTGGAACAGTATCAACGAGGTTTTCAATAATGAAAAAATGATCAAACAGCCATTTTTTAATAATCTAAAAATGGCTGCTCTAGTAAGTCCGAGAGCAAGGCATACTAAATTGAAAATCTGATGTAAATGACAAGGTTTTCAATTTAGCATAACGCCGCCATTGGGCTTAAGAGACAGCCATAAATTAACGTGCGACGTTGACTGCGCGCGTCTCCCTTATCACCGTAACCCTCACATGTCCCGGATAGGTCATCTCATTCTGAATACGCTGACTCACATCGTACGAGATTTCCGCGGCCTTCTTGTCATCAATCTTTTCACTTTCTACCATAATCCGCAGCTCTCTACCCGCTTGGATAGCGTAGGCTTTGGTAACACCGGCGTAGCTCATCGCTAGATTTTCAAGGTCTTTTAATCGCTGCACGTAGCTTTCCATCACCTGACGACGGGCGCCGGGGCGAGCACCAGAAATGGCGTCGCAGACTTGAATGATGGGTGAAAGGAGGGAGGTCATTTCAATTTCGTCGTGGTGGGCGCCGATGGCGTTGCACACGTCGGGTTTTTCTCCATATTTCTCTGCCCAGTTCATCCCTAAAATAGCGTGGGGAAGTTCACTCTCTTCGGAGGGAACTTTTCCAATGTCGTGGAGAAGACCGGCGCGTTTGGCGAGTTTGACGTTCAAACCGAGTTCGGCTGCCATGATGGCGCTGAGATTGGCCACCTCCCGACTGTGTTGAAGGAGGTTTTGGCCGTAGCTGCTGCGGTATTTCATGCGGCCAACAATCTTCACCAATTCAGGGTGTAAGCCGTGTATGCCTAGGTCGATGATGGTGCGTTTACCGGTTTCGATGATTTCTTCCTCGATGGATTTGGTGACTTTGTGTACCACCTCTTCAATGCGAGCCGGATGAATGCGCCCGTCGGTAACCAAGCGGTGCAGCGATAAGCGGGCAATTTCTCTACGTACGGGGTCGAAGCACGAAAGAATGATGGCTTCGGGGGTGTCGTCCACGATGATTTCTACACCGGTGGCGGCTTCGAGGGCACGTATATTTCTTCCTTCGCGCCCAATGATGCGTCCTTTTACATCGTCGTTTTCGATGTTGAATACCGAAACGGAATTTTCTACCGCTTGCTCCGTGCCCACTCGTTGGATGGTTTGCACCACAATTTTTCGGGCTTCGTTGGCAGCAGTGAGTTTGGCTTCCTCGGTAGCTTGCTGGATGAAGGCGGCAGACTGGCTTTTGATTTCCTCTTTGAGGTTTTCCATCAACTGGTTTTTGGCTTCATCTGCGGTAAGACCGCTGATGACCTCCAATTGCTTAACGTGATTTTCGCGAATGCTTTGGATTTCTTCCAGTCTTCGATCGAGGCCTTCGTTTTTGCGTTCGAAGTCGGCCATTTGCTTTTCGTATTGCTTTTTGGTCCGACTGTTTTCTTCCATCATTTTGTTGACTTGCGCTTCTTTATCTCGGGCTCGCTTTTCAACTTCCTGAATTTTCCGTTCACGTTTGTTGATGTTTTTCTCGTGTTCTTCTTTGAGTTCGAGAAATTTTTCTTTGGCTTGAACGATTTTATCTTTTTTGATATTTTCCGCTTCCTTTTCGGCGGCTTTGATGATGGCAGATGATTGATTTTTCAGACCTAATTTTATAATCAAGTAGGTGATTATGCTTCCGCCCGCGAGTCCGATGACTCCTGCGATAATAATATTACTCATTGTTGTTTTTGTATCGTTTTCTCATTTCAAAATCCATAAAAAGGACAAACCTTTTTGTAAAAACCCCGCGTTATTCATCTGTCTAAACTTCAAATAGACAGGTTCGGAAGATTCCAAGCGACGTCAAGTTTCCTCTGGTTGAAGCAACCTCCTTTCGGAGTGAGGCCTGCTTTATTCCGCCTGAGCCATCTTCCTATGAAGATGCTTGTTAAGTTTAGTACATGTGTTGAATAACGCGGGTATGGGATGCCACATTGTTTGGACTACTCGGTTTTTTCGAGATTGTCGCCTATGAGTAATTGAAAACGTTCAGAATAATCTACAATTGCCTTGTGCTCCTCTTGTCTTTCACGGGTGAGTTGTGCCACGCGTGTAGCAAGCTGTATGGCTACCATGGCCAGCAAGTCTTGGGGCTGGTCAATGTTGTACGAGCGCTGTAGTTTACTTACGCGTTCGTGGATGCTTTTGCCGGCTTCCCGCACCAATTCTTCTTCTTCCGGGCGCACCGTTACCGGATACGATCGGTTGAGAATTTGAATGGCAACTTTTATGGGCTCTCCGGCCATAACATCATTATTATTCTCGCGGAATTTCCGCATTTTTTTACTTCATAGACTCAAACCGCAAAATCATCGGTTGAGTGTTTCCAAACAGGTGTCGATTTCCTGTACCAGTCTATCAATCCACGCTTTGGTTTGTTTTGAGCCATTGGCTGAAGACAAGGCCACCGCGCGGTTGTCAACGGTGCGCAATTTACGCAGCGACTTTAGTTCTGCGTCTAATTCGCGGTTTTTTTCCTGCTCGGCTTGCAGCGCTTTTTGTAAGTTAAGATTTTCCTCCAGTAGCTGGCGGTTCTCTTCCATCTTGATTTTTAGCTGTGCAAGATGTTTCTCAAATAGCGATGCGGCGCTCTGCATTCTTTTACCTTTGACAAGGCACAAAGGTATAAAATGAAGATGATGTTTTTCGCAATAATTATAAATTCTCTTCGATGAAGCGCGTCATCATGTTGTAGAGGTGCAAACGCGTTTTCCCTCCAACGATGCTGTGATCGCGATCGGGATACATAAATTGCTGAAAAGGAATGTTGTTATTGATGAGGGAAAGACTCATTTGCATGGCATTTTGCACGTGAACATTGTCGTCTGCCGTACCGTGCACGAGTAGATACTTACCCTTGATTTTTTCGGTGTAATTGATAGGCGAATTCAAATCGTAGCCGTCGGGGTTTTCCTGAGGCGTACGCATGTAGCGCTCCGTATAGATGGTGTTGTAGTAACGCCAAGTCGTTACGGGAGCCACAGCAATGGCCGCTTTGAATACATCGGCACCTTTGGTAATACCCAAGCTCGACATGTATCCACCGTAACTCCAACCCCAAATACCGATTCTTTTGGCATCCACGTACGACTGTTTACCCAGCCACTGAGCGGCGGCTATTTGGTCTAATAGTTCGTAATGTCCCAATTGCTGGTAGGTGATTTTTTTGAAATCCCGTCCACGCGCACCGGTTCCTCTATTGTCAACCGAAACAACGATATAACCTTTTGCCGCGAGATGTTGATACCAGAAAAAGTTGAACCCGTCGTAGCTGTTTTTCACCGTTTGCGAACCGGGACCGCCATACACATACATTAATACGGGGTAGGTTTTGGTAGAATCAAATGCGGGCGGAGTAATCATGTAGGCATTTAGCGGAGTGCCATCTTCCCCGGGAATTTGCATAAAGCGGTGCTCACCGAGAAAAAAGCGGGAATTCAGCGCCTCATTGGTTTGGTTGTTTTTTGCCAAATCACGAATATGGGTACCGTCGCCCTTGAAGAGCTTGTAGGTGTTGGCATCCAGCACTCTACTGTGATTAAGGATGAAAAACATGCATTGATCACTGAAAGTGGCGGTATTCCAACCCTCCTCCTCGTGTAGATTCTGGATTTTCCCTCTGCCAGTCAATGGAATAGAGTAAATTCCTCTGTTCATGGGATTGTCCATGGCAGCTTGGAAGAAAACGCGCTTGCTTTCAGGATTATACCCATATAGCTCGGTAACGTCCCACTTCCCGGAAGTTAACTGGCGCTGCTTTTTACCGGTAATGTGGTAGATGTGATAATAACCGTTTTTGGCACTGAGGCGCAGAAGGCTCCCATCTTCTAAAAAGATTTGATTGTCGTCCATCTCCACAAAGGCATCGTCTTGTTCTCGGTACCAAAGTTCGGTTTTTTGGTTGCTCACATCGTGGTTGAATAGTTGCAGGTCGTTTTGGTGACGATTAAGGGTGAAAAGCACCAATTCGCGATTATTTCTCCACTTGATTCGCCCAATGTATTCGGGATTTCCCGGGATGGCGATTTCGTGCTTGGACCCCTTTTCCGGTGAGAAAATATGAATAGTAACCTTGGCATTGTCTTCTCCGGCTTTAGGATATTTGAATCTCTCTTGGGTGGGATATAATCCATCGCCAAAAACATCCATGCTAAACTCTTTTACCTCACTTTCATCGAAGCGATAAAAGGCCAAGTGCTTTCCGTCGGGCGCCCATTCGTAGCCGGAATCAAACTGAAACTCTTCCTCATATACCCAGTCGGTAGCTCCATTGATGATGTGATTTTTCTTTCCGTCATCGGTCAAGGCTTTCACACTGTTGTTGGAGAGGTTGTAGAGATAGAGGTTGTTGTTTTTTACAAATGACACATACTTCGCGTCGGGGGAAACACGGGGGAGTTGAATTTTATCAGGACTAATAAGGTACTGCTTTTTCAATTCTCTATCGAAAACGTACACCACACTTTTGCTGCTGTAGCGGTAGATGCCTTCTTTTTCCGTAAACAAGAGAATGAAGCGTTCATCGGGGCTCACTTCGTAATCGTTGATGTCTTTTTCGATGGGACTACTAAGCCATTTGCTGCTGAAAAGGGTGTCCACAACATCGCCCGTTTGGTACGAATTGCGCAAAACCATAAACGTATTCCCGCTATTTTTACTGGTGCTAAAGTGCTCTCCATTGGCGAGTGATTTTAATCCTCGAACGCTTTGGCGCGGATAGAAGACATACTGTTCCCAAACGTGTTCGATGGCTACGGGGATTTTTTTACTCTGAGCTTGAATTTGCCCTGAAAACAATACTCCCCAGGCGAGAACGGCGTAAAATAGTTTTTGCATATAAATAGGTGTTTATCTGTTAGAAGGTTGTGATTGAAAATACTTGTATCCTACCAATCGGTCATAGCGAATACCAATTTCTCGGTGGTAGATCATGACGTGGTAGGCATTTTCCGTTTCCCAATTATTGCCTTCGGTGAAATCGAGGCTGGCGTGCATTTTTGAACCGTCGGCATTGGGGATGGCGGTAACGTAATGGTAGTTGTAGTATCCCTGTTTGAGCAGAATTTTCCCCTGATAGGCAAAGCGTTCGGGATTGTAGGTGAGTTTAAATTCATCGAGAAGTTTCCAGCTACTGAGTTCTCCAAACACATATACATCACCGGGGAGTCGGGTAGGGCTTTCCAGCAGAAAATCGACCAGTGCATAATCGGCGTAGGTGTGATCGTTTGGTGAGTCAACTCTTCGTACCACGTACATTCCGTTGATGTCGTCCCAGTACACGTAAGGACTCCGAAAACGCAGGGCATCGGTGGCGAGGAAGACGTTGAAGATGGAGTCGATGTCGATTTTCCGAACATTCTGCGTGAGCACCATCAGATTTTTGGTGTCGAAGAAGCGATACTCATTACCACCGGGGAAAGAATTGCCTTGGTCGCGCTCGTAAATCAGTTGGTCGTTTCCAATGAATTGTGGTTCTAGGTTGGTAAGCACTTTTGTCCAATCTTGGTTTTGCAAAACGGTCACCTTTAGATCTCTTTGCGGATCGGGGATTACGTACCCAGGGTGGTTAATACGGAAAAACAACTGCTGGTGGGTGTCCATCCTGTCCAGTTGGGTAGGTCTGCGAATAAAGCCTTCCACGGTGGTAAATGGTTCATAGACCATAAAGCGATGGGTGAGAACCGGATACTCGGCACCTTTTTCAAAAATGATAAGTAGGTAATTACCACTGATTTTGAATTTCATATCCCGGTTTGGCAAACGCAAACGAAAGTGGGTGTAGGGAACAAACGTGTTAAATGAATGCTGGAAGTCCGACATGAAATATTCTTGGTAGCCGTCGATGTAATCGGCTTTGCGGAGGTCGGAGGGCGTCCAGTCGGCATTACAATGCAAGATGGTATAGTGAAAGTCCGCAGCGCCTTCGTACATATCATCAAAATGCATTTCGAGGGCGCCGTTTCGCAAGGGAATTATCGGTAGGTCAAGGGGGTTGCTGGTGGGAAACATGCGTACGGTTCGGATTCCGTCGTAATAGACTTTGTTTATTAATTCAAATTTTTCGGGGTCAAATTCAAACGCAAAAACTTGAGACGATAAAAGAACAAAGCTCCAGAGGAGATTATTAACACGCAGCATAGAATAATTTTTCTTGTAAAGGTGCAAATTTACGGCCAAAAAGGGTTGTAATTTTGCTCAGATTTTTTTCAATAGAAAAGGAAGAGTAATACATAATTGTTCGCGGTGAATATTCAGTTCGGGATTTCTTTATTTTTATTGGTAGTAACCTCGGTTTTCTTCTTAGTGCAGGTTTTTTTTCTGATTCGGATGCTGCGTTTTAAGCCCATTCGCAGAAAGTTTGAAGCCGATTCAGGAGTGAGTGTTGTGGTATGCGGGAGGAATGCAGCTCGAAACTGGGAAAAGTTGTTGCCAAGGTTGTTTTCGCAGAATCACCCAGATTTTGAGGTGGTGGCTGTCAACGATCGTTCAACCGATGAAACGGAGGAGGTGTTGGAGAATTTTGCCAAGCGCTATCCCAACCTTAAAGTGGTGCGTGTGGAAGATAATGATCGCTTTTATATCGGGAAAAAATTTGCCTTGACTCTGGGGATAAAGGCGGCTAAATACGATAATCTCGTGCTTACCGACTCCGATTGTGTTCCCGATTCGCCTAATTGGCTTGTGCGCATGGCAGCGGGTTTTCGATCGGCACAGGTTGTTTTGGGCTACGGTGATTACGAGGCGGAAAAAGGCTTGCTCAACAGTTTCATTCGCTGGGAGACTCTCCAAACGGCCTTGATGGGTTTTTCTGCCGCTAGTGCCGGACGCCCCTATATGGCATTGGGGAGGAATTTAGCCTACACCAAAGATTTGTTTTTCAAGCGCAAAGGTTTTTACGACCACATGCATATTCCCATGGGCGATGATGATTTGTTTGTCAATCACGCCGCGCCCTACGCCAAAATTACCTGGGTGGCGCATCCCGAAGCCAAAACTCTTAGCATACCCAAAACCACATATAAAGATTGGTGGAATCAGAAGCGCAGGCATTTGGAAGCGAGCAAGCACTATCGTTTTGCCAGTAAATTTATGCTGGGCTTGTACGGAATGAGTAAAGCCGGTTTTTTTCTCGCCTGCATTGTTTTGTTGTTTACCGAGTTCATGTTCTTTGCCTTAGGTATGTTTGTGGTGTACATGATTATGCTCACGGTGGCTTCGTATCGTTTCAGTCGTTTTTGGGATTTAGGAAAAATAGGCTGGTATGGTCCGTGGCTCGATCTTATTCTGATACATATACAAGGTATGGTAATGATTGCTAATTTTTTTCGCTGGAAAAAACCAACATGGTAAAAGATGCATCCTCAAGACTATTTTACACTTACCGAAAAGCAGATAGAGCAGTTTGATGCTTTACCTGAGCTTTACCGCGAATGGAATGCCGCCATCAACGTGATTTCCCGCAAGGATATCGATTATCTTATGGAGCGTCATGTAATGCATTCCTTGGGTATTGCCAAGGTAATTCAATTTCCTGCGGGAGCCAAGGTGCTCGATATTGGCACGGGAGGTGGTTTTCCCGGTATTCCTTTGGCAATACTTTTCCCCGAGGTGCAGTTTCATTTGGTTGATTCTATAGGCAAAAAAATTAAAGTAGTGGAAGCGGTTGCTGAGCGTATCGGACTGCAAAATCTCACCGCCGAGCACGCCCGCGCCGAGCAAGTCAAGGGGCAATTTCACTACATCGTAAGCAGGGCGGTTACGGCATTTGATCGCTTTTTGCCGTGGACTAAGGGCAAGTTTTTCAAAGCGCCTATTCATTCGAGTTTTGCCAATGGGATATTCTATCTCAAGGGAGGAGATTTAACTGAAGAACTCGCTGCTCATAAGGATCGCATTGAGGTTTTTCCCTTAACCGATTTTTTTTCGGAGGATTTTTTTCAGACTAAGGCAGTGGTGTATTGGAGGAGGTGAGACTATTCCCAATGTTGCTCTTAACAAACCTAGGTGTCCGTGCGGAAGGCTCCTGCTTAACCTTAGTATTTACTTCATCAACCGGTGCATCACCCTAAACCATAATGGTGGAATCAACGCCAGCAGCATCATTCCGGGATATCCGGTGGGCATTTGCGGACTGTTGTCGTGATGCCGCAGTAGTGGGTATTTTCGGCTGGCGATGTAGTGGTGGTCGGAGTGGCGGGAGAGTTCGAGTAAGAGTAAGCGTCCGATTGGGTGATTGGAATTCCATGAGTGAGCGGGCAGAGTTCGTTCGTAGCGATCGCCTTTTTTCTGGCGACGAAGTCCGTAGTGCTCGATGTAATTCACCGTTTCTAAAAGTAAGAACCCAATCACCGCGGCAGCGATGAAAGCCAAGAGGATTTTCAAGCCAAAGATCCAGCCGATGATTGTCAAGAACAGCAACTGCAAGATTTGAAAGCGCAGCATTTCGTTATGCCACGACCAAAAGGATAATCCTTCGTTGAGGAGACGTTTCTTTTCTAATCGCCAGGCGGATATCCAGGTTCCAGCCACGGAGCGCAGATGAAACGCAAAGAGTGTTTCCCCATATCTAGCTGAAGAAGGGTCTTCATCGGTAGATACGTTTTTATGATGGCCGCGATTGTGTTCGATAAAAAAGTGCATATATAATGAAGTAAGCAATAAAGCCTTGCTCATGTTTTGCTCATACTTGGTAAGTCGATGACCCAGTTCGTGTGCTGCATTGATACCAATCACACCACAAGCCAACCCCATAGCGGTGATGTTTCCCACCCATTCTACTGTGGAAGTGACGTTTTGCATGCTAAAGAGAAAGTATAGTAATACGCCAAATTGTGTTGGAACAAGTCCGTACAGCAGCCAGTCGTAAACTGGATCTGCAAGAACCTGTTTTTCCTCTTCTTCATTGAGGTTTACGGTGGATGCGGAGGAGAATAATTCCAAAGCAGGAACCAATCCGAAAAGCACAATCAGAGCCGTAAAAGACCACCAACTAGGAAGGTAAATAGAAAGAATTACCAGAATTGGTGTAGTGTAAACCGCAAGATACTTCCATTTATTCATTTCAACATATTTGATTTTTTCGGTATGAAATAACTCGGACAATCATAACGAATTGTTGATTTGTGAGTTATGAAGGTTTTTTTATTAGAAAACACCGATCTTTTTCAGCATGGTAAAGATAGTTTTTTTTCTTGAATATTCGAGGAGGTAGTTATTTTAATTTGCCTGTAAATTGCCGAACATCCACACGTTTTCGATTGTCAACAACTCAGCGCAGTTCAACAGTTGGTTTCAGATTAGCTTTAGTTGATTAGAACTTATCCATAGTTTTCAAACGCATGTTTTAGAAAGTTAAATAACGCAGCTTGAAGCTATCTGAGTCTTAAGACAGGACTTGGCAGAATCATACTTTTTTGAGGCGTTCGGGATTTTGTTTTGTATTGGCATACTTCTTGGCATAACACTGCGAATTTATGTTAAAGGTTCTCTATTCCTTGACGTATATTAGCCGCCGGATTTTTGAGATTTTAGAAAGTTTGTAATTTTTCTTCGTGAGAGATTACCAACGCCTAAAAACGTTTGATCCGTAAATGACTAATTAGTGTCTGTCTATAAAGTCCGATAGCTTCGTTATGCTCAGTTAAAAATAAAGTCACTTACTTCGGTAAGCTCATTATTTTTAACTTTCGCAAGCCTCGCTCTCGAACTTTCTAGTTCAGCCACTTTGACTTTTTAGACAAGCTCTAATTAGAGTCTGTCCATAAAGTCGGAATGTCTAGGCTAGAAAGTTCGAGGACAAGGCA